>CACYCQ010000001.1:0-8703 GCA_902772995.1 uncultured Eubacteriales bacterium
GGCCCGGTATCGCCCCTGGCTCCATCCTCACCTTTAGGGCCGGTATCACCCTTGTCACCCTTGGGGCCGGCATCACCTTTTTCACCTCTTGCTCCCTGCGGTCCGGTTTCGCCCTGGATGCCCCGTGGTCCACGGTCGCCTTTCTCGCCTTTTTCCCCGGGTTCTCCTTGCAGGCCCCTCAAGCCCTGAATACCCTGTTCGCCCTGGGGACCCTGAGGTCCACGCTCTCCCTTCTCGCCAGGGTCGCCTTTATCCCCCTTGTAACCTCTCGGTCCCTGCGGGCCGGTTTCACCGGGGATGCCCTGCAGCCCCCTCTCGCCAGGCTCTCCCTGGTCGCCTTTCTCACCTTTTGGGCCTCTTGGTCCTTCCGGACCGGTCAGGCCCTGGCTCCCCTGCGGTCCTCTCTCACCGGGTTCCCCCTGGTCGCCTTTCTCGCCTTTCAGGCCCCTTGGCCCCTGCGGACCGGCTACGCCCTGGATGCCCTGGCTCCCTCTTTCACCCTGGTCACCTTTATCACCCTTATCACCCTTCGGGCCTTGCGGACCTGTTGCCCCGGTTTCGCCGGTGATTCCCTGGGGGCCTCTCTCTCCCTGTTCGCCTTTATCACCCTTGTCTCCTCTTGGGCCCTGCGGACCGGCTGCTCCGGCCAGTCCCTGCGGGCCGCGTTCGCCTGGTTCCCCTTTTTCACCGGGTTCTCCTTTATATCCTCTCGGCCCCTGGGGTCCTTCCAGCCCTGTCGCGCCCTGCAGCCCCCGCTCGCCAGCCTCGCCTTTATCTCCCTTATCGCCCTTCGGCCCCTGCGGGCCTGTCGCTCCGGTATCGCCTTTAATACCCTGCGGACCTCTTTCACCGGGATCTCCTTTCTCACCTTTTTCCCCACGGATGCCCTGGGAACCGGGAGGACCCTGCAGGCCCTGTTCGCCGCGGTCTCCTTTGTCCCCCTTTTCTCCTGGTTCTCCCTTTTCTCCACGGATGCCCTGCGGGCCTGCTGCGCCATCCCTGCCCGGACTGCCCTGGTCCCCTTTCTCACCGGGTTCTCCCTTTGGCCCCCTGGGACCTGCCTCGCCGGGCTCGCCCTTCCCGCCTTTCAGGCTTTCGAGCCACTCTTCCACAGTGCCCTCGAAGCCCTCCTGGACAGCGATTTCATAGGCGCTGTAACCCCTCGGTATCGACAGGCGGCCCGTAATCTTCTGCTCTGCCATAACCTTTAGTCCACCTCCTCCGTCACGATAAACTTCCCCCTGTCGATAAAGGTATCGACCCTGCCGTCAGCAGATACCAGTTCAATGTCATACACATAAGGTACCCAGTCCGGCCGCAGGCATTTCGTGTCTTCCGGCTCAAGGAGCAGAACCAGTGTGTCCGGGTCAATATCCTTCCTGATCAGCACACACCTGTCCGAATATTTCCGTTTCAGCGCGAAGCGGATCCGGTCGCCTTCCTGAACCTCGTACTTACTTCCATCCGCAAGGAGGATCTCCACCACAGCCTCCAAAGTATCGCCCTTTGTCATCCTGATGGTGCTGCCGTTAATCTGGACCATATACTCTCCTCCCTTCAACTGATTCCAAGAAGCGCCTTAAGCTCTGCTTTGGAATAGAACGGAGCTTCGTATTCATCCATTTCCCCCTCAAGTTCCAGGGACACCGCTTCGCTGTCCTTCGAATAAAGCTGCCCCTCACCGCCATACCCGATGGCAAAACACTTATACGTGCCGGACACAAGGGGTTTTGGCACTGTCAGCTCCAGCTCATACGTGATATAATCCTCCTGAAAGATGCCGTTCTCCATCACGATCCGGTAGCATTCGTACTTCGGTTTTTTTGGAGGCGTAAGGGTAAATGTGACGGTTCCATCCGGGTTCACCACGGCGGATAGAACCGGCGGCGCGTTTTCTTCTTTCCTCTTGTTCACAGGGGCCACGATCCTCGTGATCTTCCTGTGCGCCAGCTTGTAAAAAGCGATTGCCCCGATGCCGGGGAAGGCCTTCACGCCGAGCCGTTCGATTCGGTTGCCGCATATCCTGTGCTTCGGTTTCCCCCACACAAGCTCATCATAATCATGGTAGGACCAGGTTTTCGTATCCCTGTCATAGACGCCGATCGCCGTGGAGTTTTTATCCCCCTGGGTCTTGTTGGACGGTGTAATATAATACTGGACGATTTCACCATCAGAGGATTCGTGGATGATGGATAGCTGCTCCACGATTTCCGGGTCAGGATTGTCCAGGTATTCCGTCAGGTCGATCCGTTTTTCTATCGATATGGCCATACCCTCCTCCTTCCCGTTATCCGATGTTCAATGAAATGTCATGGGTGAAAACGAAAATGAAATCCGCGCTCTTGTACGGGATGTCTGTCTCCACGTCAGCGGTTATGATGTCGCCTTCGGACGGCGCTGTTTTGAAATGGAGGTTGGTCACCGCCCTGTGCCCGAAGTAGGCGTTGGCGCCGTTGAAGTAAGCATAGTTCGTGTCGCTATAGGAGCTGCCGCACACCGGCAGGATCCGCCAGTACCTTGCGCTTACCCCTTCCCAGCTCTCCTCAATGGTCTGCGACCTCTGGGAATTGGAAAGCGTCAGGTCAAGCTCATGGTCGGTCGTCCAGTTGGCCCCGTCAGAAGAATGCTGTATCCGGATGGCGGAAAGGCCCCTGTAGTAGAAGGAACCGTACACATGGTCGCACTTCCTGGGTGTTCCCCAGTCGATGGTCAGCGGATGTGCAGATGAAAAATGCGTGCACCTCGCCGCGTAGTCCAGGGAGATGACGGAGAAGTTGTCATCCGGCCTCAGCTGGATCTGTGATGAGCCCACCCTCGTGTTCTGGCCGGGTTCGCCGGTGATCTTTATATTCTCCCAGTCCGCTTCCGTGATCCACATCAGCTCCGGCATCCTGTCCCTGTTTGCGAAGTTATCCACCGTGTAGTCAACGCCGCGTACCTGCTCCACGCCGTTTATATAGATCTTCTCCGTGCGCTCCTTGAAATAGTTCATCGGGATCCAGAAATCTTTTGTCGAACCGTCACCGGTCCCGGCCCGCAAATCCCTGCAGGGCTGCCTGGTAAACAGGCCGGACTTGACCATGTCCACATAGAAGCTCAGGACGTCATTGTGCGTGCCGTACGGCCAGTACAGCTGTATGACCGGTGAGATGAACCGGTAGTAATGGGTGTTGTACTCCGATGCCTCCACGCGGTAATCCGCCCGGAACACATAGTGGCCGGAGGAATTGATGAAGCCCTTCGGGCAGCTCCCCCGGTCCCCCACCCAGTTTCTCGGAAGGTTGTGGAGGATATAGCCGTAGTTCGTATTCCTGGAAGGGAAGGTTTCAGTGGTAGGCGCGCCGTTCCCTCCCGTACAGAGCCTGTAGGCGATCATGACATTGACCAGGAGTCCCGCCACATAGTTGGTAAACGTGGTGCAGTTAAGGGAAGGCACGTAGCCCGCCAGCTTCTCCTCAAAGATCTCTCCAAGGGATGCGGTTACCTCGACCGTCACGTTGACTTCCAGGTTGTCGTAGCTGGTTTTCTCAATGCTGATCGGATGCGATTCCGCGTCGCGGATCAGGCAGTGTGTACACATGGTGCTGCCGGAAAAGAGCCCGGCTTCCGTGATCGTGCCGACATAGGATGCCGTCGGCGGAAACACGAATTTCAGGCCGTAGACCACCTTGTCCTGGTTTATCAGGCGGGATGTGATCTCCGACACGCCAATGCGGAAAAGCTCATGGGCAAGCGCCGTGTCAGAGGATGCGGGCTCCCTTGTGCCGGAACCCAGGGCAAGGGTCATCATCGCCCTTGCCGTCTGGATGTTGTTTGTCAGCAGGTTGTGGCATACCGCCTCCTGCTTTACTTCCCCGTCCGGGCCGGTCAGCCTGAAATGGTAGGTGTTTTCGATCCTCACGGGGATATTCGCTTTTATATTCATAATCTCCTCCACTTATCAGATCGGCTGGTCGGACTTGTCATGGAGCACGAAAGTTGCTGTCCCGTCAAGGGTGGCTTCCGGGTTCTCCGTTTCCAGCGTGTTCCGGTAATAGATAACTGCACGGACTTCCTGCACCGCCGTGCCGTCCAGTGTTACGGATGCCTGCTCCTTCTCATAGACCTTCAGCTTTTCAACGGGAGTGGCTTCGATTTCAGCAGTACCATCAAGCGTTATGGCTCCCTTCTCCTTAAGGGCAGCGCTCTTCGTCCTTGATACTTCCCAGGTATAGCTGTGGCTGGTCGTCATGTTGAAGACCGCCCTTCCGTCATCCAGGTCAAGGATCATGTTGAACTCGTTCCAGGATATCCGGACCGTTCCCCAGACAGGTTCATCCAGGATGACGGATATGACGTTGCCCTCCATCCGCACCCTGAAATCCTCCCGTCTTACTTCTTCGCCCCTTACCGTGACGGTGATACAGTTCTTAAAGCTGTCCAGTGTCTGTTCATACAGCCTCACGGTGGACGCCCAGGCGAAAGTCATGTCATACCGCTCCTGCGGCTCTGCCACAGAGGAATAATCAGATATGACAGCCGTGCCTGAAAACATTGCATGCTCCTGCGGGGTCAGCCAGCAGCAGAGCGGCGTGCCGTCAAGATACACATTCGGCCTCTCAGGAAGCACTGACCTTGCCACGTAAGTGCGGCCGGATATGAGCCATACGTTATGGGTGCTGTTTGACAGGACGAAGGAGACCCGGTAGTCGTTCAGCCTGTGGACGCGGATATCATCCCACGCCTCACCGGACTCAATCTGTACCTCATTCATCCACTGCCTGCCCTCACCGACCGCGTTACGGATATACTGGCGGTAATACACTCCGCCATTTGACTTAATATAGGCGCAGATCAGGCCCTGGTCCTGTTCCGGATAAATGTTGGAACTGTATCCTTTGCATGCGGAGACTTTTATTACATCATCCGCCAGCTCGATCCTGTTCGGTTCATTGTCCCCCGGCTGCCCCCAGAGCTTATGGTCAGGCGTGATCCAGAAGTACCAGGGCTGGTCTTCCGTCTCGATGGTGTATTTGTCCTCCCCTTCCCGGAGGACCCAGGTTCCGTCAAACTCGATGGCAGCGTCCAGAGCCGCCCCGGGAGTGTATGCCCCCGTCCAGACGGGCGGCTTTGAATAGGATTCCTGGTACTCCCTGTAACTTGACAGCATCTTTCCATCCTCGATGCCGGCGATCCATATCTGGTCGGGGCCGTTGGATTCAAGGAGCTGCCGCATGGTAATGTCCCGGACATCCATCGGTATGTCGTCCACAGCCTGGGCAAAGTTGCCGGCATCGATGGAGAAAAACGCGCCCCTCGTGTCCACCAGCATTTCACCGGATAACACCTGGGCGGTCACATAGGCCGAATGGATGCCAATGTCCCTGCCCAGGTAGGCGTGTGGGATTCCGATGGTGCCGTCCCCCTCATGGATGTCGTATTCCAGCGGGGAGTACAGCTCCTCCGTCACCTGGTCGTAGATACGTACTACCAGCCTTGTTGGCTCCGATGCCGTGTAGTGCATCAGGAAATGCCCCTCCAGGTCTGCCTTTTCCGAGATGAAGTAGTTCAGCATCCCCATGGTCTGCTCATCCTGCCCTACAGTGATGGGACCGGTATTGTAGTCGTAGATCAGGCGGTTGATGGAGCTTGTGATGGAGGACACCGCCTCCATGAGCCCGGCAATGTTTTTATCACTCTTGCTGTTTGCCGTTGCCAGCGCTGGATCTGACCCGACTCCGGCGCAGCTGTATTTCCCGTTGTAGCGGAAGGTATACTTCGTCATACAGGAAACCTTGCCGCCGTCAGCGAAGCCTCCCTCGAACACAAAACAGTCCATGAGGTCGTAGGCCGGGTTCCCGATCATCTCCACGGAGAAGGGGACATAGCAGATCTGCTGCATGGCGGACAGGATTTCCCGGCACATGTCCTCCACCGTGCCCCCATCCGCCTCCTGCAGGAAGGGGTTTGACCCGAGGTTGTAGGTCAGCGCGTCATCTTCTTCCAGGGAGTAGTAGCTGGTCTTCTGATCGGATATGCTGACTACGGAAAGACCGGTATAACGGGTCTCGAAATCATCGAAGGTGCTGCCATTCAGGCGCCCTGCAGTATCGATAGTATCCACCGGATCCTGGTTGTAAGCCCTAAGGACAATCCTGCCCCTCCTATCGGCGAAGGCGTTGCAGGCGACCGCCTGGGCGACCCAGGAGACGAAATCGCGCCAGGTCCCGATATCATTATCGGCATACAGCTTCAGCGTCCTTGTGCCGTTGGCGAAGGAATCAAAATCTGCCGGCCGCATGCCAAACTCCAATCCGCAGCTATGGCAGGCAAGCTCCATCAGCTCATAGGGTTTTCCTGACATCTTCCTGGTGTCAAATTTCCTGTCCAGCTTCGACATGTTGTCATAGGCCGTGACTTCCACGCCGGAACTTGCCCAGCTTGCTTTGGATACTGTGAAGACGCCGAGCGGGATGTAATCATACTCCCCCGTGTCCGCCATCATCCCGAAGCTTGCCTCTATCTCCGCTCCCTTGACCATGTAGCGGGTCAGGCGCGTGCTGTTAAGGAACGTCGCTTTCAGCTCCGATGTGTAGACCTGCCCGATCTGCACCATTGAGCTGTCCGAGCACTGACCGGAAATAGAAAAGGAGCCGGACAGGATGTTGTCCTCCGTAAAACCAACAAGGCCGCAGGTTCCCCTGACGCGGTGCCGCTGCACCGGCTTTCCCATGGCTTCCCGGTACCCGTCCGTGACTTCATACATGGCTGCGTCCCCCCTTTCCTAAAGCTCCGTGATTTCAACCGCTATCTGGTACAGGCCGTTTGTGCCAAGCTGCTCGCGTGACAGCCTGACATGCTTCTCTGACGTGATGGTGAACTGGCATTCATGGCCGGATAAGATGGCCGGGTCCGGGAAGAAGCAGGAAACATTTACAGTGTCCCCTGCCGCCCACTCCCGGAATTTTCCGGCCCACCTTCCGGTCAGCGTCCATTTCCCCTTGACCGTCAGCTTTGATTCCCTGCGGACGGAGACCAGCGTGGTACCCGCCTCCGTCTCATACTCCGTTTTCAGCTTCTTACTCTCAAAATCCAGGCTTTCATCAGGCCTTGGGAGCAAGGTGCCGTTTACATATAATTCGTGAAACATCATCGTCCTCCTGAGCGGAAGGCCGCCCTCTGGGCTGCCGTGACCACGATCTCATCGATGCGGTCCTGCCCGATATACACAGGGATCGTGATATCGCCGCCGTTATTTGTGTCCAGCCCGGATACGGCATCCATGAGCTGGGTAAGAAGACCCATGTCCGTCCTTCCTGCCGTCATGGCCCCGGATCCGGCAGCATTCAGCACCGGCGACAGGTTCATCGTCCCTGCAACTCCCTCCATCGCATCAGCCACAAGCCCCCTGCTCTTTTCGATGCCTTTTGCCAGGCCTTTCATGAAGTCCGGCATCCAGCTCTCGTAGTCAGTCAGCGGGCCTACATCCGGCACGGAGAAATGCAGGAAGGAGCGGATGGCGTCAGCCACGCTCCGGCAGGCATCCCCGATTGCGCCGATGGCGGACCGGATGCCGTTGACAATGCCCATGATAAGGTCACGGCCCCAGGAATACGCCTGGCCTGCCAGCCCCCTGATGAAGTTGACCGCGTTGTTGAAGCCGGACTGGATCACAGAAACGATCTGGCTGATCCTGGCCTGGATGGCCGATTTCACGTTGTTCCACATGGCCTGCACCGTGGACCTGATGGCGTTCATGGCCGTTGTGATCACATTCCTGATGTTGTTCCATGCCGCTGTAACCACGGACTTTATGGCTTCCAGCACCGTGGTGACTACGCTTTTTATCGAGTTCCACACGGTTGTGACTATGGATTTGATGCCGTTCAGCGCTGCGGCGACTACTGTCTTTATGGCATTCCAGACTTTCTGGACGGTATTCTTCAACCCTTCCAGAAGCGGGGTCAGAAAAGCGGCTATCGCATTCCAGATCTCCCGCACTTTCTGGCTGATGGCATCCAGCGCCATGCCGATGATGATCTGGATGGCCTGCCATATTGTCTCGAAAAGATACTGCAGCCCGGTAAGCAGCGGCTCGAAAAATTCATAGATTGCCGTCCATGCGGCAGTGATAGCCGCGGATATTGCCTCTGTCACAGACGCCACTACTTCCTGAAGTCCCTGCCAGATGCCGGAGAAAAACCCGCTGATCGCCGTCCAGGCGGTCTGGAATGCTGCGGTGATCGTCTCCCAGGCAGCGGTCAGAAATGCGCCGATCGCCTCCACTGCCGTGGTGACTGCCAGTTTGATGTTCTCCCACAGGTTGATCCAGAACTGGCGGAAGCCTTCGCAGTTATTCCACAGATAAATAAACGCCGCAGCCAGGGCGGCAACGGCGGCAATGATAATGGTGATGGGGTTGGCAAGCATAAATGCCCAGAGCGAAGAAAGCGCCCCCTTCACAACACTGATCGCCGACACTATCTTCGGCCCCCAGCCGACAGCCGTTGTGCACAGATTCGCAATCTTCGGGGCCCATGTCATGATGGTCCCGATGGACGACATCAGCTTCCCGACTATAACCAGCACCGGCCCGACGGCCGCCACGACCAGGCCGATGTTCACGATCAGCTGCTGCTGTGCCGGGCTCAGGGCATTGAACTTATCCACCAGGTTCTGGATAGCCTCCGCCACCCTCATGATGGTCGGGGCCAGTGCCTCGCC
>CACYCQ010000002.1:0-2899 GCA_902772995.1 uncultured Eubacteriales bacterium
GCAGCATCCGGGGCCAGATTCACCTGCAGCGTCAGCACGGCCGGAATGCTCAGTAGCGCTCCCAGGGCAAACGCCCCCAGGGCTGCAAGCCGGGCGCGTCCTTTGAGACAGAGCAGATAGAGAACTGCGGAAATGAGCACCAGTGCCGGGGCAATCAGCAGGTACAGATCCTGAGAATAGGCCATCAGCCCGGTCAGGACCATGCCCGCGAACATGAAAGGAACCTGACGGAACCCCCTCAGCAGGCAGTACAGGCAGACCGGCAGAAGAAACAGCGCCAGGTTCGCACCTGCGGTCAGTCTGGCACTGATCACATACAGCGGGGCAAATGCGGAAATCAGCAGCAGATTTCTTCCAAGCCGCCTTCCCGAAAGCTCCTTCCCGATCCCGTAAAAGGCAGGAAGAGCGAGACAGGACATGAGCGCCAGGGGAAGCCGGGTCATGAATGCGCTCATGCCAAAGATGCCCACAAAAGGCGCGGTAAGGTAAGCCAGAAGCGGTCCCGTGCTCTCCCCTGTCCATTGGGGCAGCTGCGTCGTCAGGGCACCTGCACGCAGAAAATGCCCGGTCTTCCAGAGCATCCTGGCCTGAACCCCGGTCAGGGCCTCCTCTGCGGAGATTCCTTCCGGAATTCCCACCAGAAACAGCAGCCGCAGGCAGCACGCGGCCGCACCCACAATCAGACAGAAGCGCCTGTGAGAGGACAGGCTCATTTCAGTCCTGCTCTGCAGCCTGGGATCATTGAAAAGTACCAGAAAGATGATGCACAGTACCAGCGTACTCCATCCGGTGATCACAGTCATCGCCGTCCTCCTCAGTCCATCCAGTATCTGGGATATGCCGTAAAGTAGTAATCATACTCCCGGATCTCATACTCCTCCTCCGGGAATTTTTTCCGATAGTCCTCTAAATTGTCACACACATACACTGCACAGGCATACGGATCCGCCTCAAACGTCTCCGGGTCCGTGACAAACTGATATCTTTCCGTATAGTACCAGTCAGTCAGGTTGCCCTTGCTGTCCGTCAAATAGGTTTTCTCGGTAAAGGCATCATAATCGATCTCATGGGCATACACCAGCTGCGGCCAGAGAATCCGCTGCTCCACATCTTCGCCAAAGCACAGATAATAATTATCATAATCCATGTTTCTGGTGTCCACCAGCGCCTGATACAGTCCCTTGTGGAAATAGGCGGCAATGTCGCTTTGCTGTTTTTCGCCGAAATAGTCCCTGACAAAGAAAGGGAAGCATCCAATAATCATGGCCATGGCGACAGCCCCCGCCGTTTTCAGCCGTCTGCTCATCTGGTACAGCGTCACACCCAGTGCCAGAATCAGCACATAATACAGGCAGTTGATCCGGATAATATTCGCAAACACCAGGGAACCGCAGAAAGCGGCACCTGCCAGCCACGCAAACAGGATCATCGTCATCGTCTGAAAGCGGGAATCCTCCCCCCTGGCGACCAGCACTCTGCGCCGCTTCCACATCCAGAAGAAGCCAAAGGTATAAAACACGCTGGTAAACCGGAACAGGGCATCCGCCCAGTTCACGGCATCATACGGACTGTGTTCCGGCCAGATCTGGAAAAAGTGCCGGAGAAACACGAGGAAATATTCTCCCATCTCCGCCAGCGGCTCCTTCGAGGCCAGGGCGATTTCCGTGGACCGGTTGGACAGCGGTAAGGAAGGGAGGGTAAAAGGCCCGATTCTCATGCTTTCCAATCCCAGCACGTTGATCGCCAGCGTCATGTAATACGCCCAGGCGACTGCGCCAAAGACCAGAAAACAGACAATCAGGGAGCCTATCCCGATTTTTCTGGTACCCACCAGAAAAAAAGCCATGATGAGCAGGAACACCGGAACAAAGAATGCCGATGGGCCATAAGCATAGGGGACGAGTCCGAAAACCGCCATGGACAGGAAGAGCACAGGCCGGTGGCGAAGGCCGATGACCATCAGATACACCGCCAGCAGGAACACATGCGGCATCAGGTTCGACTCAATCGCCCACCTGCTCATCATGATATGCCACGGATTCAGGGCCGCGACCAGCAGCACCATGAGAGCGCAGTTTCTGTCCGACAGCCGCCGGGTCAGATCCCAGAGAATCAGCAGGGAACCACAGCATATCAGCAGCATCGGAAGCCGCAGCGACAGGATGCTCAGTCCCATCCCCTTCAGAAAGGGAATCAGAAGATAGGAATACAGGGTGGACATATTGGTGTATTTCCATGCCTCAAAATAGGTGGGCCAGCTGTTTCCGGCGCTGTCCACCCCGTTTCTGAGAAGGAAAAATGACTCCACTCCTGCACGGATGCCGTCCTGGTTGGAGCCATAGGGCAATACTCCGAACCGGTAGATGCGCACCGCAAGGCCTGTGAGAAGAATCAGGAAAAACACCGGCCAATATGGAAGGTGTACCCTGCAAAGACGCGCTTCCAGGGCACTTCCCGGCTTCCATCCCAGCCACTTTTCCCGGGCCCCCGGATGAAATGCCATCACCAGCAGACATGCCGCCACACCTGCAAGCAACAAGTTAACTCCAAACACTTCTCTGATTCCCCCGATCATCTGCTGTAGTTGTCAGGCGCACTCCGGCGCCGACTGAAGAGTATCTTACTCCATTCGGCCGCAGGAAACAATCATCCACCGAAGATCTCCCTTTGCCCCTTTTGCCTGGCACGTGGTTCTTCCTCCTCTTTGATTTTTATATGTTTATTATTTTATCCCGGTACAGAGTTTCTGTAAAGAGCCGCTTGACTTCACTATAGTGATGTGTTATCATGCCAAAGCATTCAGCGATCAAAAACTTAGGAGGATATTTTCGATGAAAAAGATCTCACTCGTTCTTATTGCGCTGCTTCTTCTTTTCTCCGTTGCCCTTGCAGAGGACAC
>CACYCQ010000003.1:0-3879 GCA_902772995.1 uncultured Eubacteriales bacterium
AATAGAATCCCGGCCCCTGCGCGTTTCGGTGGCCAAGCCGGTTGTTTCCTGCCGCAATGTTTCCAAGAACCAGAGGCCAGTACCGTACTGTATCCGCAAGGGTCCGGATAGCAAACCTGCCCTTCACGTACCCGCGGTATCTTGTCAGCGAAAGCGTATCCACCTGAACAGGATTCCTTGCAATGTCGGCAATCTTGCTCATTCGCTCAACAGGCAGGCAGTTGACTGTCGCGATGGCCAGCGCCGTCACCACGCAGCCCGATCCTCCAAAGCTACGAATATGTTCCGATGAGTGTTCCTCACTGATCATTTTTGCCCATTCCGGAGAATTCTGGGCGTAATACAGATAGTTCTTTCCCAGAATCGAGACCACCCGGGTCCAGCTTTCTGTTCCTTTGATCAACTGCTCCTGAGAGGAGGGTGTCTGGGCATATGCACCGCACATCAGAATCAGAACTGAACAGCAGACCCACAGAACTGTTAAGATTCCCAGTTTCCTGCGCACACAGCTTCTCCTCCATATCCGTAAACCTCTTGTGTTTCTCCGGCTTCTTCCCACCTTTGCGCATCCGGTTACCACGGGAAAAACCGGGCCACATTCCGGCTCAGTGCCGGCACATGCGCCACGGCCCAGCCTCCATCTTCCCGGATACCGCCACGGGATGAAACGTATCGGGTTTTTCTCCGCCCTGCCGTATCGTCTGGCATAATAAAGGGATCAGGGATGGTTTGCGCTCAGCACCCCCTCCGCCTTTTCTGGTCATAACGGAGGTAGGATGACATTGACCGTCTGTACCAGACATACCACCTTAACCCTGTCAGCATGGCGCAGGAGGAGCCTTCCAATCCCCGAATATCGGTATTTCAGAACGGGAGGAACCGCTGGCCACCGCCTCAATGTCGGGGCCCACCCATCTCATCTGCCAGGCCGCCCCATTGGCACCCCTTTCAGACTCCCATGCGGTTTTTATCCGATTTGCCACGGACCACCCATTTCACTGCCCAAACACCTCAGCCGAATCCCCAGCAGATCCTTTCTGCCGATTTTGATGCGCAGAACCGACATCCAGCTTCCGCCGGGATGGGTGGCATACTCCACCCCATCCCTGGCTTCCTGTGCCCAACGGGTTCTCAGGTTGACGGCATACATCACCTCACGGCCTGCTCCACTCGGCAGACGAATTCATGCACCCCCTCCTGATTGGTTTCCCTGGTCTTCCAGGCAATGTCCAGAGAATGTGGTTGCTTTTCCCAAGGGCTAAAAAACTATCCCGTTGAATCCGAAAACATGTTTTCCCCGGAATAGCGTACCACCGGCCTCCCAAAGACACGCTCCATGGCCGGCACATCCCTGCGGAAGCCCAACTTATCAGCGAGAGGATGCTCTGGCTCGTAGATTCCGCCATATACCGCACACCCCAGGTGTTCAGTAAAGCCGTACAGACGGGGGATCCACCCAATGGTGTATTCCGCGTCATGGATCAAGGTCGCTGTTTTCATCATTATTTGCAGGGGACCCCTTTCTGCTCTGCGGAAACACACTTTCTCCGCCTCCCTTATGAATTCCGCATTCTCCTGCCAATCTGTTAAATTATATCAATAAGCATTTTATTTTTCTTGCTTTGCTTCATGTGAAGAATCTTATCACGTATGTGATTTTCCCGTCAATAAACAATCCATCGTTTTTGAAAGTACCCGGCGATGGAAGGAGCCTGCCGTTCCCGGAAACTTTCCGGGACAAACGCCGAAGATTCCGATATAATGACAGTTATCCGGTCTGGTTTACTGCTTCCCCAGACCACAGAAACGGAGTGATGTCATGAAAAACCTCATTATCCGCCAGCTGCTGCTTTGCCTCCTTCTGCTGGCTCTCTGTTCCATCCCCGCCCTTGCCGAGGGCAGCGTCACTTATCTGTTGTATGCTTCCGGCGAGAACCTGGAAAACCCTGTTCAAACGGAAATCGATGAACTGATCGCCAGCGGCCTCGGTGCCCAGTTCAACATCTGTGTGATGGTGGGCGGCAGCGGTTCCTGGAACAGTGGAGAAAACTATCTGGAAAACGGCGTGGTGCATTCTCTGGTGCTCGGCGGAGAAGGCATCGCCTCTGATCAGTCCATGGGAAATCCTTCCATGGCCGCCTCCACCACACTGACGGACTTTATCGTCTCCTCACTGCAGAACTATCCCGCTGAACACATCATTCTAAACCTCTACGACCATGGCGCCGGAGCTGCTGCAGGGCTGATGGTCGACAGCAACTACCCGGGACAGTCCCTTCAGGCTGCAGACCTGGAGCGGGCGCTTCGACGGGCGCAAAGCGCTCTGGGAACCTCCCTGCATTTTGACATGGTCATTCTGCATGGATGCATGATGTCCAATGTGGAGTTTGCCGCTGCCTTGCAGCCCTACAGTTCCGCTCTGATCTCCTCAGAGGATCTGCTGACAGCCAATACCCTGACCTCCGTCAATCTGCTGAATATCCTCTCCTCAGGCCCCGACACTGATCCCCAGTCCCTGGCCATCGCTTTTGCCCAGACCTACTCTTCAGAAGAGGAAGGCAGCGCCATTTCCGCCATCGACCTCGACCGCCTGCCGGATTTTATCCGCCCCCTGAGCGATGCCATGGAACAAGTGGCACATCAGCTTACCCCTGAAAATACACTGGACCTCTCCCGCGCCAGGGACCGGCTCCATGACCGCTCCAGCAAAAGCGAGGACATGACGCCGGATGCCGTGACATGGGACATGGTGGACATGCAGGATCTGTTTTACACCTGTTCTTCCTTTTTTTCCGTCGATTTTTCCGATGCCGAGCAGCGCTATAATGATATCATTCTCTACAATTCAGGCGGCACCTACAATGGTACTGGTCTGGGCGTCTTCTTTCCCAACAAACTGCTCAATTACAATCTGGAGCAGCGCTTCCCCGGCTATTTCACCGGTCTGATTCCCGGACTGGATGATTTTGTGCGTCAATACGCTTCTTATAAAGAAGGAAAAGGGCCCGTGCTCAGCAATCCCACCGCCAGTCAGTTCACAGGAGACCGTCCGGATCAGAATGAGGCCCATGTGGAATCCCTGTCTAGTGCCCCGGTCCCCGGCAGCAGGGACCCCTGGGAGTTCCCCTCCTCTGGCACTTCTTCCCTCATTTCCCAGGATACGGAATCCACAGGGCAGCCCGATCCGGGTATCAGCTCCTCATCCATGATTTCCCAGGATTCCGGCTCCTCTGCAGCCCCGGATCAGGGCAGCGGCGTTTCATCCCTCATTTCCCAGGATTCCGGCTCCACCGAAGCCCCCGCACAAAGCAGCGGAACCTCGTCCCTCGTCTCTCAGGAAGATGTCCCCATGGAATCTTCCGGATCCCCTTCAGAGGATCACACCTTTGGTTTTTCCTACTCCATGTCCCATTCGGAAATGGACTACTTTTCCTATGCGGATGGATTCCTTCTGGTCTCCAGCCAGAAGGAGCCTTCCAACCCCTTCCTGTTTCTCGGACCCGTGGATGATATTCTCGTGGACTGGATGGAATGCACTGTCTACGGCTATGTGCCCTCCCTCTGGCCCAAACTGAATGATCAGATGGTCAGCATCAGCTCCAGGCAGGAAATTCCGGAGGGAATCCTCTTCCTGGTGCCCGCAAAGATCAACGATCGCAGGGCCACCCTGGAAGTCCTCTTTCCTACGGGCTCCGGGACAGGGCAGGTGCGCCGCTGTACAAGCGATGAAACTGGAGGAGGGCCTCAGCCTCAGGAGGAAATTCCCCTGAAGGAGGGGGACCATGTCCAGCTTCGTTACCCTCTTTGGACACTGGACGAAAATGGAACCTCAGCACCTCAGACTGAGGAGCGCATCTCCAAACCCTTTTCCTGGGAAGG
>CACYCQ010000004.1:0-5047 GCA_902772995.1 uncultured Eubacteriales bacterium
GGCATGGTGTCCATCTTCATCGTCTTCGGCCTGCTGTACTGGGTCTCCATGGCCCGCCAGGTCCGCGGCCAGATCCTCTCCATCAAGCAGCAGGAGTACGTGCTGGCCTCCCACGCCATCGGCGCCTCCCCCTCCCGCATCATCCGCAAGCACATGATCCCCAACTGCGTGTCCGTGATCATCATCATCGCCGCCATGCAGATTCCCAGCGCCATTTTTACAGAGAGCTTCCTGAGCTTCCTGGGCCTGGGCGTCTCCATCCCCATGCCCTCCCTGGGCTCCCTGGCCTCCGATGCCCGCACCGGACTGCGCTCCTATCCCTATCAGCTGATTTTCCCCGCCCTGTCCATTTTCCTGATCGTGCTGTCCTTCAACCTCCTGGGGAACGGTCTGCGCGACGCCTTTGACCCCAAACTCCGTTCTTAAGGAGGAACACCTATGAGTATGCTCGAAGTCAGGGACCTTCACACCTCGTTCTTTACCCCTTCGGGGGAAGTCCGGGCGGTGAACGGTCTGTCCTTTTCCCTTGAAAAAGGCAAGGTTCTGGGAATCGTGGGCGAGAGCGGCTCCGGCAAGTCCGTGAGCGCCTACTCCATCCTGCAGATCCTCTCCAACCCCGGCCGCATCGTCTCCGGGTCCATCAAGTTCCGGGGAGAGGAGCTGGTCGGCAAAAGCGAAGAAGCCATGCGCAAGATCCGCGGCAACAAGATCAGCATCATCTTCCAGGATCCCATGACCTCCCTCAACCCCACCTTCACCATCGGCCACCAGCTGGAGGAGGCCATCCTCCTGCACACCGACCGCGACCGCAAACAGGCCCGGGAGCGGGCCATTGAGATGCTCCGCCTCGTGGGCATCTCCGAGCCTGAAAAGCGCATCGACCAGTACGCCTTCGAACAGTCCGGCGGCATGCGCCAGCGCATCATGATCGCCATGGCCCTGGCGTGCGAGCCGGACATCCTTATCGCCGACGAACCCACCACCGCCCTTGACGTGACCATCCAGGCGCAGATTCTGGACCTGATGCTTTCCCTTCAGAAGGAGCTGGGCATGGCCATCATCATGATCACCCACGACATGGGCGTCATCGCCTCCATCTGCGACGAGGTGATCGTCATGTACGCCGGCGGCGTCTGCGAGCGCGGCACCACCGACGCCATCTTCTATCATCCCCGGCACGAGTACACCCGCGGCCTCATGCGCTCCATTCCCGACATGAGCGACGATGAGAAGACCCGCCTGGTCCCCATCACCGGGACCCCCATCGATCTTCTGCATATGCCCCCGGGATGCCCCTTTGCCCCCCGGTGTGACCGGGCCATGAAGATCTGCCTTCAGCAAAAGCCGAAGGAATACTGGGTGGGGCACGATCACCTGTCCGCCTGCTGGATGAATGTCAAGGACGGCGTCTGCTATGAAGAGCAGCCCGGAGAGGAGGTTGAGGAATAATGGCACAGGATCAGGCCTTCCGACCCGACCCCCGGTATCTGGTGCAGGTATCTCACCTGAGGCAGTACTTCCCCATCAGCACCGGGCTTTTCAAGACCACCATGCTCAAGGCGGTGGACGACATCTCCTTTGACATCTCCAAGGGCGAAACCCTGGGACTGGTGGGCGAGAGCGGATGCGGCAAAACCACGGTGGGCCGCACCATGCTCCAGCTTTACAGGCCCACCTCCGGTGAAATCTGGTTTGACGGCCAGAAAGTCGAGGGCAAGGAAGCCATTCACGCCTTCCGCCGCCGTGCGCAGATGGTCTTTCAGGACCCCTATTCCTCTCTCAACCCCCGCATGACGGTGGCCGACATCGTCGCCGAGCCCATTGACGTGCACCACCTGTGCCCGACCAAAAAGGACCGGGACAACCGCGTCCGGGAGCTGATGACACTGGTGGGTCTCAATACCGAGCACGCCACCCGCTATGCCCATGAATTCTCCGGCGGACAGCGCCAGCGCATCGGCATCGCCCGCGCTCTGGCCTCCAATCCCGAGTTCATCGTCTGCGACGAGCCTGTGTCCGCCCTGGACGTGTCCATTCAGGCCCAGGTGATCAACATGCTGGAGGACCTGCAGAAACAGCTGGGACTGACCTATCTGTTCATCGCCCACGACATCAGCGTGGTCAAGCACATCTCCAACCGGATCGCGGTCATGTACCTGGGACACATGATGGAGATCGCGCCCTCCAACGAGCTGACCCATCATCCCCTGCACCCCTATACGATTTCCCTGATGAGCGCCGTTCCCATCCCGGATCCCCGGGAGAGCCGCAAACAGAAGCGCATCGTGCTGGAGGGCGATGTCCCCTCTCCCCTGAGGGTGCCCTCCGGGTGTCCTTTCCGCACCCGCTGCTCCAGAGCGACGGCCAGGTGCGCCGAAAGCTGCCCGGCCATGACCGAAGCGGCTCCCGGCCATTTTGTGGCGTGCCACAATCTGTAAAGCGTGTTTCCCGTCCCGAAAGGGGCGTGAACAAATATCATTACTTCAAGGAGGAAAACTCATGAAGAAACTCGTCACTCTTCTGCTTGCGGCAGTCATGGTCATGTCCATGGTCTGCTTCGCCGGCGCGGAAGGCAAGGTTGTCAAGATGTTCCTGGGCGGCGGCACTCCCCTGTCCATGGACCCCGCTCTCAACAGTGCCAGCACAGGTTCCAACATCATCCGTTCATCCTTCGTCGGCCTCATCGGCTTCCAGCTTGATGAAAAGGGCGAGCCCGTCAAATCCCCTGAGCTCGCGGAGTCCTACACCATCTCCGAGGATGGCCTGACCTACTCCTTCGTCCTTCGCGAAGGCCTCAAGTGGTCCGACGGCACCGACCTGACCGCCTCCCAGATCAAGGCTTCCTGGGAGCGCGCCGCCTCTCCGGAGCTGGGCGCCGACTACGGCTTCCTCTATGATGTGATCTCCCGCAAGGAAGACGGCAGCCTGAATGTGGACGTGGATGACGCCGCCCGTACCCTCGTGGTGCATCTGCCCCAGCCCTGCGCCTACTTCCTGGATCTGCTGGCTTTCGTGCCCTTCTTCCCGGTCCGCGTGGAGCTGGCTGACAACGAGGGCGTCTGGGCCACCAATCCCGAGACCTACATCGGCACCGGCCCCTTCCGCATGACCAAGTATGCGGTGGATGACGTGATCGTCTTCGAAAAGAACCCCAACTACTGGAATGCGGGCGCGATGAAGCTGGACGGCCTCGAGTTCTTCCTCTCCGAGGACAACACCGCCATCCTGACCGCCTATGAGAACAACACCGTTTCCTATATTCAGTCCATTGCCTCTTCCGAGTATGACCGCCTGCAGGCCACGTATAACGGCGAACTGGCCTTCTGGCCCACTCAGGGAACCTATTACATCCTCTTTAACGTCTACAAGGACCTGAGCCCCTCCACCAAGCAGCTCTCCGTTCAGGAGCAGAGCAAGGCCCGCTTCGCTCTGGGACAGCTGATCAACCGCTTTGAGGTTGTCACCTATGTGACCAAGGGCGGCGAAGTGCCGGCCACCGGCTTCTTCCCGGACAGCCTCTCCGACGGCCTCAACAACAACGTCCGCGCTGCCGAGGGCTACGGCTCCTGGTACACCGGAACCAACGAGTTCTCCGACGTGAACCCCGATCTGACCGTGGATCAGGTTGCAGCTCTCCAGACCCTGATCGATCTGGGCTATCCCTACACCGGCACCATCGAGGGCGGCGACATCCAGTTCACCGACTTCCCGTCCATCGAGTTCGCCTTCAACAACAGCGGCAACAACGCCCTGATCATCCAGTATGTCCAGGAGACCTGGAACCGCTTCGGCATCTCCGGTGTCGTGAACCAGGAAGCCTGGGCCACCCTGCAGACCAAGCTGAAGGCCGGCGACGCCGAGGCCGCTCGTATGGGCTGGATTGCCGACTTCAACGACGTCGTCAACTTCCTGGAGATCTTCATCTCCGCTTCCGGCAACAACTATCCGCGGCTTGGCCGTCCCATCGGCGACTACACCCGCAACAGCGAAGTCACCAAGGATGCCGGCGTTGGCGCCTACTGGGGACCCGAAGGCAACCAGACCTGGGCTGATTCCTATGACAAGCTCGTGGATGCCGTCAAGGCGGCCACCGATCCTGCAGAGCGTGCCAAGCTGGCTGCACAGGCTGAGAATGTCCTGATGGCCACCGGCAGCGTTGCTCCCCTGTACTACTACACCACTCCCCAGATGCTCAAGCCCAACGTGCATGACGTGATCCGTCTTGCCACCGGCGACGTCATCTGGACCTACGCCTACATCGACTGATTTCCGGTCAATTCCCCGTTTTGATGCGGAACCCGCCCCGTGCAGGTTCCCTCTCAGAAAATCCATCGCGGCCATGCAGGGGCTTCCCTGTATGGCCGTTTTCCTTTCCTCAGGTCCCGCCTAGCCCAGTCCTCCTTCCCGCCCCGTGCTTCCCGGCGGAAGACCGCCATCCGTCCCCTGAGGGTGACCGTTCATAAAATATCAATTGACCTCCAGGCGCTTTATCGTATAGTATTCATACAGCAAAGGAATCCCGCCCGTGATGGGGTTCCCCCGCTCTCCGGCGGCATCCCGCATTTCACTGAGTATAATATTGGAGGTAAACACACATGAAGTATGAAATCAAGGGTGAACCGATGCCCGTCGTGATTTGCCATCTGGACGGTGGCGAATCCGTTCTCTGCGAATCCGGCGCCATGAGCTGGATGACCCCCAACATGGACATGCAGACCTCCGGCGGAGGAGCAGGAAAGATGTTCGGCCGCATGTTCTCCGGCGAAAGCGCATTTGTCAACCGTTACACCGCGAAAGGAGGACCCGGGATGATCGCATTTGCCTCGAAATTTCCCGGTGACATCAAGGTCGTGGAAATCAGCCGTTCCAATCCGGTCATCTGCCAGAAGGGCTCCTTCCTTGCTTCCACCGAAGGTGTGGAAATGGACGTGCATTTCCAGCAGAAAGCATCCACCGGCTTCCTCGGCGGTGAAGGCTTTGTGATGCAGAAGCTGTCCGGAGAAGGACTGGCCTTCCTGGAGATCGACGGATCAACCGTCGAGTACAA
>CACYCQ010000005.1:0-2419 GCA_902772995.1 uncultured Eubacteriales bacterium
CGTGCGTTTCCCGCCGACAGCTTGCGCAGTTTATCATCGATCCCTCAGGCTGTCAACACCCAAAAAACGCAAAATTCGTCCGGCTTCCGCCGGATTCTGAACGACCTTTGGGTTCCATCTTTTGAATGTTCGTCTTTTTCGGGATTTCCTGCCGATCCTTAGCCTGCCAGCCCCCCTGATTCGCCATTCTTTTCCGAACATTCCTCTTCTCAAATTTTTTTGAGTTTTTTGAATTCCGCTTCTCCCTGCGGAAAACTTTTTCACCGCAGTTTATCCTTTTATCCTTGTTTGCATCCCTGTCTTCAGCTAAAATGATAGAATCAACAGAAGGGAGGTTCTTATTATGACAGACTTTCTCACTCAGGTTCAAACCCTTGGCCTGCCCGTTGACATAGACCGTATCCTTCTTCAGGAACCTCTCAGCCGATATTCCACCTTCCATGTCGGGGGACCCGCAGATTACCTTCTGGATGTCTCCTCCGAATCGGAAATCCTTTCCATGCTCTCCCTGGCCCGTGCATGCGACATTCCCGTGACCGTCATTGGGAACGGCAGCAACCTTCTTGTCAGCGATTCAGGTGTGCGAGGTCTGGTTCTGCGTCTTTCATCCTCATATAACGAGATCCATCTTGACCCTCCTTTCGTCTTTGCGCAGGCCGGTGCTTCCCTGTCCACACTCTCTTCTCTGACCATCAAGTCAGGACTTGCCGGCATGGCTGAGATTTCCGGGATCCCCGGAACCATTGGCGGTGCTGTCTATATGAATGCCGGTGCCTTCGGGCAGGAAATCTGCAACCTCTTCTTCTCCTGCCGTGTCTATGATCCCAGGACACAGGAAATCCACACCCTGACCCGTGAGGATGTTGCTTTCTCCTACCGTTCTTCCTCCCTTGCGGATGCAGGATATGTGGTTCTTGAGGTCACCCTCAGGCTGGACACCGGAGATCCCAATACGCTTGCACGCCGTGCCAGAGAAATCGCCAATTCCCGCCAGGAGTCCCAGCCTCTTGAAGCCTTCAGTGCAGGCAGCACCTTCAAACGGCCCCAGGGCGCCTTTGCCGCCCAGCTCATCGATCGCTGCGGGCTGAAGGGGCTGTCCGTGGGAGATGCCCAGGTCAGTCCCAAACACGCCGGTTTCATTGTGAACCGCGGTCATGCATCCGCCTCGGAGATTTACAGCCTGATGCAGACCGTCCATCGCCGCGTCCTTGAACAGACCGGGGTTTCTCTCGAACCTGAAGTGCATTTTCTTGGTGACTTCCCACCCTTTGATGAGTAAACTGCTGAACTTTTTACATACTCCAGGTCCCTTCCATCCGTGCAGGCTGGAAATCCCGTTCCTGGAACAGAGGGATAAAGATATTTGAAAGGGGGAAGCAGGAGCTTCGAGTGCCATTTTTCCCCATCCTTCACAGGATGTACGGTTCCTGCCTGTTTCATGAAATTTCTCATCATTACCGGTATGTCCGGAGCCGGAAGAAGCACAATCCTCCATCATCTTGAGGATTGTGGTTATCAGTGTATGGACAACCTTCCACCCGTGATCCTCTCTCAGGTTTTTTCCCTGTGTGATCACATCGAGGTAGGTGCCCCTCTTGCCCTGGGCGTTGACACCCGCAGCGGGAATCTGTTTGATGCAGATGCCGTGACCAGAGCCATCGACGATGCGCGGCCCGGCAACGACATCTCCGTCCTCTTTCTGGACAGCGACGACGAAACGCTGATCGACAGGTATAAGGAAACCCGCAGAGACCATCCCCTGATGAAAGGCGGCATGACGCTGGAAGCCGCGATCTGCAGGGAACGGGAACTTCTCCAGCCCATACGGGAAAAGTCAGACTTTGTCATCTCCACCAACACCCTCCACGCCCGGGAACTCTGCCAGGAGGTGGACCGTCTGCTTCTGTCTGACAATGTATCCCTGAAACTTCGCACAGAAATCATGTCATTCGGCTTTAAACGGGGGATTCCCCGGGAAAGCGACCTTGTCTTTGACGTGCGGTTTCTTCCGAATCCATTTTATATCAGGGAGATTCGCAGCTATACCGGACTTGACGCGCCAATCCGTGACTTCGTGCTGGGCAAGGCCGAAACCCAGAAATTCCTTCATCACCTGTATGCCATGGTGGACGATCTTCTGCCCCTTTATGCAAAGGAAGGAAAGCGGCGCCTGATGATTGCCATCGGCTGCACAGGCGGCGCCCATCGTTCGGTTGCCATCAGCGAAGCGCTTTATCAGCACCTTCTTTCCAATAACCATCGCGTCAGTGTCACTCACCGGGATATCTCGCTGGAACAGGCGTCCTGGCCTTTCCGTCAGGAAAGAGGCGACAGCCCGGTATCCTCCTGATTCAATCAGCCCGCATGCCGGAGTATTCCGGCATGCTTTTTCTTTTTCCCGGTATCCGGCAGAATATGA
>CACYCQ010000006.1:0-7658 GCA_902772995.1 uncultured Eubacteriales bacterium
AAAAATCCCCGCCGCAAAGGGTGGGGATCGTCATGACCGGTCCGGATGATGTTTACCCCGCGTCACCAGGATGGCGGCGGCATGTACAGCCTGATGGACTTATACCCCGCCTGACCAGGAAGCGGCAGCATTTATCAGCCCGTCGGGCTCATCCGGGATATGCGAAACGGTCTCCAAAAAGCGGTGGCGGGTGTTTGCTCCTGCCGCATGAAAAAGGGAAAGCTGACATACATGGCGGCATGGCTGGTCCCCGTGCGCGCCTATTTCAGTTCAGACGGTAATGCTTTCACCGGTACTCAGATAGCGCATGCCGGGCAGGGCCTTCTGCATGTACCGGAACTGCTCCACACCTGTGCAGTGTCCGGTGATATACACGGCGCCAAAGCTTTCAAGCTTCCGGGCGATGTCCAGCAGTGTGCCGTCCAGGGGAGCATGGAACAGGTGGAAGCCTCCGATGAAGACGTCAGGGCGGAACCGGGCCATGATGTTCAGAATCCCTCTGTGGGAACAGCCGCTCAGGAGGATGCGCCTGCCATTCTCCTCGGCCAGCAGGTACAGTTCATGCCGGAAGTCCTCCGGAACGATTTGTCCGTTCCGGAGCATTCCCAGACCGCCTGCCCCGAAGGTGGAAGACGTCACGGGGGCGGGGCAGCAGAGCGTGATCCCCTCTGCAGGGGAGAGCGAATCCTCGACATGGCGGATCCGGCAGGACCCCTCCAGGGAACGGTCAAGGCCGATATCCTGGTTCTCCGCGTTGAAATGCGGCTCAAAGGCAAACCTGCTCATGTAGACCGGCGCGCGGGAATTGACCGAGAGGAAGGTTTCAAGGCCGCCCCCGTGGTCATAATGGCCGTGGGACACCACCGCGAAGTCTGCACCGGCAAGGTCGATGCCAAGCTGCTTCGCGTTGTGCGCGAACAGGCTGCCCTGTCCCATGTCAAAGAGGAAACGGCAGGCGGCGGTCTCCACAAACAGGCTGAGCCCGTGCTCCGCGGGCAGGGAACAGGAGGATGTGTTTTCGGCTAGTGCGGTGATTCTCATGATAACCTCCCTGATCCGGTGGCTGTGAAAAAAACAGCTCTGGAAAGGATGACTCCTGCGCATCCGGCAGGAGGACGGCCTGATTGTGCGCCGGTTTTCCCGCGCTGTCAAGGAGGGGAGGAAAGCGGCGCTCTCGCGCTGAGGGGAGATGAGGTGCTTCGTTTCCGGGACAAAGGGGTGTGGAACCCGTCCGCCTCCCTTGCCCACGGGGAGAACCCCGTTCCTGCACTGCCCGTGATGTGCAGAGCCGCGGAAGGGCCGCTGTCTCCGCCGCGGGAATCAAACCGGGAAGCGGCGATGCAGGCGGGATACAAAAAACAGGCTCAAAGCCCGGCGAGGGGGACTGGGGTTATGACGATTTCAGAAAGCAGTGGAAGCACGGGCCGCTGACGGACCGGACAGGCCCGGGCCCGGCGCCCGGCCTGCGGGAACACGCCGTATGAAGCCCGAATGAAATCCCCGCCATATCCCCCGGGCGGGTATGGGGCACGGCAGCCCCTCTGGACTGCCCCGCCGGGAAAGGGAGACCGGGCGGCAAAACGCGGGAGCTACCGCTCTGACGCGAGACATGACAGCCCCGCTCCGGCCATTCCCATATACAGGATGAGGAGAACGGGCTGGGCCACATTCAAAAGAAAGCAGGGCAGAAACAGGAGGAGCCCCAGATAGACTCCGTCGGAAAACGGGGAGCGCTTCCGCTTTGCGCCCATTGCCATGAGACAGGAAAGATAAAACCCGGTCCAGGCGGAAAAGCCCGCGAGGCCGCCGGTCAAAAGGAAATGCAGCGGCTGACAGTGCGCATCGTTGAGAATGCTTCCCTCGGGAAAAAAACGGCGGCCGCGGTCAGACAGATACGGCTCCACCGCCGGTTCCAGGCTGTCCAGCCCGCATCCCAGGAGCTTTTCGGGCAAGGGGAAATGCCGATATGCCCTCAGACATGCCCGATAAATATAGCCCCGTCCACCGCCCAGAGCCATGAGATTGAACTCGAGCGGCTCTTCCGGGGCCCGCTCAATCCCCATCAGGTTCAGGCGCCGAAGCAGCCCTGCCGCAATAATCAAAAGCGCGGCAAGTGCCAGGCACAGCATCCCCTCAAGCAGCCCCGGCCGGGGTGGAAGCGTCCCGGCGGATGCGCATTTCCGGATCAGACAGTACCCTCCGGAGAGGAGGAGAACCCCCGGAAGGAGGACCTCCCCGGATGCAACAAACGCGTACAGACCGGGAAACTCAATATACAGGGGGCTGAAATCAAGCAGGAGCTGCTGCATTCCCGGAAGCAGCAGAAGACAAACCCCTGTCAGAATCACCGCCCTTTGCATCGCTGCGGACTTTCCCCAGTTCAGGTACAAGAGCACCGGGCCGGAAAGCAGAAGCCCCAGAATGGCGGTGTCTGCGAGGGAACAGCAGATGCCCGCCCCGATGATAAGGACACAGGACAGCCCCAGGACCCGCTGGCTGCGGCCTGCCCCGCTGACCCACATGGAAGCTCCCTGGGAGAAGCTGAAGAGCAGCGCGCAGCCATAGAAGTTCGAATTGCCGATCGTGGAAAGAAAAGCGAGCCTGAAGAACCGGTCGATCCCTTCATACATGCCAAGGGGGTCGATTCCCATTGCGGAGAGGATTCCAAGCGCGGCGATTCCGGCCCCGCTCAGAAGCAGGAGCCGCTCAAAAAGCTGTTCATGGAGATCTCCCGTGGCAATGCAAAAGCAGCCGGAACCGCAGCAGAGCAGAAAAATGAGTCCCGCGCTGCGCCCCGCTCCCTGCATGACGGCGTCTGAAAAGCCGTGAAGCGCCGCGCAGCAGCACCAGGAGAGCACTGAGAAGGCCAGAAAAAGAAGGGGCTGTTTCCGTTCCTGCAGCCGCCGGCCGGGCCATTCCCGGTTCAGGACACATGAAAGGAAAAACAAAGCGGCCAGGCACGGCATTCCAAGGATCAGGGCCTTGACCTTCACCGTGCTGATGTCATGGTACCCGTCGTGAACCAGCAGGGGAATCAGGCAGCACATGAACGCTGCTGTCAGCGTTGTCACTCCCTTGTGAAGCTTCTTCATCCGGAGATTCTCCTTTGTCCTCTTGTCTTTTTCAGGGAGGCCCGCCCTTTGGCGGCGCGGCATCTCCAAACCGGTTCCCCGTACAAAGTGCGCAGCCCGGAGAGGCTTTTTGATCCGGTCCGGTGTTAACCGAGAATCAGCCGGGTGAACGATGTCAGTCCGCACGATCAACTCCCTGCCATCATCGTCCGCCTCTGCCATTTGGAAGTGCTCGCCAACGGACCATGCACTTTTGCTGACGCACATGAAGCCTGGCAAATCATTCTGCACCGGTTTGTCCGGCTGAATAAGGCGCGTCCTGAAGAAAAGCCTCAAATGATTTGAAGATTCAACCTGATTGTCACGATGCGGTTTTCATGCCGGAGGGTACGGTGCGCGCCCGGAAACAGCAAGATGCCGGCGCGACGGCCGGCATCCGGAAAGTTATGAGTTCAGAGATGACAGAGCAGGTGCTGTTTGCCTCAGCGCTCCGTTTTCCTTCCCCTGAAAATGACGAGGGCTGCAAAGGAAATCCCCAGTATGACAAAGAGAAGGACGGGTGGGAGGCCGGATTCTCCGGTCCGGGGAAGCGCATCGGCGGATGCCGCGGCTTCGGGCTGATTTGAACTCTTTACTGCGTAATATGAAAAGCCTTTGTGTGTGGTAAACCTGACCCCGTCTTCAAGGACGGACAGGGGCTCTGCCCCGATGACGGAGGGGTCATTGGAAAACACTTCATCGGGTGTCTGCGCGGCGTCATTCTCAAAGTGAGCGATCGTATAGTAGTTCTGTCTGCCGCCAAGCATGGAAAACGGAAGAAAGATTTCCGCCACATTCTTGTATTTCATGGGCGATCCATAGGCGTTTTTCGGGCTGAAATAGATCCTGCGGGGATAGGTCCTGCCTTGTGATGTCGTTGGATTGCCTGAAGTTGCAACAATTTCGATTTTTGCAACATTTATAAGCTGATCTTCATCGTCGTAAGGTTCAACTTTTTTTAGTGCAACATAAGGTTTTCCGGACTTCAGGCTGTCGGTTCCTTCCTGCAGGAAACTCGTGCCGGCCAGTCTTTCTGGAGTCACCGAATATGCCTGTCTGACGGCCCCGGCCTCTCCCGGCGTGATTTCAGCAGCCGGTGCGCCGAATGCAAGAAGAACACAGATGACCCATACTGCAAATCCAAGATTTCTTTTCATTGGAGCGCCCTCCTTTTTTTCTGCCTGACAGTGTAGCAGATGGAGGACTTGTTGTCCATGCGTACTTTTAATATAGATGGCGAAATAGGGACTTTCCCGGGGATGAGGGAAAAGGTCTTCCGGATTTCAGGCCCCCTCCCGGGGCCTGCGGGACGCCTTCGCCTGAATTGCGGCATCGGGATCCGCCGTCTTCTTTGGAGGTTGTCGGACATTCTTCAGGCGGCTGAAGCCTCCCGCCTCCTGACGGGAACCCAAAGAGAGGAGAAGGCCGTCACCAAAG
The DNA here is from genome assembly GCA_902772995.1 of uncultured Eubacteriales bacterium. Classification (GTDB taxonomy): domain Bacteria; phylum Bacillota; class Clostridia; order Christensenellales; family Aristaeellaceae; genus Ventricola. Next base: position 4,548 of record CACYCQ010000006.1, read on the forward strand.
TGTGATTGCCGGCGCCGTCTGCCGGAAAACCGCGGGATATGGCCCAAAGCGCCTGGAATTCCCGGCCGGCCGGCGCTTTTCAGCCGGTTTCCGGCGGAGATCCCGGGATGACGCGGACAAAGCCTCTTGACAACCCCTGCAGAGCATCCGACAATCAGGGAGGCGCTTCCCGGATGGGGGGATGCCCTGCGGCCGCCTTCACGTCCCGGCAGCGCTGCTGAAAGCTGCGGATGCATGGGCCGGGACCGGACGGAAGGGGGACCATGGAGGAGAGAATCATGAAAGCATTCCTGGGAAAGCTGCCTGTGGCGGCGAAGGCCCTTCTGCTTGTGCTGGGAACCGTCGCGGCGGTGCTGGGAATCCTGACTTTCGCGGAGTACCGGCCCGCAGACAGGGAGACGCTGATTGAGGACCATGAGGTGGAGAAGGTGCTGGAAACCGGCGTCCCGATGACGCTGGTCAGCCTGAACTGCGGCTACGGGGCCCTTGGGGACAATGCGGATTTCTTCATGGACGGCGGCACCTCGGTCCGGACCGCATCCCGGGAACGCGTGGAGCGGAACCTTGCCGGGATCCTGGAATTCCTTCAGGGGCTCGGGGCGGATATCCTGCTGCTGCAGGAGGTGGATGCCTCCTCCGGGCGCAGCTTCCGGATTGACCAGCGCGAGGTCCTGGGGAAAGCGCTCCCCGGGGCTTCGCGGGCCTTTGCCCTCAATCACAGCGCCCTGTTCATTCCCTATCCGCTGCCGCCCATCGGGCACGTTGAAGCCGGGCTGCTGACCCTCAGCCGGGCGCCGATGCGCGAGGCGGAGCGGGTGGCGCTTCCCTGCCCGTTTTCCTGGCCGGTGAGATGCTTCAACCTGAAGCGCTGCATGCTGGTCAGCCGCTATCCGGTGAAGGGGACGGACCGCGAGCTGGTCGTCATCAACCTCCATCTGGAGGCCTATGATGAGGGGGAAGGGAAGGAGGCCCAGACCCGGGCGCTGGTTTCCCTGATGAAGGCCGAGGCGGAGAAGGGCAGCTATGTGATCGCCGGCGGGGATTTCAACCAGATGTTTACCCATGTGGACCCGGGCGCCTTCCCGTACAGGGAGGGGACGTGGATGCCCGGCAGACTCAGCCCGGAGCAGTTCGGAGACGGGTTTGCCCTGGCTGCGGACAGCTCCTGCCCGTCCTGCCGGTCCCTGAACCGCCCGATTGCGGGGGCGGACTGGGACAGCTTCCAGTTCTACCTGATCGACGGGTTCGCTGTTTCCCGGAACGTGGAGGTGCAGCAGGTGGAGACCGTGAATGAGGGGTTTGTCTTCACGGACCATAACCCGGTGCGTCTGCGCTGCACCCTGAAGGCGCAGGAAGACGGATAAAGCCATGGAAGGGAGAACCCGGTGACCCCAAGCCCCTGCGGCCCGGAACGCACGCCGGGGTAGGCGGGAAAGCGGCGGGGCGCCGGAAGGCCCGGACAGGGGCGGAAGGGACCGCTGCCCGGGGGATGTGATGCGGAGACTGACAGGCGCGGCGCGCGCATGAAGGGGAGAGACACAGATATTGAAAGGAGCGCGCCGCAGCGCGGAAAACATGAAAGCCGAACTGACACAGAAGGACCGAAGATACCTTGAAAAAAGCCTGAATGCGCCGGAGTGGAAGGTGATCCTTTCGGTGGGGACTCCTCTGGCGATGTATCAGGTGCTCCACACGGTCTTTACCGTGCTGGACACCATGATGGCAGCCCATATCAGCAAGGAATCCGTGGCGGCGGTGGCTTACCTGGCGCAGCTGAACCTGCTGCTGTCCGCTCTGGGAGGCGGCCTGGCCGTGGGCTCGGGCATCATGATCAGCCGGGCCTACGGACAGGGCGCGTATACGAAGGTGCGCAGGATGGTCTCCAGCCTGTATGCGCTGTGCCTGCTGACGGGCCTGTGCCTGCTGGCGGGCATCGTCCCCTTTGCGGGGGTCTTTCTGCGCATGGCGGGAACCCCGGAGGGCCTCATCGATGTGGGGAGGGGCTACTTCATCGTGCAGATGTTTGCCATGGTGGTCACCTTCCTCAACAATGTCTATATCGCGGTGGAGCGTGCCCGGGGCAATGCCCGGCGCATCTTCTGGGTCAATATGGCCGTCATCGCGGTCAAGCTGGGACTGACGGCGGTGTTCGTGTACCTGATGGGCGGCGGGCTGGTCATGATTGCGGTGGCCACGCTGCTCTCCCAGTGCGTGCTGCTGGGGATGGCCCTGCGCAATTCCCTGGGCGGGGAGAACGCGTTCAGCTTTTCCCTGCGGGCGGTGACGTTCCGGAGGGAGATCCTCCTTCCGATGCTGAACTTTTCCATCCCCGTGGTGGTGGAAAAGATGCTCTTCGCCTTCGGCAAGACCGTGGTCAATTCCATGTGCACGGTGTACGGCGAGCTGATGGTGGGCGCACTGGGGGTGTCCAACAACCTGGGCAGCCTGAGCACCAATCCTCAAAACGGCTTCCAGGAAGGCGGAGCCGCGGTCATGAGCCAGAATTTCGGGGCAGGAAGGACCCGGAGGGTCCTGAGGGCCTTTGCCGCGGTCCTGGCGGTCAACGTGGTGCTGGGCGGCGTGATTTCCGCCCTTGAACTGTGGCAGATCCATGCCCTGGCATCCCTGTTTGACTCGGGGAGCCCGGAGTTCCATGAGATGATCTGCCAGACCTACCGCTATGAAGCCCTGGGCGCGGTGCCCCTGGGCATCAATGCCGCCGTGCTGTCGCTGCTCTACGGCCTGGGGAAGACCCGGCTGACGCTGCTGCTCAATGTGTCCAGGGTGTTTGTCTTCCGGATCCCCGTATTCTGGATGCTGCAGAACCTGACCAGCCTGGGGAGCGGGAGCGTGGGCCTGATGATGATGCTCAGCAACACGCTGGTGGCCGTGATGGCCGTGGTGCTCGCGGCAAGGGAGGTCCTGCTGTTACATAGATCGTATGCTTCAGGTGCAGGTGGAAACTGATTCGGCAGATGGACAGAAAAACGAGTATTGCACGATAGCGACACAATTGGCGGAGAAAGTAGAAGTCCTGCGTGGTGATTCTGGGCGGCAAATTTGCCGCAGACGATTGACCCACGATGTTTTTCCGGATGGATAACTGGAAAT
>CACYCQ010000007.1:0-3969 GCA_902772995.1 uncultured Eubacteriales bacterium
CCCGGAGATGAGGATGCGCTGTATGCAGGATGGGCGGCATATGAAGGGGATGCTCCGGTGACTGTCCCGGATGCGCCCCCGGAGGGTCGTCGGCTGTCCCTGCCAAAGCCCGGCGTCCCCCGGAGCCGAATGCGGAGCGGAAAACCGCTTCCTGCCCCCGTGAAACCGGACACAGTGCGGTCTGCTTCCGGCCGCAGGAGCCTGTTGTTCAGATGAGGCGCCCGGTGGAAGGCCACAGGCCGGTACAGCCGTCCTGCAGGCGTTCCCGGAGAGGGGATCCTCTCCATATCCGGTATGACCGAGAAACGCGGCTGTGCCGTTTTCATTGTGACAGAACCCTATATGACCGTTCTCCCGTGATGGACGTCTGCCGGGAACGGTGACCGCCTTGAAAAGTGAAAACTCTGATCCTCCTCCTGATCACACCTGCGTTCAACCCCCCATGAACGCTGCTCGGGCGGGGCGGCGGCGATGGATCACCGCCGGACCTGACGGGGCAGGCAAGTCCCCGTCAGGTCCCAGCGGTTTTGCGTTCAAAGGACCGATGGGAAAAGGAGCGGAAGCCATCCTGCGGGAAAGCGTCCCGAACAGCCCGGCACACCGCGGCGGCAGCCGGGACGATGAGGCCAAAGTGGTCATGGAGAGTGAGCGTATTCCGGCGGAGAACGGGAAGCGTGCCCGCGGCACCGGTGTTCCGGATGTTAGGCCGCTGAAGCCCTTCTCCGGGGATCCCTTCATCTCAGGGCGCTTCAGGGGACCGGATTTGAGACAAAGGCATGCGCAGAAGCTGCAGCAGCACGAAACGACAGAGCGGAGCGGAAGGATATCGAGGGCGGTTTCTTCAATGGAACTGAACGGTTCCGCATCAGGATACAACGCCGGGAAGGGAGCGGAACCATCGAACCAAAGCCTGCCTGCCCGAAACGCTGAGCGCGGGAAAACCTGCCGCCAGGGCGGAATTCATGGAAGGATTCCTGGCCGGCATGGCCATCGCGGAACCGCCCCGGCAAATTTCAAACTGGGGTTGAATTTGCTGTAAATTCGTGATAGTCTTATAACGCTATTGGCTGATCTGTGCCCGGAGGCAAAGAAGCGGCAAAGACCCTGGGAAACAGGCCCGGAACATGAGCGTCAGGGGCACCTTTCCCCGGACGCGGAGGGACAAGCCGGGTTTTCTTCAGGAAATCCGGACGGGACCTGAAAAAGACGGCTTTTGTCCGCCCGGCTGCCCTGCAGGGGACCCTCGGGTGAGCGCCGCTAACCGGCGGAGGGAACAGCAGCCCGTCTTCCTGAATGACCTGACGGCATTTTGCCGGGAGGCCTGCGCCGGCAGAAGGCCGGACGGGCAGGGAAAACGGGGCCCCGCCGGAAAATGCCCCGCTGCCTGCGAGGATCACCACAGGGAACCAAGCCGATACACTTTCTGCAAATATGAACAGGGAGGCCCGCGGATGGAAAAATATCAGTTCAGCGATGCGGAGCTCATGACTCTTGAAAAGCAGCCAACGCCCCTGGCGGTCTACCAGTATGTGGACCGGCATGTTTATACGCTTGCGCTGTCGGATGGCTTCTGTGAGATCTTCGGCTACTCGGACAGAGCGAAGGCCTATCAGGTTTCCAATCAGAACTCACTGAACAATACCCATCCGGATGATACCGCCAGGGTTGCCGACGCGGTCCATCGCTTTGCCGTGGAGGACGCCCCGTATGATGTGGTCTTCCGCTCGAAAATGGACCAGGGGCAGGACTGCCGCATCATTCATGCCATCGGGAAGCATGTCTATACGGATACGGGGGTCCGGCTTGCCTATGTGTGGTATACGGATGAGGGAGAATACACCGAGGAAGAGAAGACGAAGGCGGACTCCCTCAAAGCGGTGTTCAACAGCGCGCTGCGCGAAGAGAATTTCCTCAAGGCGAATTACTATGACACCCTGACCCGGCTGCCCAATATGACCCATTTCTTCGCGATGGCAGAATCCGGGAAGGAAGCCCTGGAAGCTCAGAACAAAAACGCGGCCATGCTGTACATCGACCTCAACGGGATGAAGGCGTATAACGAGACCCGCGGCTTCACGGAGGGGGACAAGCTGCTCAAGGGAGTCGCTCTGGTTCTGGAGCGGGCCTTTGACAATGAGAACTGCTGTCACATCAGCGCCGACAGATTTGCCGTGTTCGCAGAGGAAGACGGACTGGAGGAGAAGCTCCGCCGGGTTTTCGGGGAGATCCGGGCGCTCAACGGCGGGAACTCGCTGCCGGCCAGGGTGGGCATCTATTCCTTCCACATTGAGGACGTCGCCATGAGCACGGCGTGTGACCGGGCCAAGGACGCATGTGACGCCCTTGCAAAATCGGACACCTCCTGCTTCAGATACTACAGCAGTGAGATGCACCATGCCATCGCGCGCCGCCAGCATATCCTGTCCCATCTTGACCGGGCGATGTCCGAAAGGTGGATCCAGGTCTATTATCAGCCGATTGTCAGGGCCGTGAGCGGAAAGGTGTGCGAAGAAGAGGCGCTGGCCAGGTGGATCGATCCCGTCGAGGGCTTCCTGTCTCCCGACGAATTTATCCCGACGCTGGAAAACGCGGGGCTGATCTACAAGCTGGACCTGTATGTGCTGGAGCAGGTGCTGATCAAAATCAGGAAGCTGGAGGCGGCGGGACTGTACATCGTTCCCCAGTCCATCAACCTTTCCAGGTCCGACTTTGACGCCTGTGACATAGTGGAGGAAATCCGCAAGCGGGTGGACGAATCCGGAATCAGCCGCAGCAAACTGACGATTGAGATTACGGAGAGCATCATCGGCCGGGACTTTGAATTCATACGGACACAGGTCGAGCGCTTCCGGAGCCTGGGCTTTTCCGTCTGGATGGATGACTTTGGCAGCGGCTACTCCTCCCTGGATGTGCTGCACAGCATTCAGTTTGACCTGATCAAGTTTGACATGAGCTTCCTGCGCAAGCTGGAGGACGGCGACAGCGGCAGGATCATCCTGACTGAGATGATGAAGATGGCGACCGCCCTGGGGGTGGATACCGTCTGCGAGGGCGTGGAGACGGAGGAGCAGGTCCGCTTCCTGCAGACCATCGGCTGTTCAAAGCTGCAGGGGTATTATTTCCTGAGACCCGTCCCGCTGAAGACGATTCTGGAGCGTTATGAAAAGAACATCCAGATCGGGCTGGAAAATCCGGCGGAGGCGGAATATTTCGACACCGTCGGAAGGGTCAACCTCTTTGATGCGTCCTTCATGGCCAGCGGGGACAGAAACGTCCTGCAGAACACCTACGATACGGTCCCGATGGGGATCATCGAGCTCGATGCGGACATGGAGAGCCTGAGGTTTATGCGCTCAAACCGGGCGTTCCGCCTCTTTTTAAGCGGTGTGGGGGCAATGGACCGTTTCGACGATGAAATGCGGATTCCCATACCCCAAACCGGGCACCACTCCGACATCATGAAGAGGATTCTGGAATGCTGCAGGCAGCGCAGCCGGATGTTCATCGACGAGAAAGTCGAGGACGGCAGCCTCGTCCATTCCTTCGTACGGTATGTGTCCACCAATCCGGTCACGCGTTCCACCGCGGTGGCCATCGTCATCCTGTCCGTAGAGGGGCCGAGGATGGCGGCGCTTTCCGTGGAATACGACAGTCTGCTCAGGGAAAACGAGCAGCTTCGGAAGGAGGCGAGCGCCGCCCGGAAGATCGCCGAGCTGCAGGACTCCGTTTCGGCGCTGCTGACCCATATGCCGGCGATGACCTTTTCCAAGGATGTGACCACCGGCAGGTACCTGGCCTGCAACCAGGCCTTTGCGGAGTATGCCGTCAAAACGGCGCCTGAAGAGGTGGTCGGACTGAGCGACGGCGAAATCTTTGACCCGGAGACGGCGAGGCATTTTGTCGAGGACGATAAAAAGGCGCTGGAGATGGACGGCCCCTATATTTTCTTCGAGGATGTTCCGGACGCGG
>CACYCQ010000008.1:0-5441 GCA_902772995.1 uncultured Eubacteriales bacterium
ATTCTCCGGGAGGCCTTCTTTATCGCCCGCTCCGGCCGTCCCGGCCCCGTGCTGGTGGACATTCCCAAGGATGTGCAGATCGCCGAGTGCGAGTATGAACCGGCCTTCGGCGAGGCGCTGATTCCCGAGCTGTCCAGAAAGCATCCCGCGGTCCAGCTGCGCCCGGAGGGCGAATCCCTGGAGCGCTACAAGGAAAAGGTGGCGCCCTTTATCGAAAAGGCGGCCGAGCTGATTGCCGGGGCGCAGCGTCCCCTCATCTACTTCGGCGGCGGCGTGATCCTCTCCGGTGCGCAGAAGCAGCTGCTGGAGTTGGCCGAGCGGATGGATGCGCCGGCGGTGTCCTCCCTGATGGGCCTGGGCGCCATGCCCCATGACAATCCCCGCATGCTGGGCATGCTGGGCATGCACGGCACCCACGCGGCCAACATCGCCATGCAGCGCTGTGACCTGCTGGTCGCCGTGGGCGTGCGCTTCTCGGACCGCGCCCTTGGAAATGCCGCCACCTTCGCGCCCAACGCCAGGGTGCTGCATATCGACGTGGACCGGGCGGAAATCAACAAAAACGTCACCACCACGCTGCACATCACCGGAGATGCCCGGATCGTCCTGGAGCTGCTGCTGCCCAAGCTGAGCCAGTCCTCCCATGAGCAGTGGAACCGCCAGGCCGGCAGCATGGCGGAGGAATACCTGCAGAACGACTTCTTTGAGCCCAGGAAGATCCTGAAGGAAATCGCCCGGCAGACCCCGGACGTGTACGTGGCCACGGATGTGGGCCAGCACCAGATGTGGACGGCCCAGTACTTCCCCTTCAGGTTCCCCCGTCAGCTGATCACCTCCGGCGGTCTGGGCACCATGGGCTTCGGCCTGGGCGCGGCCATGGGCGCCAGCGAGGGATGCGGGGAGCAGGTGGTGCTGGTGACCGGCGACGGCAGCTTCCGCATGAACCTGACCGAGCTGTCCACCATCGCCTACTACAACCTGCCGGTGACGGTGGTGATCTTCAACAACGGCACCCTGGGCATGGTCCGCCAGTGGCAGACCCTGTTCTTCGGTCACCGCTACAGCCAGACCACCCTGGACCGGGGACCGGACTTCCAGATTCTGGCCAAGGCCTACGGCATCCCCTCCCGCCGGGCCGCCTCCATGGAGGAGTTTACCGCGGCCTACGGGGAAGCCGTGGCGCAGAAGGGTCCCTTCCTGATCGAGTGCATGCTGGATATCGACGAGATGGTGGCCCCCATGGTGGCCCCCGGCTCTCCCATCGATACCTTCTGTCTGAACTGACAGGGGACGGAGGTAAGAGATATGATCATCAACAGTGAACATGCCAGAAGGTACATCGTCGGCGTTCTGGTGAACAACGAACCCGGCGTGCTGGCGCGGGTCAGCGGCCTGTTCTCCCGCAGGGGCTTCAACATCGACAGCCTGGCCGTGGGCCCCACCATGGACGAGACGATTTCCCGCATCACCATCGTGGTCAGGGGAGACAAGGTCAACATCGACCAGCTGGTGCAGCAGCTCTACAAGCTCATCAGCGTCCAGAAGGTCAAGGTGTTTACGGACAAGGACACGGTGGCCCGCCAGCTGATTCTGGTGAAGGTCCGCGCGACCCTCAGGGACCGCGAGGGACTCATGCGCCTTGCCGACATCTTCAAGAGCAAGGTGGTGGATGTGACCAAGAACACCGTCAGCCTGCAGCTGACCGGGGACACGGGCAAGATCGAGTCCCTCATGAGCCTGCTGGAGGATTACGGGATCGTGGAAATCGTCCGGACGGGCATGGTGGCCCTGGAGCGCGGCGACAGCGTGATGACCCCAGACATTTTTGACTGAGCGTACCCCTGAATACTATTCATTTATATAGGAGGAAAACAAAATGGCACAGATGTTCTACGAGCAGGATTGCAACCTCGATTTCCTTTCCGGAAAGAAGATTGCCGTGGTCGGATACGGCTCCCAGGGACATGCCCATGCGCTGAACCTGAAGGACAGCGGATGCGATGTCGTGGTGGCCCTGTATGAAGGCTCCAAGAGCTGGAAGAAGGCGGAGGATGCCGGCCTGACGGTCATGACCGTGGCCGAGGCCGCCAAGATCTCCGACATGATCATGATCCTGATCAACGACGAGAAGCAGGCTGCCATGTATCACAAGGATATCGAGCCCTACCTGCGTCCCGGCATGATCCTGGCTTTCGCCCACGGCTTCAATATCCACTTTGGCTGCATCGTCCCGCCCAAGGATGTGGACGTGGTGATGATTGCTCCCAAGGGCCCGGGCCACACCGTGCGCAGCCAGTATCTGGAGGGCAAGGGAGTGCCTGACCTCATCGCCGTCTATCAGGACGCCAGCGGCAAGGCGCAGGATATCGCCCTGGCCTACGCGGCCGGCATCGGCGGCGCCCGCGCCGGCATCCTGAAGACCACCTTCCGCGAGGAGACCGAGACGGACCTCTTCGGCGAGCAGTGCGTGCTCTGCGGCGGCGTCACGGCCCTGATGAAGGCTGGCTTTGACACCCTGGTGGAAGCCGGATACCAGCCGGAGAACGCCTATTTCGAGTGCATCCATGAGATGAAGCTGATCGTTGACCTGATCTTCGCCCATGGCTTTGCCGGCATGCGCTATTCCATCTCCAACACCGCCGAGTACGGCGACTACGAGGTCGGCAAGCGCCTGATCACCGAGGAGACCAAAAAGGAAATGAAGAAGGTCCTGAGCGAGATTCAGGACGGCACCTTCGCCCGCAACTGGCTGCTGGAGAACCAGGCCGGCTGCACCCACTTCCTGGCCAAGCGCCGCATTGAGGCCGGCAGCCAGCTGGAGGAAGTCGGCAAGGAACTCCGCTCCAAGATGAGCTGGACCGGAAAGGTATCTTTATGAGCATGATTTCTGACAGGGTCAAAAAGGGCCCTGAAAAGGCGCCCCACCGTTCTCTCTGGAAGGCGCTGGGACTGACGGATGAGGAGCTTCAGCGCCCGCTCATTGGCGTGGTGAGCGCCAAGTCCGAGTGCGTTCCGGGCCACAACCACCTGGGCAATATCGCCCAGGCCGTCAAGGACGGCATCCGTCTGGCCGGAGGCGTTCCCGTGGAGTTCCCCGCCATCGGCGTGTGCGACGGCATTGCCATGGGCCATGTGGGCATGAAGTATTCCCTGGCGTCCAGGGAGCTGATTGCCGACAGCTGCGAGGCCATGGCCACCGCCCACGGCTTTGACGGCATGGTGTTCATCCCCAACTGCGACAAGATCGTTCCCGGCATGCTCATGGCGGCGCGCAGGCTGAACCTGCCGGCCATGGTCATCTCCGGCGGCCCCATGATGCCCGGCAAAATGCCAGGCAGCCGCCGCGACATGGATCTCAACTCGGTCTTTGAGGCCGTGGGCGCCTACAAGGCGGGAAAGATCGATGACGAGGGGCTCAATGAGGTGGAGTCCAATGCCTGCCCGGGCTGCGGCTCCTGCTCCGGCATGTTCACCGCCAACTCCATGAACTGCCTGACCGAGGTCATCGGCATGGCGCTGCCTGGAAACGGCACCATCGCCGCGGTGGATGCCGCGAGGATCCGCCTGGCCAAGAAGACCGGCATGCGGGTGGTGGAGCTGGTCCGGGAAGGGCTCACCCCCGACAAAATCCTGACGGAGAGCGCTTTCCGCAATGCCCTTTGTCTGGACATGGCCCTGGGCTGCTCCACCAATACCGTGCTGCACCTCCCGGCCATCGCCCATGAGGCGGGCATCGATTTCGATCTTGACTGGGTCAACGAGGTCAGTGCCAGGGTTCCCAACCTGTGCCACCTGGCACCGGCGGGGGAACATCATGTCATCGACCTGCACCTGGCCGGCGGCGTCATGGGCGTGCTCTCCGAGCTGGCCGGCCGCGGCCTGCTGTGCGAGGATGCGCTGACGGTTTCCGGAAAGACCCTGGGCGAGGAGATCCGGATGGGCCGCAACGCCAATCCCGAGGTGATCCGTCCCTTTGACAGGCCCTACTCCCCGACCGGCGGACTGATGATCCTGCGCGGCAACCTGGCCCCGGACGGCGCCGTGGTCAAGCGCAGCGCCGTGGCGGCTGAAATGCTGGTGCATGAGGGTCCTGCCCGGGTCTTCAACAGCGAGGACGAGGCCATTGAGGCCATTTATGCCGGAAGCATCCGGCCCGGTGATGTGGTCGTCATCCGCTATGAGGGCCCCAAGGGCGGTCCCGGCATGCGGGAGATGCTCTCTCCCACCAGCGCGATCTGCGGAATGGGTCTGGACCGCGAGGTGGCCCTGATCACCGACGGACGCTTCTCCGGCGCCACCCGCGGCGCGGCCATCGGACATGTGTCTCCGGAGGGCGCCAGCGGCGGCCTGATCGGACTTGTTGAAGAGGGCGACCGGATTTCCATCGACATTCCCGCCGGGAAGCTGGAGCTTCTGGTGGATGAGCAGACCCTCCGGGCGCGCCGGGAGGCCTGGACCTGCCCGCCGCCCAATATCACCCGGGGATACCTGGCACGCTATGCCAAGCTTGTCTCCAGTGCCAACAAGGGCGCCGTGGTGGAATAACCGCACCTATACAGGCGGATGACCATGCGAGTGGTCATCCGCTTTTTTTCGTTGCGCTCTTTACAAGGAAGGGCATTTGGTATATTGTTCAGACGTTTCATCATGTACGGAAGGCGGAGAAGTTTTGACGGAAGAGTGGAACAGGACCATGCGCGCTCACCTGGATTTTCCGGATGTCCGGGAACTCAATTCCCTGCAGCTGGCTTATCTGGGGGATGCGCTTCATGACGTGTATTTCCGCGGACTGCTTCTGAGCCGGGGGTACCGGGTCGGACAGATGCACAAAATGGCGACGGGCAGGGTGAGCGCCCATGCCCAGGCGACGGTCTACCAGGTGCTCTTTGATGAGCTGACACCGGAGGAACAGGAAGTGGCCAGGCGGGGGAGAAACGCCCAGAGCCGGCACCCTGTCCCCAGAAATCAGGATCCGGCGGACTACGGCATGGCCACGGGGCTGGAGGCGCTGTGGGGATACCTGTATGTGACCGGACAGCTGGAGCGGCTGCAGGAACTGCTGGAGCGCTCGGAGCAGATCCTCGGACAGAACGGGATCAGGAAGGAATAGAAGATGGCATATTATGACCGTTATACGGGGAAGACCCCGTCTCAGAAGGACAAATGGCGCGATGACGAAAGGACCTGGCAGCCCCGTCGGGATCAGGAGGCCGGGAACCGGCGCGCCGAGGGCGAGGGATGGCGCAGCGAGAACCGTCAGGGCGGGCGCCCAGGGGTGAATCCCCAGAGAAGGGATGCCCGAGGGGACCGGGGCAGGATGGATTCCGAGAAGGAGCATACCCGGCGTTTCAGGGACGGGCAGCGCCGAGACAGAGACGACGCCGGCAACCGGGACTATCCGGAATCCGGAGCCCGCAGGGGAGACATGAGGTCTGCCCGCG
>CACYCQ010000009.1:0-4752 GCA_902772995.1 uncultured Eubacteriales bacterium
GATGATCTCCCGGTATTTCCAGGGGGAGGAGGAACTGATCTCGAATCTGCTGCTGGATTTCTGCGAAATCTGCAGGCAGGATCTGGAAACGGACATGGACATCCGCCAGGCGGAATACGGGAGGGCGCTGGGGTCCTATCTGCAGACCCTGACCCACTGGCTGCGGGTGGAAAAAGACGCTGGCAGACGGGAAAGCCTGATTGAGGAGGCCAGGGAAATCCAGGCGGCGGCGCTGAAGCATTTCACGTCCTGGGGGGACCGGCAGAGGGCTTTCCAGAACCTCTGCGACCTGCAGGTTTCCCTGGGGGAGGATGAAGAGGCGCTCTGGAGCCTCTACCGTGCGGTTTCACCGGAGAATGAACGGGGAGAAAGACCGTCATGCGCACAGATGGCCGGGGAGATCGTTGCAGCCTGCGGGAACTGGCCCGATTCGGAGGACATCCGGCGGCTGTACCTGTATCTCCACTATGTCCAGCTTCTTCGCCACATGCAGCTTCACGGCTCGCCTCTCCAGGCGGAACTGCTGGAAGCCCTGCGTGACGGCAGGAAGCTTTGCGCGGAGAACCTCCACCGGGGAGATGCGGAGGTCTATCCGTTCCTGTCCGTACAGTGGCACCTTTGCGCGGCGCTGGCGTGGTCAGGGACGCTTGGCGCAAAGGAAAAGGAATACTGCCTTGAAACGCTGTGCCGGACGGGCGAGTCGCTTCTGGGCGATGAGCCGGTCTTCAGGCCGATCGGCCTGGCTGTCCTGGCGGAAACCATTGCCCTTGCCGGCAAGGGCTGCCTTGCGGATGCCGGCCTGGACAAACGCATCAGCAGGTGGCAGAGCGCCTATGGAAAACTGAAGGAACAGTATCCCGAAGCCCTGCTCCTCGGGGATTCCCCGGAGGCAGTCCGGAAGTGGACCTGGCAGGACTATCTGCGCTTTTCCGAGGCTGTTGCGTACTGACGCAACAGACATGGATCATTTGAGAAAAACAGGAAGAAGGAGGAAAGGAAACCATGGACCCATCGACATTTTCGGTTTTTCGGTCCGTGCTGCTGACGGAACTGTCGGCAATGGTGCCTGGGCTGAAAAAACCGGACACCGATGAACCGACGCGGAAGCTGATCGGGGAAACGGAACGCATCCTGAAAATCCCAAGCGGGCGCCCTGCCAAGCCCCGCCTGCAGAGCATCTTCAACTGTCTGAACACCCGGGGGGAGAACCTTGGCGTCCTTCATGACGGTGAAGGGCGCTTTGCGGGATTCGGGACGGGAGAATCCGCCGTCCCTGCGAAGCAGGCAGACCTGTGGAAAAGGCAGGTGGAAGCGCTCCCCGCATCGCCGGAATATGCCAATGCGATGCTGGAACTGGCGGAGGACTGCTTTTCCACGGTTCCCTCCGGGGATGAGAGCGTGTCGGCCTACCACATGGCCAGGACGGCGGCGGCGGTCGCCTGCTGCCTGTGTCTGGACCGGAAATCCGAAGGCGCGGCCGGCAAGCCCTTTGTCCTGTACTCCCTGGCGTTTTCGGGGATTCAGGGATTCATCTACAACATCGTCTCGACGGGGGCCCTGAAAGCCCTGAAGAGCCGGTCCCTGTACCTGAGCGTCATGACGGAGCATGTCGCTGACCTGATCCTGGAGGAGACCGGCCTGCCCAGGGCCAACCTGATCTACGCGGGAGGCGGCCGGGCACACCTGCTGCTGCCTTCCGGGGCGGGGGTGCCGGCCAAAGCGCAGGAAGCGGTCAGGAAGGTCAATGCGTTCCTTGGGGAACACTTTGGCGCGGACCTGTTCCTGGCGGACGGCTTTGTGGAGGCCGGCCCCGGGGACCTGGATTCGGAGGGCGGCAGGAAGGGAACCTTTTCTGCCCTGTTTGCGGAGACCTCCCGCCGGATCAATGAACGCAAGAACCACAGGTACACTTTTGAGGAACTGATAAGGCTGAATGAGGACCGTCACGAGGACGGGCTGAGGGAATGCGCCGTATGCGGGAAATCCGACAGGCTGACCACGTGGAAGGAACTGCATCTGTGCCATACCTGTGCGCAGCTGGAGCGCTTCGCGGGGACCTTCGATGACCACTGCGATGAACTGAGCATCGTCGCCGGAAGCCGGCCGGACGGACTGCAGCTGCCTTCCCTGGACGGCAGCCCCCTTTGCCTGGTTGCGGGCTCCACCAGCGATGCCCTCCGGGTCTACACCCTCAATGCCCGCAGGCCCCTGCCCGGTGCCTGCAGGATCTGGATCAGCCGCCACCAGCCCAGAGAGGAAGAGGGGAAAGCCCTGACCCTCAATGACCTGGCCAAATCCGCGACGGGCGTCCGCAGGCTGGGCGTTCTGCGCGCGGACGTGGACGGCCTTGGCCTGGTCTTCTCCAAAGGCCTGATCAATTCGTCCTCCGGGACCCCATGGAAGCGCTGCACCCTTGCCCATTACGCTGCCCTGTCGGGTGCGATGACCTGGTTTTTCCAGGGACATCTGGATGCGGTTCTGGAGGACCCGTCCACCAGTCAGGAAAGCCTGAAGGCTGACCCGGCCTGTACGGAGGTGTCCGTGGTGTATGCGGGCGGCGATGATGTCTTCCTGATCGGAGCATGGAATGCCGTCCTGGATGCGGGACTCAAGATTGAAAGAGCGTTTTCACAGTACACCGGGGGAAAGGTCACCCTCAGCGCGGGATTTGGCGTATTTGCTTCCCACACGCCGGTGCAGAGTGCGGCAAAGGCGGCTGCGGAGCTTGAGGCAATGGCCAAGCGCAGGGACGGGAAAAATGCCATCGCCCTCTTTGGCAGGGATATGGGAGAGGATGGAAAGGAGCGCAGGCACGTCTACAGCTGGAAGGATTTCCGTGAGGAAGTGCTGAACGGGCGGCTGGACATGCTTGAACATCTGTTTGAAACGATGCCGGACAAGGGCAACAGCTTCCTCTACCATGTCCTGCATCTGTACAGGAAGATCACCGGAAAGACCATTGCCATCGCGCAGCTGGCATATCTTCTCTCGCGTCATGCTCCGTCAGAGAAGCAGGGGGCCGGAACCCCGCAGGTGGCAGCCTACAAGGAATTCATGAAGAATGTGTATGCCTGGGCTTTGGACCCTGTCAGGAATCTGCAGTTCCAGACAGCCTGCATGCTTTATGTGTATCTGAACCGGACTGAAAGCGATACTTCGCAGAGTGAGAACTGAGAGGAGCGTCATTGAAGATGAACAACTACAAAGGTGGTTTCAATCCGAACACCAACCGGAAGCCTTTTAATCCGCCCAGGAACGATGCTCCGGTTGTGCAGCCCGTGACGGCTGCCGAGCTTCCGGCGGATTACGTGGACAGGGCGGAACAGGTGATCAGCGGAATGTTCCAAAGCCAGTTGAAGATCACCAGCACGAAGATCCGCAAGCTCTTTGGCCTGTATACGGACCTGTACAACGATGTCCGTCACAGCGCAGCCGATGTGCTGACCCCGGAGCAGAAGCAGGAACTGTCCGCAGCCCGCGTCAGGACCGTCTATGAATGCGGAAGGGACAGAAACAACAACGTCTATGACTTTGTTCGTACGGCGAAGCTGCTGGAGTATCTGAAGGGCATCGGCGGCAGCCGGGAAAAATTCCAGAATTTCTATCGGTATTTCGAGGCCCTTGTGGCATACCACAGATACTATTTCGGGGACAAGTGAGGAGGATACGGCGATGCTGGTCAAAATCAAGATTGAAAGCACCCTGACGGTGCTCACCGGTCTGCATATTGGAGACAACACCGGCTTTTCAGCCATCGGAGCGATGGACAATCCGGTCGTGCGGGACAGCTATTCCGGTGATCCCCTGATCCCCGGTTCAAGCCTCAAGGGAAAAATGAGGACGCTCCTGTCCCGCGCCGCGCTTCCGGAAGGCAAATACATTCTCCCCGAGTGCAAGGATGATCCTGAAGCCATCGGGCGCCTCTTCGGCACCCCGGAGGATAAAAAGGGACGTCCGGTGACGGCCCACCTGCAGTTTTCGGATGCCTTCCTGATCAACAGGGAGGAGTTGATCCGGCTGGGCGGAACGACCGAAACCAAGGCCGAAAACTTCATTACCCGTTCCACCTCCATTGCCAACCCGAGGACCACGGAGCGTGTGGTGCGCGGCGCCAAATTCAGGGTGCTGTGGTTCTATACCCTGGAAGATCCGAAGACCCTGGATGAAGACATGCAGCTGCTGGCGGATGGATGCAGGCTGCTGAGCCTTGACTATCTGGGCGGCAGCGGTACCCGCGGGTACGGCAGGATCGGGTTTGGCGATTTTGAACTGACACTGGTCCACGGGAAGCTTCCCGAAGGCAGGACGATAGAAGAACTGAAGGAATACTTCAAGGATGTGAGCACCTATGCTGTACAGAATCTGTAAACTGAGTTTCTATACACCTGTGCGCTTCGGAGAGGGACTGTCGGGTGCCTGCACGCCCACCTTCAGGGCAGATACGCTGTTTTCGGCGATGTATCTTGCCCTTCAGCCGGAAGGACAGGCGGACCGGCTCCTGGAGATGGCAAAGGCTGGCCACATCCTGCTGTCGGACGCGTTCCCCTATGACGGGGAGCACCTGTTCCTGCCCAAACCCGCAGGAATGGAGTCCGGGAGGCTGAAAGCCATGGAAGACCCGTCCGTGCTCAAACAGGTGAAGCGGATTGAATGGATTCCCTCCGGCAGGATGAAGGAATGGCTGAGCGGCAGGCTTCCCCTGGAACAGCTCCAGTTCTCATTCGGCATTGAGGTCAGCAGGACCCGGGTCAA
>CACYCQ010000010.1:0-2285 GCA_902772995.1 uncultured Eubacteriales bacterium
CATCTGACCCTGCGGCATCTGACCCTGCGGCATCTGATTCTGCGGCATCTGATTCTGCGGCATCTGATTCTGCGGCATCTGATTCTGACTTTCCGGCTTCTGGGATACGGAATCCTCCACACCGTTCTGATTGTTTCCGGTGTTTGCACGGGTCTCACGACTGCGGTCCCTGTTTCCGTCCTGCCCGTTCCGTCCGCCTTGTCCCATTTCCTGGCGTCCGCCGTGTCCGCCCATTCCGGGCCCGCCTGCACCAGGACCTCCCTGAGGCCCTCCTCCCGGCTGAGCCATCGCGCTTGTCACTAGCAGACAAAGCATACAGACAAGAATGATCAGGAATGATATCAATTTCTTCATTTGTTTCAATCCTCCGTTCAAATTTCTCGTCCGGTTTCTCAACCCGACGTCGTCAGTATAGCGGTGGATTCTTGAAACAAACTTGAAACCGGGAATCATTTTTCTGTCCCTGTGAATCGGTCCCGTCCTTTACCTTTCCCCGTCCTCCTGCAGCAGTTCGAGCATCATGCTGACATGCGGAATGCCATCCTCCAGGAATTCCTCCGAGATGGCGGCAAACCCCTGTTCCTCGTACAGTCTGCGCACAGCTGTCTGGGCTTCCAGATAGATTTTCCGTGCCCCGAAATGCTCCCTGGCCACACGGATGCCCTCAGAGAGAATCCTTCTTCCCAATCCGCAGTGCCTGCGCAGACTCAGCACCCGTCCAATGGACACCTCCTCATGCCGCACACCGCGATCCATCACCCGAA
This sequence comes from uncultured Eubacteriales bacterium, assembly GCA_902772995.1. Classification (GTDB taxonomy): domain Bacteria; phylum Bacillota; class Clostridia; order Christensenellales; family Aristaeellaceae; genus Ventricola. Next base: position 765 of record CACYCQ010000010.1, read on the forward strand.
GATAGGCCGCCAGTCCCTTCTCATCCTCCAGCCACACGTGTACAGCGCGCTGATCACAGTTGTCAAGTTCTGCATAGGCACACTGCTGTTCCACCACAAACACATCCACCCTGGCCTTGAGCAGCAAATACAGCTGTGAGCAGGTCAGCTCTTCAAATGACCGGACCATCAGTTCCATATGTCTCTCCCTTTCTGCCGGGCAATCCCCGGCACCTTTCCTGTTTCCGCCATTTGCAGGCAGCGTTGACACACATGCGACAAAATGTGTTATGATTCTCCCGTAAACTGGTTTTACCGGCAGTGCCGGCAGAAAGGAGATTCAATGCGTATCCTCCTGGTGGAAGATGAAAAAATGCTCTCCGCAGCCATCTGCAAACTGCTTCGCCAGCAGCGCTTCAGTGTTGATGCCGTCTACACCGGTCCGGACGGTCTGGACTACGCGCTCAGCGGTGAATATGACGCCATGATCCTTGACGTGATGCTTCCGGGCATGGACGGGTTCTCCGTCCTTGAACAGCTGCGCGGCAGCGGGTCCAGCCTGCCTGTACTGATGCTCACCGCCCGGGGGGAACTGGAGGACAGGGTCAGGGGACTTCAGAGCGGCGCGGACTATTATCTGCCCAAACCTTTTGAAAAAGACGAGCTGATTGCCTGCCTTCAGGCCATCACCCGAAGGAAATCGGAGCCTCCGGTCCTGGCGCTGACCTTTGGAGATATCACCCTCTCCCGCAGCAGTCCGGATCTCACCTGCACCGCCACCGGCAAAAGCGTCCGGCTCGGGACAAAGGAGTACCAGCTCCTGGAACTGTTTCTGCGCAACACGGACCGGATACTTCCCAAAGACCTGATCAGCGACCGCATCTGGGGACTGGAGAGCAATGCGGACTACAACAGTCTGGAGGTCTATGTCTCTTTCCTGCGCAGGAAGCTTTCCTTTGTCGGATCCACTGTCAAAATCCATGCCACACGCGGCATCGGATATGCACTGGAGGCCGATCATGATTCATAAGCTACGCAGGCGGCTGACCCTGCTGGTGATCGCGGCACTGCTGCTGGTTTCCTGCGGGATCATCATCTCAATCGATCTGATGAACCGCTCCGGCATTGAATCCCAGGCCATGTCCGCCCTCAACACCCTCAGCAGTCTCTCCGGGAACCGCCCCGCCTCTCCAAGGGACGGAAGCACTCCTCCTCCCAAACCCGGGGAAAACGGAGAAGGCGGACCTGTTCCCGCCGATCCAGGGCAGCACGTCACACCTCCCCCAAAGCCAGGGGAAAACGGTTTCTCCGGATCTTCTTCCCCTCTCTCTTCTCTCCTTCAGGAGGATGATTCTCCCGACAACCCCCCTGAAGCGGCCACCTCCGCCGAAGCCCGTCCCCAACCGCCTTTCACTTCCGGTCCCTTTGGGGGAAATCCGGAAAACTACGCTTCGACGCTTTCCCGACAGCCCATGCCGCCGCCCAGGGATCCGGGAATGTCCATGGCCAGTCTGGCTGCCTACTGCCGGGTGAATCTGGACG
>CACYCQ010000011.1:0-3814 GCA_902772995.1 uncultured Eubacteriales bacterium
GCGGCGCCTGCAAGGATGCCGGTGACCATGGACAGGGGGATCTGAAGAAAGTCCCATGCCGAGACGCTGCCGCCCGAGGACAGGGAGAGCATGGCGGAGAAGATGGCAATGACATACACGTCATCCGCGGAGGCCCCGGCCACGATCATCTGCGGGATGCCCTTTCGGGTTCCAATCCCCTCATCCATCATGCGGGTCATCCTGGGCACCACCACGGCGGGGGAGACCGCCGCCATCACGGCGCCCAGCAGGGCGGATTCCAGAAGGGAAAGGCCCAGCAGGTGCGGGCAGAGCAGCAGAAAGGCCGCGATTTCACAGGTGGCGGGAACAAAGCACAGCAGAACCGCGGGCCGGCCGATCCTGCGAAGGTCATCAAGGTCCAGGGAGAGTCCGGCCTTCATCAGGATGATGACCAGAGCGATGCGCCGGATCTCCGGGGAAATCTGCAGAAGGCCGGAATCCAGCCAGCCAAGGCAGAAGGGGCCGGTCAGGAACCCGGCGAGCATGTAGCCGGTGAGCGCGGGCAGACGAAGGGATTTCATCAGTCCGCCCAGGAGTAGACCTGACAGAAGGATGAGTGCGAGACTGAGAAGCATGGGACACCTCCAACAAAAAAAGCTGACAACCCTGCCCTGTTGAGCAGAAGTCATCAGCTGATAATCAGCGGTTCAGGCCGCGGCCTGGGGAGAACCTCATTCCCCGGGGCGTATTGTATCACGGTTTGGGAAAACGTCAACGCGGGGGACGGAATGCGAAAGAAAAAAACGGGCGCGGGGGGGCAGCCGCGGCGGCCATGGAAAATTGGACTTGCGCCGGATGGAAATTCGAAGGACAATGGGGCGGGAACCGGCAGAAAAAGCCGTTTCAGGGATGCGGGTTCCTACGGAATCACAGGGGGGTGGCAGTATGGATCTTCGTCAGCTGGAATACTTTCTGGCGTCCGCCAAATACCTGAGCTTTACCCGTGCGGCCAGGGAGTGCTGCATCGTGCAGTCCGCCATGAGCCAGCAGATCCTGGCCCTGGAAAAGGATCTGGGCGTACAGCTGTTCGAGCGGACCAACCGCGGCCTGCGCCTGACGCCGGAGGGGGAAGTGATGCTGCGGGAGGCCAGGAGGCTGCTTGACCAGGCGGAAATCACCCGTGAAATCGTCCGCCAGTCCCGCCACAGCTTCACCAGTGTCCTGCGGGTGGGCTGCCACGGCAACCTGCAGCGCCGCGCCCTGCCTGCGGCCCTGTCCCGGTTCCGCAGGGAATATCCGCATACGCGGGTGCTCATCAGCAGCGGGATCTATCAGGAGCTGGTCAATCAGCTGAGGGAGGGCATGATCGACTGTCTGATCGCCCTTGACCACAACCAGATGGCGGAGCTTGACTGGGTGTGGGCCAGGCCCATCTGCGAGGAGCCCATCTACGTGATGCTCTGCACGGACCATCCGCTTGTGCAGAAGGAGGCGCTGTGCATGCGGGACCTGGAAAACCTTCCGCTCGTGCTCTTTTCCGGAGAAGACAAGAAGCAGCTGCTGCGCAGCATGGCGGACAGGGGGATTTCCGCCCCGCTCTACGCCTATACCGATTCCCAGAACAGCATCGAAACCCTCGTGGCGGGCGGGTACGGCGTCTCCATGTGCGTCCGCTCCGCCATGCGCATCCACCCGGGGATCGCTTACCGTCCCCTTCAGGACCGGGCGTGCAGCCACAGCATTTTCATGGTCCGCAGGGACAGCGATGCCCAGGAGAGGACCGATGCGCTGCTATCAGATCTTCTGATGGCGCAAACAGAATAAAGCGTTTGAACTTCCTTTTCCTGATGGCTATACTGAAACCAAAGGGAACCTGGGTTTCCATGGATCCCGTAGTGTGCAAGAGGATGCAAGAGGAAAGGAAGGATGAATTCATGGGTAAGAAGTTCCTGTGTGCCCTGATGGCCCTGTGCCTGCTCGCGGCGTGGGCCTGCGCCGAGCCGGCGTACCAGCCGGGCACATATGAAGCGGTTGCCGCCGGATTCGGCGGAGACGTGAAGGTCACGATGACCTTCGAGGCCGACCGCATCACCGCCGTCACGGCAGAGGGCGAGAAGGAAACCGACGGGGTCGGCAGCGTCGCCCTCGAGAAGCTGCCCGCCGCCATTCTGGAGGCGCAGAGCGCCGCCGTTGACGCCGTCGCCGGAGCGACCTTCTCCAGCAAGGCGGTCACCCTTGCGGCGCAGGAGTGCATCGACAAGGCCTCCGGAATCAGCGAGGCGGTCACGGCTTCCATGAAGCCGGGCACCTACACCGGAAAGGGCATCGGATTCCGCATCAGCGAACCCGTCACGGTGAGCGTCACCGTCACGGAGAACAGCATCGAGTCCATTACCGTGGACCAGGAGAACATCTCCGACACCAAGGCCTTTGTCCAGACGGTGGTCGATACGCTGCTGCCCAGGATGCTGGCGTACCAGTCCGTGTCCGTGGATGCGGTCAGCGGAGCCACCGCCACCAGCAACGGCGTGCGCCAGGCGGTGGAGGCGGCGCTGGTGGAGGCCATCACGGCCAACGGCGGGAAGGAAAGCGACATCCGGGCCTTCTACCACGCCATGCCCCAGACCAACGAATGCGAAGAGCTGACCGCGGACGTGCTGGTGGTCGGCCTGGGCGGCTCCGGCATGGCTTCCGCCATCAGCAGCGCCGAGCAGGGCCTCTCCGTGCTGGCCATCGACAAGGCGGCCAAGTGGGGCGGCAATGCGGTCCTGACCAGCGGCCCCATGGCCATCAACGTGCCCAGCCAGGTCGCGGCCGAGCTGCCTGAATGGACCAACCCCATTACCAAGGAAAAGATCACCAAGAAGGCCGGCGATGACCTCATCGACAAGGAAGCCCTCTACCAGGCCTGGCTCGAGTACACCACCAACGATGCGGGCGAGCAGCAGGCCAAGCCGGAAATGGTCCGCCTGTTCCTGGACGAGAGCGGCTATACCGATGACTGGCTGACCCAGTATGGCTTCCGCTTTGATCCCGCCAGCGGCTTTGCAGGGAACACCTGGGCGGCCTACACCCCGATTTCCGGCGGCAAGAAGCTGACGGAAGGATTCTTTGCCGAGTGCATGGACAACTTCGCCAAGCTTGGCGGAAAGTTCATGCTGGAAACCGAAGCCTATGACCTGCTGGTGGAAGACGGCAGGGTGGTGGGCGCCAAGGCCCGCAGCATGGTGGACGGCAAGGAGTACCTCATCCATGCCAAGGCGGTGGTCCTGGCCACCGGCGGATTTGCCGGAAGCGGCGAGATGGAGGAAAAGTACCTCGAGAACACCTACTTCCCGCTCAAGGGCGAATGGAAGCTGTTCGGCATGCACCAGAATGACGGCAAAATGCTGGAGGCGGCCATCCGCAACGGCGCAGGAACCTACAACATCAGCGTTGCACCCATGGTCCACGTGGGCGGCGTTGACGGGTTCCTCCCCGGCTTCAAGACCGTGCCCGTGGAAGGCCAGATCGGCACGGCGACCGGACGCCCGGCCGTATGGTCCCAGGGAGACCTGCCCCTCAATATGGCCATCTCCTCCGACACCCTCGCGGTGGGCAAGGACGCCCGGCGTTTCACGGCGGAAACCGCCCTGTCCATGTTCAATCCCTGGATTTCCGGCCCCCACTTCTACAGCATCTACGGCAATGACCAGGTGCAGAAGCTGATCGTCAGCGGCTTTGACGAGGTTCCCTACGGACCTTCCACCAGCTATCTGGGCTATGGCACCAGCATTCCCGCCGGTGTGCCGATGGATGAGGCGGACACCGTCCTGAAGGCGGCCATCGACGCGGGCTTTGTCTTCAAGGCGGA
>CACYCQ010000012.1:0-6261 GCA_902772995.1 uncultured Eubacteriales bacterium
GGCCGTGCCCCCGGCGCGCATGAAGTCATCCACAATCAGGGCCCTCTGTCCTTCGCGGACCGCCCTGCGGGACAGGCTCATGGTTTCAATGCGTCCTCCCGAACCGGACAGGTAGTTGATATTGACCGCAGGCCCTTCATAGACCTTGCTGTCCCTTCGGACAATCACCAGCGGAACGCCCAGGGCCCTGGCCGTCATCAGGGCCACCGGAATGCCCTTGGTTTCCATGGTCAGCACGAAATCCGGTTCGAGACGGTAATACTGCGTCGCCACAATGGCCCCCATCTCCTCCACCAGGTCCGGCATGGCCAGGATATCCGCCATGTACACAAACCCGCCGGGCAGGACGCGCCCGGGCTCGCACAGCCTTTCCGCCAGGGCCGTGACCCCCTGCAGGGCCTTCCCGGCCTCGACCATCGGGCGATAGCGCACACCGCCGGCCGCTCCGGTAACCGTCTCCAGCTTTCCCAGCCGGAAGTCCATGAACACTCCCTGGAGAATATCGATATCCTCGCTCAGTGTGGACTTCGCGGAACCCAGCATCTGGCAGAAGGTGCCCAGCGTAAAGATCTTGTTGGGATTGGCCACCAGAATCCGGGTCATGACGGCCAGTCGTTCATTGCGGCGGATGCGGTCCATGCGTCGACCTCCAAAACCGAATATTCTTTCAAGTACGGGAATTATAATTCACCTTTTACTTCTCGTCCAGTAATTTCCTCCGGATTTCCGATTTTCGCATACTCTGTCTGCAATCCTACAGAAAGTTTGGAAAAGGTGCACAATTCTCCCCTCCCGGAGAACCCGCGCGCCCTCTGTCCGCCTCTCCCATGACTGGTATCGCCTGGCAAACAGCTTCCGTCTTTGCACAACATCTTGTGGCGGGCTGTACGTCAAAGTCTTCATTTTGAAAAACAGGTTGAATGCCCCCCGTAAAAAGGGTATAATAAGGATTGACTGCAGATTATGAACCAGGAGGAACCAGCATGCCGCACATCAAAGACTATCTCGGCAGGCGCATCCATATGATTGGCATCGGGGGCAGCTCCATGAGCGGCCTTGCCAGCATGCTGACGCAGCAGGGGTACAAGGTCACCGGTTCCGACAATGTCCGTTCCTACATGACCGACATGCTGGAGCATCACGGCATTCCCGTGAGCATCGGCCATCACGGCGATGATGTGGCCGGGGCGGACCTGGTGGTCTATTCCGCCGCCATCGCGCCGGACAATCCCGAGCGCGCCTATGCCCGGGAGCACGGCATTCCCCAGATCGAGCGCTCCACGCTCCTGGGGCAGCTGATGGAAGGCTATCATGACTCCATCAACGTCTGCGGCACCCACGGGAAGACCACGACCACCTCCATGATCGCCGAAGTGCTTCTGGACATCGGGCGCAACCCTACCGTCCACATCGGCGGACAGCTTGACTATATCGGCGGCAGCACCCGGGTGGGTTCCCGGGATCTGTTCGTGGTGGAAGCCTGCGAGTATCACGGCAGTTTCCTCGAGTTCCACCCCAGCATCGCCGTGATCACCAATATCGAAGAGGACCATCTGGATTACTACAAGGACCTCAATGACATTCAGCTGGCCTTTGAACGCTTCTGCGCGCTGCTTCCCGAATACGGCGCCTGCATCGGCAACGGGGATGACCCCCGGGTCATGGAGGTCATGCGCAAGCTCACGGTGCCGACCATTTCCTTCGGAATGTCTCCCGCCTGCGACTATCATCCGGTCAACCTGAAGCTGGATTCCACGGGATGCCCGGATTTTGACTGTGCCTACCGCGGGAAGACGGTTGCCCACATCAAGCTGCGCATCCCCGGCCACTACAACCTGATGCACGCCCTGGCCACCATGGCCGCCTGCGTCCAGATCGGCGCAGATGCAAAGGAAGTCGCCGCCTCCCTTGAAAAGTTCACGGCTCCCCACCGGCGCTTTGAATACACCGGGACGGTCTGCGGCGTCCGCCTGTACACCGACTACGGCCACAACCCCGCGGAAATGCACAGTGCACTCATGAATGCGGACATGCAGCCTCACCACAGGCTCTGGGCCGTCATGCAGCCCCATACCTATTCCCGCGTCAAGACCCTGTTCAACGATTATATCCACTGCTGTGACCTGGCCGACGAGATCCTGATCACCGACATCTTTGCGGCGCGCGAAAAGGACCCCGGAGATATCCACGCGAGCATGCTGGTTGACGCCATCGCCGCCACCGGACAAAACGTCCACTACACCCCCACTTTCGATGATGCAGAGGCGTACCTTCGGGCCAACTGGCAGCCCGGAGACCTGGTGATCACCATGTCCTGCGGAGATATCCACCTGCTGAACAACCAGATCCAGCAGCACGGAGATGTCTGGCCCCTGTAACAGCGTCCAAAGGCCGCAGGGCTTCCGGCCATGAGCAAACGGCCGGCACACCCTTCCCCCACGGACCTGGACCTGACCGGATTTCTGTCATCTTCCCGTTCCGGTGATGCTGCGTGCAGGGGACTCTGCCGCCTTCGCCCGGTCGTCCTCTTCGCCCTTTTTCCGTTGACTGACCATTTTTCATCGTGAATGTGGTGCAAAACCTGTAATTTTTGCTTGCACCGCTCTTTCCTTTGTGTTAGAATCCGCAGTGCTGTACAAACGATTAATTCTGAGGAGGTGAAATCCTTTGCCAAATATTAAGTCTGCTATCAAGCGCGTGAGCGTTACCGAGCACAAGACCATCCGCAACAAGATGGTGAAGAGTGCCACAAAGACCGCCGTCAAGAAGTTTGATGCTGCTGTCAGCCAGAATGCTGCTACTGCCGCCATGCTGAGCGCTGCCTCTTCAGCTGTTGATAAAGCCGCTTCCAAGGGCGTGATCTCCAAGAATGCCGCGAACCGTCAGAAGGCCAGAATGGGCAGAGAGCTGTCCAAGGCAGAGTAATGTTGCCGCCTGCTGCGTTAACAAAAGGCAGAAGCCGAAAAACGAGCCTTCGTTTTTCGGCTTTTTCTTTTTTCCGGAATGCACCTTCCCTGCGCCGACAGAAAGGATGTCACATGATGCCTGCTTCCACTCGCCCCAGGTCCGGGATGTCCACCCGCAGGACCTATCTGGACCTGCTCAAGCTCCTGGCCATGTTCTACGTGCTGTTTCTGCACAGCGGAGAGGCCGGGGTGCTCTTTTATGCGGATGCCACAGGGTCGCCTCTCTTTCCCTTTTACCTGGCCTTCGCGCTGCTTTCCCGCATTGCCATTCCCCTGTTTTACATGATCTCCGGTGCACTCCTTCTGGGCAGGGAGGAATCCCTCCGGTCCCTGTATGGCCGGCGCGTTCCCAAATATCTTCTTTGGCTCCTGCTTGGCTCCGTCTGCAACTATCTCTACACCTGTCTGCGCCTGAATCCCCAGCCGCTGTCCCTGGAACTGTTCCTGAAGATTCTCTACTCCAGCAACCATGCCATCTCCCTGTGGTTCGTGTATCAGTACCTTGCCTACCTCCTGATGCTCCCCCTGCTCAGGGCGATGGTCAGGGGCATGAAACTGCGCGACTACCTGCTCGTCTGTGGTTTTTTCGGGCTGTCCCGACTGCGCCCCGTGATGGAATACTTCCTGTTTGACAATCAGTTGCATCTGGAGGGCAACATCTACCTGTTCACCAACATCACCTACATCACCTTCCCTCTGTTCGGTTTCGGGCTCAGCCGGCTTCTGGAACAGGAGGAGCTTCGAAAAAAGGCCGCGCTGCCGATTACCCTCGCCGGAATTCTCGGGCTGGCCGCCAACATGTGTCTGACCGTGCTTCGCTGCAGGAATGGGAACAACTGGCAGGATCAGTCCTATACCGATGTCCTCACCTACCTGATGTCCATCGCCGTTTTCTACTGGGCAGGACGTCTGGAGTTCAGCGTACCCTTTTCGCCCAGGGCCCGCCGGATTCTGGCCTCCGTTTCCGGAACCTCCCTCGGCTTTCTCATGCTGGAACAGATCTACCGCAAGGAAACCCGTCCCCTGTACCTGGCCCTGAAACCGTTCATTCGGACCCTTCCCGCCTGTCTTGTCTGGCTTTCCGTCGCCCTCGTCCTGGGTATTCTGGCCACCCTCGCCGCACAGAAGCTGTCCCGTCTTGTCCTGTCCCTCCTGCATTCTCCAAAAGAATGAGTTCTGACCTTGCCTGCAGGAGTACAACTGCACTGAGGTCCGGGCCAGCTCCTCATCGCGAGAACAATGCCCTGCACAGCCTTCAGGCACTGTTGTCAGATCATGAAAAGCGGATCAAAAGACCTTCAGAATATGCAGAAACGTGAAATGAATTCACTGAAAGGCAACTCCATATAGAGTCCCCTGATGATGATTCCCAGCCCGGAACCGGGAGCATCCCGATTCTCTGGCATCAGCTCCCGACTTCCCATTCGACCAGTTTTCTCGTTTTGGAATCAAATGCGACACCGATTTTATAGACCTTCCTCGTGTCGGCGACAAAAGGCAGTGCATAATCTTTTCTTTCAATCTGCTCCAATGCAGCTTTCGCCGGTTCATCCCGCTTGAATTCAAAAAGATAGACATAGTTTCTTGTCTCCACCTTGCAGTCGATACGGCCTGTATATGTATGCTGCTCACAGACGGTCATTTTCCCAAGCAGTTCAAAAACGAGATAGATCACTGCCTGAAAGTAGTGTTCAAACGGATCCGACGCAAGCGTATAGGTGATGCTTGCAAACAGGGCCGCGAGATAGTCCCGGATTCTGTTCAGTTCTCCGTTTTCGATGGCTTCGTCCAATGTAAAGATATCCAGGCCGTTTCCGGCAGTTGCATCTGGAACGTATGTCGGCATCAGACTTTCGAGGAACCCGTATTTGACCTCTTCATTCGGAAAACACAGGGTATAACGTTGCCGCTTGTCATCATACTCCGCAATGGTCAGATACCCTGTCTGATACAGCAGCGGAATCGGATCCAGCAGATCGCCGGTAAAATCTTTCAGTACCGCCTCACTTGCATAAATTGTCCGGTCTGTAAACTTTCGGGGATCAAAATGGCATGCTTTCAATCTGTGCAGCAAAAAGGTCGGGGTCCCGGTTTCAAACCAGAAGGAGCCCAGCTCTCCTGCAAAAAAAGCACTGAGCAAACTATACGGATTGTACACTCCCTCCGCATTCGGATGAAATCGATATCCGTCATATCTCCTTTTCAGCCTTTCTAGGCATTCATCAGGCAAAATGCCCAGTTCCCCTGCCAGTTCCTCCGTTTCTCCGTGAAGAACTCTCCTCAGTTCTTCCTCTGTAATGCCACAAATTCCTGCGTATTTCTTGATTAGAGAGATGTCCGTCAACTGGTTCAGATCGCTGAAGATGCTGACCTTGTGGAATTTGGATACACCTGTGATGAAAATAAACTGAATCTCCTCATCAAGTCTTTTCAGCGTGCTGAAAAAGCCTTTAAACACTTCCTTGTTGTGCTGCTGAAGATCTGGCTTCTCCACCAGATCCAGCAGTGGCTTATCATATTCATCCACCAGGATGACACTTCGAAGCCCCGTTTTCTCCTTCGCTCTGATGAGCAGGTTCTGAAAGCGTTCACTCAGCGGTTTTCCCGCTGAGCCGTACTCCTTTTCCCAGAGACTGAGATGATTGTTCAGTGCTTCCTCAAGTGCCCCCTTTTCCTGGTAATTGACGCCATTGAAATCAAAGTGAAACACCGGATATGCCCGCCATGTTGTCTCCAGCTTCTCTATCTCCAGTCCGGTAAACAGGTCCTTCTTTCCTTCCCAGTATGCTTTCAGGGTCGAAATCATCAGGCTCTTTCCAAATCGGCGAGGACGGCTGAGAAAATAAGGGACACCGCCATGGACGAGTTCATAGACATATCGTGTTTTATCAACATACAAATAGCCTTCTTCCCGGATCTTTTCAAAGCTCTGAATGCCAACCGGCAGTTTTCCCATTCTGGTTTTTCTCCTCCTTTACGAAATCTGTTTTTCCTGTAATCAGGAAACTCTGATCACGGGCAGTAATATATTTTTACAAATTCACAATTTCAACTCAGACAACTCGATATCGTACATTCGTGCACAGGGCATTGAAATCAGGAATACACCCAAACCTCCACATTTCCTCCAAAGATGCAGTTGAAACGGATGTAAGATCCAGTCATGCAAAGGAATGAGTTTCGGCAAATCCTACGGTCGTTCATTCAAAGAGATTCTTCGAAAAGATGATCCATGTCTTCTCAAAACAGGACACCCCTGCTGCACAGATGGATAAAGAGGCAAAACGCAAAGGGA
>CACYCQ010000013.1:0-7361 GCA_902772995.1 uncultured Eubacteriales bacterium
CCTGGTCCGGCACCGTCACCTGGTCCGGCACCGCCGCCTGGTTCAAAGCCGCCTGCGCAGCCGCGGCGTCCTCCAGCGTCCAGACATCGCCCGGCAGCCAGGCGTCCGTCTCCTGCGGGAGGGGGGCCATCTGCGCATTCTCCTCCGCCATGAGCGTTTCGGCCTGGATCATGGCCTGCGCCGTCCGCTTCTCCCGCTCGCTGCGCTTCATGGTCCCGGCGGTCTGATCCGGCAGGCTCCCGTTTTCAATTTCCATCTCGTCCCGGGCCTGCTCGTCGCTGAGCAGCTCCAGGTAGCTTTCCCCGTCCACGACCACCGCGCAGTAGCCCTGCACGCGCTCGCCCTCAAAGCTCAGGTAGGTGATCCTCGCAAAGGTGTCTCCCCCGTTGTCCGTCAGCTCCTCCACCACCACGCACCGCTGCGGGAGGAGGTTGTCGATGACCGGGGAGGACAGGTCCGCGCCCGCGCGCACGCGCACGCGGTCCAGGGTATATCCGTACTGGGCCGCCGCGCACACGGCCAGCAGCCAGAGGGCCAGCGCCACGGCAAGCCCTGATATTTTTCTGATCATTGTGCACCTCTTTTCTGGTTTGCTGAGGTCTTCCGGAGGCCGGGCCCGAAGGGGCCTCCAGCTATCAGACGCACCGCCCCGGGCAATTCTTCCCATTTGCTTTTTCCCGCGCCTGACGCTACAATAAGCCCATCATTCATATCATCTTCACGGAGGTTACAGACATGAATCGAGAAAGCTTCAGTTCCCACCTCGGTTTCATCCTGGTCAGCGCAGGATGCGCCATCGGCATCGGCAACGTCTGGAAATTCCCTTATATTACGGGCCTGTACGGCGGCGGTTTCTTCGTTCTGTTCTACCTGCTGTTTCTGGCCATCATGGGAGTTCCCGTCATGATGATGGAGCTGTCCATCGGACGCGCCACCCGCAAGAGCATCATCCCGGCCTACAAGGCCCTGGAAAAACCCGGTCAGAAATGGCACCTTCACGGATATCTGGCGCTGTTCGGCTCCGCCATGCTGATGATGTACTATACCACCGTTTCCGGCTGGATGGTGGACTATTTCTTCAAATTCCTCACCGGCTCCTTTTCCGGCGTCGAAACGGAGGCCGTGGACGGCGTCTTCGCCGGGATGCTCTCCAACGCGCCGGAAATGTTCCTGTTCATGGCGCTGACCGTCATTTTCGGCCTTGTCATCTGCTCCGCCGGACTGCAGAACGGACTTGAACGGGTGACCAAGGTGATGATGGTGGCACTGCTGCTGCTCATCTTCCTGCTGGCCGGCCATTCCCTGCTCCTTCCCGGCTCCGTCGACGGCCTCTCCTTCTATCTGGTGCCCAACCTGAACCGCCTGAAGGAAGCCGGCGTGTTCAAGGCCCTTTCCGCCGCCATGAACCAGGCCTTCTTCACCCTGAGTCTGGGCATTGCCTGCATCCAGATTTTCGGCAGCTACATGTCCTCCGAGCGCACGCTGGGCACCGAGTCCATCCTGATCTGCATCCTGGATACCATCGTCGCCCTTTTCAGCGGCCTGATCATTTTCCCCGCCTGCTTCTCCTACGGCGTGCAGCCCGATGCCGGCCCCTCCCTCATCTTCATCACCCTGCCCCGCATCTTTGTCAACATGCCCATGGGCCGCCTGTGGGGCACCCTCTTCTTCCTGTTCATGACCTTCGCATCCTTCTCCACCGTGCTGGCGGTGTTTGAAAACATCATCTCGTGCCTCATGGAGATTTTCTCCGCCAGCAGGAAAAAGATTTCCCTCATCTGCATCATTTTCTTCCTGGTCACGTCCCTGCCCTGCGTGCTGGGCTACAACGTCCTGTCCTGGGTCAGCATCAACGGAATGACCGTTCTGGACATGGAGGATTTCCTGGTTTCCAACCTCGTGCTGCCCATCGGTTCGCTCATCACGGTGCTCTTCTGCACCAGCTCCATCGGCTGGGGGTTCAGCAACTTCCTGCGCGAGGCCAATACCGGACGGGGCATGCGCCTTGCCAGGGGGATGGAGGTCTTCCTCAAGTACGTTCTGCCCGTCTTCATCGTCTTCATCCTGATTCAGGGCCTGCTCCCCTGATTCCCTGAGGAGGTGCATCCTTGACCCTTCAGCAGCTCAACTACATCATCACCATTGCGGATACCGGCTCGCTCAGCAAGGCCGCCGGCCGCCTGTTCATTTCCCAGCCCTCCCTCACCGCTGCCGTGCGGGACCTTGAGGCGGAGCTGAACGTGCGGCTGTTCAACCGGACCTCCCACGGGACCACCCTCACGGTGGACGGTCAGGCCTTTCTGCCCTATGCCCGCAATGTCATCACCGAATACCGGAGCCTGCTGGACGCCTACGGCCATCCGGAGAAGCAGCGCCAGCGCTTTGCGGTCTCCACCCAGCACTACTCCTTCGCCGTCAAGGCCTTCGTCGAGGCCGTCAGCAAGGTGGATGTGGCCGAATACGAGCTGGCCCTTCGGGAGACCCGGACCCTGCAGGTGATCACCGATGTGGCCACCTCCCGCTCCGAGATCGGGATCCTCTTCCTGTCCGAGGCCAACGGCAAGGTCGTGCGCAAGCTCCTCAGCCAGAACGCGCTGCGCTTCATTCCTCTGATCACCTGCAACGCCTATGTGTACCTGTGGCGGGGGCATCCCCTGGCCGGCCACGCCTTCATCACCTACCACGACCTGGCCCCCTATCCCTGCCTGGCCTTCGAGCAGGGGGAGGAGAGCAATTTCTTCCTCTCCGAGGAGATCCTCTCCACCAATGAGTATCCCCGCCTCATCCGCTGCTGCGACCGTGCCACCATGCTCAACCTGATGCGCGGGCTGCACGGCTACACCCTGTGTTCCGGCATCATCTGCGAGGAGCTCAACGGGAATGACTACATCGCCGTCCCCTATCAGGACGATGCCGACAACCCCAACAGCACCATGACCATCGGGTACATCACCCGAAAGGACACGGAGCCGAGCAGCCTGGGACTCCGCTATGTGGAGGAGCTGCGCAGATATCTGGCTGCGGACGGGGCAGACGATTCCGAATAAAGGGATCCCCCTGCGGCATCCCCCGCCTCTGGAATCCGCCCGGCGGCGCGCCGGCATCCTCCCTCAGGCCTTCCCGTCCCCCACGATGTCCTCAGGAATCCGGAGCTGACAGCTCCGGATTTTTCCATATCGCCCGAATCGCTCACGCCCCTTCAGAGGGCATGGAATCCCCTTCCTTCTGAAGGGGCCAGGCGACTGTCCTGGTGATGATTGACGTGTCTGAATCTGCACCGGGGTTTTCGTCACCGGCCGGGAGCCCATCCCGGTCCTTTCCGTCTTCCGGCATGCTGTGTGATTTTCCTTTGGGTGTTGAACCGGTCATGGGGATTCAAACGGGGAGCGTTTGAACGTGTTCCTTCAAAGAACATATGGCAGATGGCGGTCAGCACAGAATGAGCATCTGCCATGACAGCGCGCTTTTGCCGCGATGTGCATCTGTCCCGGCATACTGCAGCGAGAAGCATGTGCGCTTCTTCATCCTCCCGGGCCGCTTCAGCCACACGGCAGACACCGGCAGGGACACGGGAACGGACAGGGGACGCCTTCCCGGATCACATCCCGACAGGTCCCCCGCCGCCGTTTCGCCCCCGCTGTCCGCCGCCGCATCACTGCAGCCGATGGAATCGTCGTCCTTCCGGACCGGGAGGGCTAAGCCATTGATCCTGATATACGTTTGAGATGTCATCCCCTTCCTCCTGACCGCGGCGCCCTCCGCTTTCCTGCCGAAACGGTCATATCTCCCCGCTCATCCTGATTCATCCATACCGTGTGCCCTTGCCCATGCTCCAATGCTTTTTGGAATCGTCATGTTCCCGGCCTCCCCCCGCCAGTCTTTGAGCCTGTTTATTGCAGGTCTGGAGGCCACCTCAAGGCGTACACACTGGAAGGTTGGGGAACTTCGCAAGAAGCGGACGATGGCGGCAGGGCCATTTCTTCCGCAAAGGAGGCGGCGATGACCAGGCAAAGCAAGAGATCCGTCTGCACGGCATCGCAGGCTTTTCCGCCTCCCCGGAGCTGAGAAGAGACAGAAAATGCCATTTCACAGGCAGTCCATTGAAGGCGGAAAACAGGTATGCTATACTATTTATTAAGCGCGGAGGAAAATCCCCGCACGGGCGGCGCCCTGGGCCCCTTTTGATCCGCAGCCCCCGGAAGGCCGGCCGTTCGGGCATCCCGGCGCCGGCAGGCCCCGCAGGAGGAAGCCCGGCCCTGAGCCGGTCTCCTGCGGAATGCCCTGAACGCATCCTTTTCATCCGCTGAACCAGCATGTCAACCCTGTCCCGTCACAGACTGAAACCGGAGAAACAAAATGAGAAATATTCTTCTTTTCCTGATACTTCTGCTTTTCGCCTGCCCGTGCGCGGCAGAAAGTGACTGGAACACGGCTCCCGTCATTACAGAGGCCTACGAATGCGGCAAGGACGAGCTTTATCTCGAATGGAGCGGAGCCGCGCCGCTTTACCGTATATATCTGGACACCAAGGAAGCGGCAACGGTGCTTGGCCATGCCTGCACCATTCAGGTGAAGGACGACAAGCGGCACATGGTCACCGTATCCCCCCTGACCGAGTCAGAAAACCAGGGACTGCTGGCCTTTGACGCAAGCCTTCCGATCATTGGCGCCTTTGGGATCAATCTCAGCTCCGGCAAGCTCGATTTCAATGCCGAGAAAACCCCGCTGGGAAAAGCCGGGCTGAGCATTGACGTATCCGCCCTGGGGCTGGATATGAAGAAGCTCGAGCAGGGGAACCCGTCAAAACCGCTGGTCTTCACTTCTCAGAGAAGCGATCTCGCATCCCAGGTCATCAGTGACCTGTCCGTGTCGCTCGATGATCAGGGCCGTGCATGCCTCACTTTTACCGATTACAAGAATGCTGAAGAATACGTCGTGTATATCCATAAGGATAAAAATGTCTCCCCGGTTGTCTATTCGACCCGGGATGCCGACGGCAGTGCCTGGATATCAAGAAATGTGACAACGGTCACCCTCACGCTTGATCCCGGGTATCTGATGCAGAACGACGGCATGGTCCCAGCGCTCGGGAACACATATTCCTTCAGCATTGAGCTCAGAAAACGGGTCACCAGCCTTGTCACCGGCGAAAAGATCGAAGGGGAATACTACACCTCAGGCAGGAGCAGGGAGGTCAAAGCCACACTGAAGGCTTTATGGAAAACGGCTCCGGTCATTATCTCCGCCTCCCAGACATCCGAAGGGCAGGTTCTGCTCGAATGGGAGCATCACGATCACGGAACGGGGTGCGACTACAACATTTATCAGGTGGAAAAAGCCCTGGGCGTCCGGACGGGCGAAAAGCTGGTCGAGACATCCGGAGATCATTCGTGCCTTGTCAGCGATTTGCGCAACGGGTCCTATACCTTTGTGGTTTCCGCCCTGTACGGCTCTGAAGAGGGCGACCGGTCCGGCGAGGCCACTGTCGAGGTGAAGAACGACTGGGAAGCGGCGCCCGAGATCTTCTGTCAGGCCGGGAGCGAAACAGAACTCAGCATCTCCTGGGACCCTTCGCCGGATATTGATGCCTATCACATCACGGTCTACCTGGGGAATGAAAAATCGCTTTTGAAATATGCAAATATGGATTGGACAAAGGCTGATGAGGCGTATCTGGACGTCTCCGGCGGTCCCATGGAATTTGTATATCCCGTTCCGGATGGATCACCCAGGTTGAAATTTGAAGTCTATGGCGTCAGGTACACGGAGGACGGCTCGGAACAGAACAGCGCCGTCGGGACCGTCACCTATCCGAAATAAACCCGACATCTTAACCGCCAGGCAGGCCCGCCCTGCAGCGGTCCTGCAGTTCCGGGGGATTTCGTCCCCTGACACCAGGCACAGCGCCAGACAGGCGATGACAGGAAAATCCGTCATGCGAATTTTCTGCCATCGCCTGTCGTTTCTGTTTTAAAGACGGATGACAGATTCCCGCCGAAGCGCGGCTGACACGGCCAGGTTCAGCCGGTGAAACACACGCGTGCCCCCGCCGGCGGACGCGGATGACGTTTGCCGCTTTTCAGTCTGTACGACCCAATGAGGCGCCTCCGTCCGCCGCCTCATTGGGTCATCATCTTCCTGACTGCGGAACGAAGTGCGGCAGTCATAAGCCTTTGCGGGAAGGTCAGAACCTGCGCGCAGCCAAAGGGGGAGCGGCAGACGGTTGTCTGTGTTGTTTCCAAAAAACAGGAAGCCTCTTCAGCCGGAGGTTCTGCCGGCCGAAGAGGCTTCCTGCAGTCAGGCGGGATGTCCATCCCCGTTTTTCAAAAAGGCGGGATCAGCTCTTCTCCTGAACCGGTTTCCCCTCGGAAGAGAGAACCGCCTCCCATGCGCGGCTCTCCCGGAACGATGCGAGCAGCTCGCCGTCCAGAGAACCGTCCTGAACCATGCTGTCCAGGATCTTCCAGGACTTCTCCAGGGAGAAGGAAGGCTTGTAGGGACGGTCCTTTGCGGTCAGCGCCTCAAAGATATCCAGAATGGTCAGCAGACGCACCTCTCTGGGGATCTCCTTCCCGGCCAGGCCGTTCGGGTATCCATTCCCCTGCAGCAGTTCGTGATGTGAGGAGGCCCACATCGGGACCTGGGCGTACTGCTCGGGGAAATCCACCTGGTTCAGGATGTTCCACGTCGAGGTGGCATGGCCCTGCATCCGGGTCCTCTCCTCTGCCGTCAGCGTGCCCCTGCGTATGGACAGCATCGTGACCTCCGCGTCCGACAGCACATACCGCGTCGTCCCGTCCTCATCCGTGAAGGTCCGGGAGGCGAGACCGCGCACCTGGGCCAAGTCCTCGTCAGAAAGCGTCGTGGCGGTGTTGATACGCCGGATGAGAGCGAGGTCCTTCTCCTCTTCTTCCTCCTTCTGCCGGCATTCCTCCCCGGAGATGCGCCCCTCCAGCATGGCGATCCTGTTCAGGAGCCTGATTTTTGTAAAGCGCTCCTCGATGAGTCTCAGTTCAGCGCCAAGCCGTGTCGACTTGTCCATGATATACAGGGGAACCGAAAGCTTTCCGATGTCGTGCAGGCCCACGCTCATGATAAACACCCGCCGGCGCATCTCGTCATACTTCCAGGGGTTTCCGTGCGCCTCCATCCAGTCAAGATACGCCTCCGCCATGCGCACCATATTCCGGGTATGCTTCCCGGTATAACGGGACCGGTCATCAATCGCGGTGGAAAGGGACTTGACCAGGGAATCGAGCAGCGCTTCGATCTGGTCCTCATGCCGGACCAGCTCCTTCTCCATTTCCGCCATGGTGCCGGAGAGGTTCTCCAGTTCATCCCCTGTCCGGATGCTGAGGGAC
>CACYCQ010000014.1:0-13667 GCA_902772995.1 uncultured Eubacteriales bacterium
GGAACGGCCCGGTCCGGATGGGTGAAGGAGTCCACGGTGATGTAGGCATCCAGCTCGCCCAGCTCAAGCATCCGCAGCGATTCGTCCTCGGTTCCCCTGACCTCGACAAGCTCCGCCTGGATGCCGTGCTTCTGTGCCCACTCAAGATAGAGCTTTTCCTGCAGGCTGGCTTTATTGACGCCGATGCGTTTCCCGTTCAGCAGGGAGGGGTCATCCGGGGTGATCCCATGGTTGCCGGGCGCGATGAACAGATAGTATTCCTCCGTTCCCATGGGGGAATCGGGATAGGATATGAATTCCTCGCGTTCGGGAAGATAGGAGACCTCGCTGAGCAGGTCGATCTCGCCGTTTTCAAGTTTCTGCAGGAGCGTGGACCACCCGCCGCTGACGTACTCATAGTCCCAGCCGGTATAGGCGGCGAGCTTGAGCTGGTATTCATAGGCATAGCCGGAGCGGCGGCCGGTGTTCGGGTCCATAATGTTGAAGGAGGAATCGTACCAGCCGACACGGACGGTTTTCCTGGAGGATTCCCCAAGGGCACACAGGGGCAGGAAGAGCATCCAGAGTAGCAGGACAAGGCCCAGCAGCGCGGAAAGAGAGCGCTGCACGAATGGGAGAGTAGCTCTTTGGTTCATGCTGACCTCCTAGGCGCACGAAAAAACAGAAACCGGGAGAAAACACCCATCGTGAATGTTCATAAAAAGTATACCATATATTATGGGCATGTTTCCAGACTGCTTTTTCCATCTCCTTGCCGAAAGGGGCGAATTTCGCGGGCCGGTAACTGTGAAAAGTGGCATAATCTCTTTGCCGCCGCCGCCAAAGGGGATGGAGCCCGCAGGAGAAAGCAGCGGGAAGCACCGGGTTTCCGGTGCCCTCCCCGGCCGGGGAAAGCTCCTGCTTTCAGGCGGCAGGGGGCAGAAAACAGCCGGAGGTCCCGCACAGATGCCAGGCGGAGGAAAGCCGCGCGAGGGGCCCGGAGGGGACCGCGCCGGTTCCCCGCGCCTTTGCGTTGGCAAGGGGATGGCGGACCTCCCGGACTGCCGGTGGTTTACCGGGAATTCCCGCCGGAAGCGCATCGGGTGAATGAAGCAAAAGTATGGTGAAGAAATGGATAAAATCGGAAAACAGGGCTATAATTGTCCGGGATCATCCGGACAGGCGCCCCGGGGAGGGAAAACGGATTTTTCCGGAACCGGGACGGCCATGGCGACAGGCGGGGCGGGGAGAATTTCCCCGATGGTAAGATGAAGGAGGACGCTGCTGATGCATGCCATACACGCGAACATTCATTCCATTCGTACGAAATTCACGCTGCTGACGCTCGGCGCGGTCCTTGTGACATTGAGCATTGCCACGGTCATTGCCATGATTTCCATCGTAAAACTGGGCAGAAAAGATGCGGAGCAGATGATCCACCTGACGTGCACCACAGGCGCGCTGAACCTGGAATCCTATTTTAACAGCGTGGAGAATTCCGTGGAGATGGTCTCGAAGCTTGTGCAGGAAAGCTTAGAGGACATGCCCGACGAAGACCTGGAAAGCCACGTGGAGCGTACCCGCAGTCTCTTCGGAAATGTGGCGCGCAACACCAACGGCGTCCTCACGTATTATTACAGAATCGATCCGGACTTTTCCACGGCCGTCCCCGGATTCTGGTATGTGAAGCAGGGCGAAGGGGAGTTCCTTGAACACGAGGTGACGGACATCCGGACGTATGATACCCGGGACACCTCCGCACTGGTCTGGTTTACCGTTCCCAAAGCGACCGGAAGAAGCGCATGGCTTCCTCCCTATACGACGGAGAATCTGGCTGTCCGGGTGCTTTCCTACAACGTCCCGGTGATCTGGAAGGAACGGTTCGTCGGGGTGATCGGCATTGAAATCGATTATGGCACGCTGGAGCGGGAAGTGGGGAACCTCCGGGTGTTTGAGACGGGATACGCCTTTGTTCTGGATGCGGACTCAAAGGTGATCTGTCATCCGCGGACAGACAGCGTCACCGTGGAAAAGGAAAAGGAGGCCATCGCCGCGATGGACCGGGAATCTGAAGAGGACCATATCCGCTACAGATTTGAAGGCATGGAAAAGGAGGCGGTCTGGGTCCCGCTGAGCAATGGCATGCGCCTGGTTGTCACGGCATCGGTGTCTGAAATCGACAGCGTATGGAAGGGCTTGATCAGAAACCTCATTTTCGCGTCCCTGGTCATTCTGGTGGCGGTGGGAGTGGTCACGATGCGCTTCACGGGCCGCCTCACCAGGCCGCTCCACGAACTGACCCTGGCGGCCAGAAAGGCGGACCAGGGCGATTATAAATTCGAGCTTGAATATGACAGCGACGATGAGGTGGGCGTTCTCATGCACACCTTCAAGGAGATGGCTGCCCATACCCAGCACCACATCAGCGATCTCAGCGAAAAGGCGTACGTGGATGCGCTGACCGGCGCGGGCAACAAAAGAGGGTACTCGTCCTGTATTCAGCAGCTTCAGGACCGGATTGACGATCCTGAGGAGATCCCCCGGTTCGCCTTCGGGGTATTTGACTGCGACAATCTGAAGCAGATCAATGATTCCCATGGACATGACAAGGGAGATGCCTATCTCAAAAATGCAAGCAGTCTGATTCGCCAGGTGTTTGAACCCTCTCCGGTATTCCGAATCGGAGGGGATGAATTTGCGGTCATTCTCCAGAACGAGGACCTGGCCAACCGGGAACAGCTGGTCAGGCGCTTCCGGGAGTCCGCCGCGCAGGTCAATGAAAACGCCCGGGCCCCCTGGGAAAAGGTGTGTGTCGCTGTGGGGATTGCGGTCTATGATCCGCAGCGGGATACCTTTGCCATCGATGTGGCCAGGCGTGCCGACCAGCAGATGTATGAGAACAAAAGGCAGAGAAAGGAAACCCGGAAACCGGACAAAAGGAATGCCCGGGGCGCAGGGACGAAGGGACGCGGCAGGGCGCATGGCTGAGCGTGCGGGAAAACCCTTGACGGGAAGCACGGGTGCTGTGCCATAATGACATCATATTGAATGTCAGGAACATGCCCTCAAGGTCTCTCCCGGCCCGCAGTGCCGGGGAGGGATTCCATGACGCGAGGGGAAAGGATGCCGGGACAAGGGCTGTGCGGATCGCGTGCGGCGAATGGGCGGAGAAGTTTCGGTGCGGCCCTGATCCGGGAAATGCAAAGAAATTCTGTACCGTGAGGGATCGGATATGGAAAGATATTGTTTTTCTGAAGAGGAACGTTCCGTGCTTGAAAGCATGGAGGTTCCCTTTGCGGTGTTTCAGCTGGTGGACAACAGCATTGCCACGCTGGTTGTTTCCAGGGGCTTTTGCGAGCTGCATGGATCGGGAAACCTTGCCGCGGTCTATGCGGCCATGAATCATGACGCTTTCAGGTATGTGCACCCGGATGACGCGGCCAGGCTCGGCAACGACGTGACCGGTTTCATGAAGGAAGGGGAAAGGTTTGAATCCGTCTATCGCCTTAAAAAGAAGAACGAATCCGGGTACCTCATCATCCATGCCCATGGAAGGCATGTGATCACCCCGACAGGCGTTCGTCTTGCCCAGGTCTGGTATTCGGAGGAAGGGCCCTATGATGATGAGAAGCACGGCGGGAAACTCCCGCAGGAGGAATCACCTGCCAGCCTTCTTCATGAGGAGAGCATCCGGAGCATCAGCTATTACGACTATCTGACCGGTCTGCCGAGCATGACCTACTTCTTTGAACTGGCAGAAGCCAGCAAGGAGGCCATCCTGAAAAAGGGCGGGAATCCGGCCCTTCTGTACATGGATTTCAGCGGCATGAAGTTCTTCAACACGCGGCACGGGTTTGCGGAAGGGGACAGGCTGCTGCGCTCCTTTGCCAGAATCCTGATCAGCATCTTTGGCATGGAGTGCTGCTGCCGCATCGGCGCGGACCATTTTGCGGTCCAGACGGAAGGGACGGGCCTTGAAGAGAAGATCCAGAAGATGTTCGATGCATGCAGGGAAATGAACGGCGGGAACGTGCTCCCGCTGCATGTGGGCGTCTACCGGAGGCAGCCGGAGAAACTGCATACCAGCATCGCCTGCGACCGGGCCAAGCTGGCCTGCAGCGCGCTTCGGGGCAGGTACGGGATGGCGGTGAACTATTACAGCCAGATGGTCAGTGATGACGAAGAGAGAAAGCAGTACATCATCGAAAACATCGACAGGGCCATCGGGGAGGGATGGATCAGGGTCTATTACCAGGCCATCATCCGCGTGGCCAATGACAGGGTGTGCGATGAAGAGGCGCTCTCCCGATGGATCGATCCGGAAAGGGGATTCCTGTCTCCCGCCGATTTTATCCCTGCGCTGGAGGAAGCCAAGCTCATCTACAAACTCGACCTGTATGTCGTGGAACAGGTCATTGAAAAGCTCAAACAGATGGAGAAGGCGGGAATGTACCTGATTCCCCAGTCCGTCAACCTGTCCCGCTCGGATTTTGAGTGCTGCGACATCGTTGATGAAATCTGCCGCCGCATGGACGGGGCAGGCCTCGACCGTTCCCTTCTGACCATTGAGATCACGGAAAGTGTGATCGGCAGCGATTTCGAGTACATGAAGGCGCAGGTGGAGCGCTTCAGGAGCCTGGGCTTTCAGGTCTGGATGGATGACTTTGGCAGCGGGTACTCCTCGCTGGATGTGCTGCAGAGCCTCCGCTTTGACCTGATCAAGCTCGACATGCGGTTCATGCAGCAGTTTGACAGCAGCGACGAAGCAAAGGTCATCCTGACCGAACTGGTCAAGATGGCTATCGGCCTGGGGGTCGAGACGGTCTGCGAGGGTGTTGAAAAAACCGAGCAGATCGAATTCCTGCAGGAAATCGGGTGCACGAAGGCCCAGGGTTTTTTATACAGCAGGCCGATTCCCTTTGATGAGATTCTCGCGATGCATGAAAACGGCAAGGATATCCGCCTTGAGAACCCGGAGGAAACGGAATACTATACCACGCTGGGACGGATTAACCTGTATGACTTGACCAGCATCGCCAGCAAAGGGGACGATGCGTTTCGGCGGTATTTTGATACCGTGCCCATGGCCATCATGGAGGTCTGCGGAGACAGGGGACAGTTTATCCGCTGCAACAATTCCTACCGTGAGTTTATCAGCCGGGTTCTTGGGATGCGGGTGATGGACCTGAGACCGGATGCCACGGGAATATGCAACGGGCTCGGTTCCGCCTTTATGGGGGCTGTGCTGCGCTGCAGCAGGGATGGCAACCGGGCCGTCGTGGACGAACACATCGATGAAAAGATCACGCTTCATACCATTATCCGGCGGGTGGCGGTCAATCCCGTTTCCGGGACGGCCGCCATCGCCATCGCGGTTCTGGAGATCACGGAAAACAGCGTGAGCACCGTGAACACCGTTGCAAGCTTTCAAAACATCATTCGTGCCCTGTCCTCAGACTATGTCAACCTCTATTATGTGGATCTGGACACGGACCGGTTCATCGAGTATACCCCTGATACAGGCCACGGAGGGCTGACGGTGGAGCGGAGGGGAGAAGACTTCTTCAGCGCCAGCGAAAAGGACGCCCAGCTGTTTATCTATAAGGAGGACAGGGAGTATTTCCTGCAGTGCTTCACCAAGGAAAACATCGTCAGGAACATGGACGAGCACGGGACGTTCACGCTGACCTACCGCCTGATGATGAACGGGACGCCCGCATATGTCAGCATGAAAGCGGTGCGCATGCGGGGAGACAGGACGCACATCATTATCGGCGTCAGTAACGTGGATGCCCAGATGCGCCAGAAGGAGGCCATCGCCAGGTTCCAGGAGGAACAGGCGACCTATCTGCGGGTGAAGGCGCTGACCAGAGGGTTTATCTGTATTTACACGGTCGATCCCGAAACGGGGCATTTCACGGAGTACAGCGCCACCAGGGAATATGCAGGCCTTGATCTGGACAAGGAAGGCGAGGATTTCTGGGAGGTGAGCCGCAGGGAGAGCACAAGGCATGTGTATGCGGAAGACGTGGTGAAATTCCAGACGATGTTTACCCGCCAGAATGTCCTCAGGGAGATTGAAGAGAAGGGGATGTTCATGCTGCGGTACAGGATGCTTCTGGAGGGGAAACCCAGGTACATCCACCTTCAGGCGGCCCTGGTCGAGGAAAAGGACGGCCCGAAGCTCATCATTGGCGTGAACAACGTGGACGACCTGGCCCGCATGGAACTTGAATATGAGCGAAGACTCGCTGAATCCGGGTCCAGATGATCAAAAACGGCACCCCCGCGAAAGGGACAAAGCCTTTCGCGGGGGTGCCGTTTTTGCGGGGGCCTTTGATTGCTCCGGCAGAGCGGCCGGGGCGTGCAGGCCCGGGGGAGGCGGTGCAGGAGCTAAGGGGGCACTCCTCCGGTCCCCGGATAATCCGTCATGCTGAGAACCGGATTTCAGGGATACCGGTTTCCCGGAGACAGAAGCCTTCGGGCGCATGAACCTCAGGGTTCCTTTTTGAAACTGACAAAGGTGACTTTTCTGGATCCGGCGGCGTCAAATTCGTAGTCGTTTCCGGGAAGAATGGCATTGAGCACAATGCCCGAAAGGGCCGCGACCGCAAGGCCGGAGAGGCTGATGGACATGGTGCCGATGTCAAAAACGATGGCGCCGGCGGTGGAAAAGCTGATGCCCAGTCCCAGAGACATGATCAGGGCGGCGAGGATCACGTTGCGGGATTTGGAAAAGTCCACGTGGTTTTCCACCACGTTGCGGACCCCGACCGCGGAGATCATGCCGTAGAGGATCAGGCTGACACCGCCGATGGTGGCGGTGGGCATGCAGTGGACCAGGGCGGAGAATTTGGGGCAGAAGGAGAGGAGGATGGAGATGATGGCGGCAAGGCGGATGACGGCGGGGTCATATACGCCGGTCAGCGCAAGCACGCCGGTGTTTTCTCCATAGGTGGTATTGGCGGGAGCCCCGAACAGGGCGGCAAGGGAGGTGGCCAGTCCGTCGCCCATCAGGGAGGTGTGCAGGCCGGGGTCTGCGATAAAGTTTTTCCCGACCGTGGAGGAGATGGCACAGATGTCGCCGATGTGCTCAACGATGGTGGCCAGGGAGATGGGGACCATGGCCACAAGGGAGGACAGCGCCAGGGAGGCATCGATGTGGTCAAAGAGGGCGAAGACCGTCTCCTCCATTTTGATGGGCAGCCCGATGAGGGGAGCCTGGAGGAATTCGGTAAAATCCACCTGTCCGGCAAACGCGGCGGCCGTATAGGAGACGACCACGCCCATGAGGATGGGAATGAGCCGGAGAAGACCCTTTCCCCAGATGTTGAACACCACGACCGTGAAAACGGCCAGAAGGGCAATGGGCCAGCTGGCGGCGCAGTTGTTCACGGCGCTGGCGGACAGGGAAATGCCGATGCAGATGATGATGGGCCCAGTGACGACCGGCGGGAAGAAGCGCATGACCTGGCGGGTGCCGAAAGAGCGGAACAGGATGGCGATCACCACGTACATGAACCCCGCGCAGACGACCCCGATGCCGGCATAGGGAATCCAGGAATAGGAGGCCAGAAGCCCGGATGCCCGGGACTGCGCCAGCTGCTTGATGGCGGCGTATCCGCCGAGAAAGGCAAAGGAGGATCCCAGGAAAGCGGGGATTTTCTTCTGCGTGAAGAGATGGAAAAGGAGGGTGCCGGCTCCGGCAAAAAGGAGTGTGGCAGAGACGCTCAGGCCGGTGAGCGTGGGAACCAGGACGGTTGCGCCAAACATGGCAAACACGTGCTGGATGCCGAGAAGGAGCATCCTGCCGGGGGAAAGCGGTTCTCTGGACATGGGAGACACCTCTTCTCTCTGGATGATGGGTGAGGGTTATTCATGCATGGCATACGCCGTGTCCTGATCGATCATGTCGAGCATGATGCCGGCGATGGCAGGATCGAACTGGCTCCCGCTGCAGCGGACGATTTCCGCGCGGACCGTGGCCTGGGGACGGGGCGCGGAATAGGTGCGCGTGGAGGTCATGGCATCGTAGCAGTCCGCAAGGCAGATGATCCGGGCGGATTCGGGGATCTCCTCTCCCTTCAGCCCGTCCGGGTAGCCGCGCCCGTCATAGCGCTCATGGTGGCTTCTGGCCCCGGAGGCCAGCTCGGGCATGACCGTGATCTGTCTGAGAATCCGGTCACCGATGACGGTATGTTCCTTGATATGGGCGAATTCCTCATCTGTCAGCCGGCTGGTCTTGTTGAGGATTTCCCCGCTGATGCCGATTTTCCCGATGTCATGCAGCAGGCCCATCTCATAGATCTTTTCCTGTTCTTCCGGGGATTTTCCCATGCGGCGCGCGATTTCTCTGGCGTAGTCTGCCACGCGCTGTGAATGGCCGTTGGTGTAGTGGTCCTTGGCGTCGACGGTTTTGGAAAGGGCCAGCATCATCTCATGGGTGAGCTGCTCCGCATGGCGATAATGGAGGGTGTCATCGGAGAACATGTACACATATCCCGCGGCGTGCTTTTCATCCGTCAGGCGCTGCTCCTTGATGGAGTATTTCCGTCCGCCGGACTCCAGCGCCCGGTTTTCGGACATCATGGACCGGACCTGGGAAAGCGCGTCACAGGGGCTGCTTTCCAGAAGGGGGAGGAGGGACCTGGCCGTCTGGTTGCAGGCAACCACCTCATCATCCTCGTCGGTAATGACAAAGCCCTCCGACATGTGGTCAAGGACGTAGCTGCGGGCCAGTTCCCGCGCGCCGAGCATGTCATGGCGGAAGACGGCCAGATACAGGAAGATGGTGGCCAGGGTATAGCCCATGGAAGTCAGGTCATAGCCGGGGACGAGGTGCAGCATCTGCATCCCGAAGAAGAGGACATCGGTGAGGATGGCCGCACAGATGCACAGCAGCTGTTTGCGCCGCCGCGGCTGCTTCTGGTGCGGGAACTGCCCAAGGAGGCTCTGGACGCCGATGATCGTATAGGCCAGGATCAGCAGGTCCTGGATATGGTGCAGGATGCCGTTGGTATGGACGATGTGGGGGAAGATGCCCTCCGTGACAAACCGGAACTCCCCGTAATACAGGGAATGGTGCCGGATGCCGAGGATGGACAGGTAGGCCAGAGCGTGAAAGGTGGCAAGGACGCTGAGAACGCGCGGATTCAGGCGCCTTTCACACAGCTCAAGGACAAAGCACAGCAGGGAAAACGGAATCCAGATGCGGCCGAGGTAGGAAAACTGAAGCGCCAGGATGGCGGCTTCCTCCGACGTGGCCTGCATGACCCCGAGGTAGCCCGCATTGTTGACAAGGGTGACGATGCAGTAGAAGAACAGCCAGCCGTGCTGGGGCCGGGTCCATCTCCGGGCGATCGTGCCGCACATGAACATCATGAGCAGGATGCCTGCGAACTGTATGCCGAGCAGAACTTGATAGACGGTCATTCTTTTCCTCTTTTCAGGGCAGACTGTGCCTGCGGGAAGGGAATCAGCTGCGTTTTTTCCATTTTCTGACGCCCGCCAGCAGCCGGGTCTCGGTGCCGTCCTGGAACGGCGCGATTTTGAGACTGACCCTGACCGGCTGGCCATGGATGACCAGCCGGTAGTGGATCTTGAATCTGCCCGTTTCGCGGATCTGATTCAGGATATTCTCCTTTGTGAACTCACGGAGGTATTCCGGCAGGTCCTCCGGGAAAATGGACTTTTTCCCGTCGATGATCCCCTGCATGAAGAAGTCCGTGCCCTCCTTTTCAAAGCCCAGGGATTCATAGTCGGAAGTGGCCGTGTACTCCACGTAATGACCGTTTTGCGCATTGACGGAATACAGGCTGAGGTAGTCCTCCGAGATCGCCATGACCTTGGCCAGCGCGTTCCTTTCCCTGACCACGACCTCAAACTGCTCCCGCTGGCGCATCTGGGCGTCGATGATGCTCACGCCCAGGATGATCCGGTTCCTGCCCTGCATGCGCGTGATTTTCATGTTCACGTACATGGGGGAGCCGGTATCGATGAGCCGGTAGGTGGTGGTAAAGACGCCCTGCGTGTCCAGTTCCTCAAGGATGTTCTCTTTCGTGAACCAGGTCAGGAACATCGCCCGGTCATCCTCGTAGATCCGGGTCATCGTATCGCGCCGGGCGGATGCGAAGAAGTCGCTTCCGTGGCGCTCTATGGCCAGTTCATCCCGGCCCACGGGAGAGGTGTACTCGATGAACCGGTCCGTGTCCAGGTCCACCACATAGATGTTGTAGTAATCCGCCGCAAGGGCTCTGGCGATGTCGGCGTAGGATTCGCCCTGATCCGGGTCGGAGATGGACAGGACCGCAATGGCGACCGCCGTTTCGCCGGTGACCGGGTTTTCCCCGATCCGGCGGGCGAAGTAGTGGACCACGGACCCGTCCTTCATTTTATCGTCATAGAAGTACCTGCTCCCCGCCTGCCGGCACTTGGCGGCCAGGTTGGTCATGAAGGGGGAATTGAAGGGGACGAAGGTCTTGGTCATCTCGGCGGGATCAAAACCAAAGAAATGCCGGATGAACGCCCGGTAGGACGGATTGCACCGGATGTAGCGCGTCCTGTGGTCCCGAAACTCGATGATGCCCATGGGGATGGTGTCGAAGGAGTGATGGAAGGCATCCCCGTCCTGGCCGGCGATCACATCCAGATCGAAGAGATTGATCCTTCCGATGGTTTCGTAATAGGAGGAGGCGTCGGCGTCCTCAAAGCCGAGGTCCTCGCCCCTGCGGTACTTTTCCAGAAGGTCCCCGATATTCATGGGCCTGCCGTAATAATACCCCTGCAGCTTGGAACAGCCGATTCCCTGGAGAAAACGGACCTGCTCCGCGGTTTCCACGCCCTCGCAGACCGTGTCAAGGCCCAGCGCGGAGGCCATCTTCATGAGCTCTGTCAGCATAATCCGGGTATTTTCGCCGTCCTCCAGCTTGCGCATGAAGCTCATGTCGAACTTGATCAGATCAAACTGGATGCTCTGCAGCACGTCCAGGGAGGAGTACCCGCTCCCGAAGTCGTCCATCCAGACCGGGAAGCCCAGGGAGCGGAAACGGGCGACCTGCTCCTTCATGAAATCGAAATCGCCGCCGATGATGCTCTCCGTGATCTCGATGGTGATCAGGTTGCGCCGGATCCCCGCATCGTCCACCCGCCTGCGGATCTCCTCCACAATATCACAGGAGGCGAAATCGGAACGGGACAGGTTGATGGAATGGGGAACCACCGGCATCCCGATCTCCTTCTGGCGCCGGATCTTTTCCAGAACCTGCTCCAGCACGTACAGGTCCAGCTTGTAAATCTGGCCGGACTCCTCCAGCACGGGAATGAAATCCGCGGGGGACAGGAAGCCCTCCACCGGGTCCACCCACCTGGCCAGGGCCTCCTCATCGCACACCTTCTCGTTAACGGCGCGGACGATGGCCTGGCAGTGCACCTGAATCCACTTTTCAGAGATGGCCCGGTCAATGCTGCTCTGGATGTGCTGGCGCCTCCGCATGGCGTCCCGCATCTCGAGGCTGTAAAACCTGTAGCAGGAGGTGTCGGATTTCGGAAGGGAATCACAGGCCATTTTCGCCCTGTCATAGGCGGAGGAGACGGGAACATCCTCGATGCGGGTGGTGTGGATGCCGATGCGCACGGGAAGGACATGACCGCCGTTGATTTTCGGGATCTCCTGGAGGAAAGGGGGAAGCAGGCGGCCGAGCTCTTCCCCTTCCGCGGAGGCCGCAAAGCGGTCAGCGGCGATATGGCAGCAGTTCTCATGGCCGAAGGTCCGGGCGATCAGTTCCGCAAACGCGTTGAGCAGCTTGTCGCCTTCGGCAAACCCGTATTTGTGGTTGTAGAACTTCATGCCGTCCAGGTCCATGTACAGAAGGCAGCCTTCCTTGCCTTCGCGTATGAGCCGCGCTTTTCTGGCATCGCTCAGCGTGAAGAAAAAGGGTAGGTTCGGAAGACCTGTCAGCCGGTCGTAGTTGGTGGCCTTGAGGATGCTTTCCTCATGCAGGGCGATGCTGAACTCCCGGTTGACCCGGTCACCTGAGGCTTCATCCCCGACCCTGTACATGCCTTCATCCATGTACCAGATCTGTGCGATACAGGCCCCCGTTTCAGTGATGAGGTGTTTCCCGTGGGCGTGGACCAGGTGAAAGTCCGAATCCACGCCTGCCTGTGTCCGGTAGATGGCGTCATATTCCCTGTCGGGTCTGCCGATGAATTCGGCGGCGGCTTCAATGAGTTTCTGCCGATCATCCGGATGCGTGTTCCTGTACATGTCATGGTCCATGTCATGGACGGCCTGACTGCGGTGCGCATATCCGAACAGACGGCAGAAGCCGTCTGAAAGCAGCAGGGTGACGATCTTTCCGCTCACCTGCTGATAGACGGCCATCGGCTGCTGAAGGCTTTCCAGTACAGCCCTTGCCTCTGCTGAATACTCATATCTTTCCATGATGGTTTACCTCGGTGTATGTCATTGTCGGTGCGGTTTGGGCCCGTTTCCGGAGAACCGTTCTTCCGGATGCCCGCGCTCATGTCCCGGCCGCCTGGCAGGAGACCCCTGTCCGGGGATGATGGGATGCGCCGCTTCTGCGGAGCGCCCCCTCTTCCGCATTTTTCTGCCGCGGCTACAGGTGCGCACAGGCCTGCGCAGGCGGTGACGCTCTGAGGGAAAGCCCCTGCCGTGTGGCGGCGCAGGACGGAAACAATCAACATATTTTGTACAGTGGACATGGTATCACTTTTTGAAGGGAGGCGCAATGAAATATCACCTTTTTGCAGATGCCGGGCCTCCCGGAAATGTCTGCGGGCGGACCGGGGGGTTCCTTCCCCGGGAGGGCGCTTTTCCGGGGAAACAAAGCCCCCGTCTTTCCGGAGGGAACGGGGCGGAAAGACGGGGGCTTTCAAGGTGGTTTTAAGCTGCGGAGCGTATGCTGATTTCTGTCAGGCGGAGGGAGACCGGTTGGCCGGCCTTCCTCCGCGGGTTTTGCATGAAAGCGCAGGGAGTGATGCGGATGAAGAAGATATTCTGCCTGATGCTGGCCGGAATGCTCGCGGCGACAGCCATGGCGCAGGGCGGCTCCGGGGGAATTTTCCCGGGGGATGGAGAGGGGAACCCTGGCAGCGGCGCGCTGCCCGGGGGCCGGGCCGCCGCCATTGAGATCAGCGGGGCCACGGAGATTGTCCAGGCTGCGGAGATGACCGGGCAGAGCTTTGTCTCCGACACGGAGGAGGAGTGCGCCCTGAGGATCAGCACGCCGCAGGAGGTCAGCATTACCTGGCCGCAGGTCATGAAGACCGGCGACTCACGCGGCGGGGACAGATGCACGTTTGACGGCCTGAACGCGGCGGTGCTGGTGATGGGCGGCTCGACGGCCACCATCACGGGAGGGACGGTCGTTTCGGATGCCAAAGGGGCCGGCGGCGTGTTCTGCTTTGGCGGAAACGGCGGCCGCAGCGGCGTCTGCGGCGACGGGACGACGGTGGTGATCACCGGCACGAAGATCGTGACCTCGGGCGAGGGCTCCGGTGGCATCATCACCACGGGCGGCGGCACGACCTTCGCCGACAGTCTGGATGTCACCACGGGCGCAGGCTCCTCCCCGGCCATCCGGTCGGAACGGGGCGGCGAGGTGGAGGTGGAGGGCGGCTCCTTCACCACGGACGGACCGGATTCCCCGGCAATCTGCGCCGGGGCC
>CACYCQ010000015.1:0-3521 GCA_902772995.1 uncultured Eubacteriales bacterium
GTACACCAAGTCCGGTTCCGGCCCCTCCAAGAACGTGGGCACCGGCGAGTGCGTCATCGGCATCGGCTTCCTGCATGACGGCATCTATCAGATCGTGGACAATGGATATGACAATATCGGTCTGGTGATTCCTTCCACCGGAACATCCTTTGAAATCGGCGCCACCGCCATCTTCAAGGGCGCAAAGCACCAGAATGCCGCCAAGCTTTGGATCGAGTACGCCCTGTCTCCGGACTGCGTTGAGCAGGCGGATCAGTTCGGCAGCTATCAGTTCCTGGTGATCGACAACGCCAAGCAGCCTGAGCAGGCCGCTGAGTTCGGTCTGGATCCCGAGAACGTCATGGACTATGATTTCGAGGACGCCAAGAACAATATTACCACCTACATCGGTGAAGTGATGAGCGCTCTGGGCGATGCTGCCGACGATCGGTTCCAGACGAAATAATCGCAGCTTCGTCATTTGAAATCAGAATTTCGACGCAAAGGGGGATGGTTCACAGCCATCCCCTTCTTCGTCAGACCACTCACTGAAAGGGGGATGGGCGTATGGCCAAGGGACAGAGCGCATCGCTCGACCGCAGAAAACTGATGGCCGATCCGGTTCTTGTGGGAACCATCACCGTGCTGATTGTCTTCCTGACCGTCTTTATTCTTTACCCGCTCGCAATCCTGCTGGTTGACAGCATTTATTCCAAGGATACCGGGCTGACGCTGCAGTTCTTCAAGGACAGCTTCAGCAAGGCCTCCTTCATCCGGGCGATTACCAATACCCTGAAGGTTGGTTTCCTGGTGGGCATCCTCTCCACCGGTGTGGGACTGCTCTTTGCCTACGTGGAGGAGTATGTCAAGGTCCGCACCAAATTCATGTCAGGACTGTTCAAGGTGGTCTCCATGCTTCCCGTGGTGTCACCGCCCTTTGTGCTTTCCCTGTCCATGATCATGCTCTTTGGCAAGGCCGGCATCATTACCCGCCACCTGCTGGGCATCTATGACAACAATGTCTACGGCTTCTGGGGCATCGCCATCGTGCAGTCCATGACCTTTTTCCCGGTCTGCTACATGATGTTCAGGGGCCTGCTCAAGAACATCGATCCCTCCATGGAGGAGGCCGCCCGGGATATGGGTGCCAGCCGCTTCAGGGTGTTCACGTCGGTGACCCTGCCCCTGCTGCTGCCGGGCATCGGAAATGCTTTCCTGGTGACCTTCATCGAGTCCATCGCGGACTTTGCCAACCCCATGATCATTGGCGGCAGCTATGACACGCTGGCCACCACCATTTATCTGCAGATCACCGGCGCCTACGACAAGAACGGCGCCTGCGCCATGGCCGTGGTGCTCCTGTCCATCACCATGGTGATGTTCCTGGTCCAGAAGTATTATCTGGAGCGCAAGACGGCCGCCACCCTGACGGGCAAGGCCAGCCGTGCCCGCATGCTTATTGAGGACAAGAGCGTGACGATTCCCCTGACCATCCTGTGCTCCCTGATGGCCATGTTCGTCATCCTTATGTACATTTGCGTGCCCTTCGGTGCCCTCTTCAAGACCTGGGGCCGTGACTTCAGCCTGACCACCAAGTGGTTTGAACAGGTCTTCACGCGCTACAAGGGCTTCAAGGCCTTCAAGGATTCCTTCGTGCTCTCGCTGATCGCCTCGCCGATCACCGCACTGCTGTCCATGATCATCTCCTATCTGGTCGTCAAGCGCAATTTCAAGGCCAAGGGATTCATCGAGATGGTCTCCATGCTAGCGATGGCCGTGCCCGGTACGGTTCTGGGTATCGGTTATATCCGCGGTTTTGCCGGCGGTATGTTCCGCACGGGATTCCTGCAGGGCATCTATGGCACAGGCGTCATCCTGGTCATCGTCTTTGTGGTGCGCTCCCTGCCCACCGGCACCCGCAGCGGTATTTCCGCCCTGCGGCAGATTGACAAATCCATCGAGGAAAGTGCCTACGACATGGGCGCGGGCAGCATGAAGGTCTTCACCTCCGTGACGCTCCCCCTGATCAAGGACTCCTTCCTGTCAGGCCTGGTCACCGCCTTCGTGCGCTCCATCACCGCCATCTCCGCCATCATCCTGCTGGTGACGCCCAGCTACCTGCTTATCACCGTGCAGATCAACGAGTTTGCGGAGAAGGGCTCCTACGGCATTGCCTGCGCATTTGCCACCATCCTCATCTGCATCACCTACGGTGCAGTGCTTCTCATGAACTGGATCATCAAACACTTTGGAACTAGCAGAAAGATAAAGGAGGTTGAGTGACCATGTCAGGACGCGTGAAGGCCCCCAAGGGCGTCAAGCTGGATCATATTTCCAAGATCTACAGGGACCCCAAAACCAACAAGGAGTTTTATGCCGTCCATGACGTCGATCTGGACATCGTCCCCGGGTCCTTTGTGACCCTTCTGGGTCCCTCCGGCTGCGGCAAGACCACCACGCTGAGAATGATTGCCGGCTTTGAAAGCCCGGACGAGGGCGAAATCTATCTGGGCGGGGAAGCCATCAACCGCCTTCCTCCCAACAAGCGGGACACGGCCATGGTGTTCCAGTCCTATGCACTGTTCCCGCACTACAATGTCTTTGACAATGTGGCCTACGGCCTGAAGCTGAGGAAAGTGCCAAAGGATGAGATCCGGGAGCGCGTAACGCGGATCCTGGCGCTGGTGGAGCTTTCCGGCATGGAGCAGCGCATGACCAACCAGCTTTCCGGCGGACAGCAGCAGCGCGTTGCCCTGGCGCGGGCGCTTGTGGTGGAGCCGGGCGTACTCCTGTTCGATGAACCGCTGTCCAACCTGGATGCCAAGCTGCGCGTGCAGATGCGTACCGAAATCCGCCGGATCCAGCAGATTCTGGGCATTACCGCAATCTATGTGACGCATGATCAGTCGGAGGCCATGTCCATATCGGACCAGATCATTCTCATGCGTGAGGGCGTGATTGCACAGATGGGTACGCCCACGGAAATTTATTATCATCCCAACAGCGAGTTTGTGGCGGACTTCATCGGGGAATGCAACTTCCTCAGGGGCACCGTGCGCGAATCGGACGGGGATGAGATCCGGGTGCAGATCGGCAGCCACTGCGTGACCGCTGCCTGGAACCGTGATGTGCGCGCCGGTGAGGACTGTGAGCTGGTGGTGCGTCCGGAGGCCATCCGGATCGGCCGCGAGGGCATGCTTCCCTGCAAGGTGGAGCTGAGCTGCTTTATGGGCTCCTACCAGAACTATCATGTCAGGGTGGGGGATACGCTGGTGAAGATCGCCGACAACTGCCCTGTGAACAAGGAAATTTTCCGTGAGGGTGAGAATGCGTGGATTTCCTTTGACAAGGAATGCGCGCATCTGCTATAAATAATGACACAAACAGGAATGGAGGAGACTGATATGCAGATTCTGTCAGTTTATGATGAAGCCTTTGCACCGTACGGACGTGTGGTGGAAGGATACGATGTGAGCGGTATTCTTGGTGCGCTGAAGGAAACGCCGGTTCCCGCAAACGTGGTCTACAAGCCCAGGGAAGAC
>CACYCQ010000016.1:0-18894 GCA_902772995.1 uncultured Eubacteriales bacterium
GGATGATTGAATACCGTTGAAAGCTCTATCGCGTGTCCGCATTTCATCACCGGGTCAGGAGACTCCGGCGTGAAGTAATAGGTGTAAACCCTGCCGTTTCCTTTGGCCTGACTCTCTGACTGCGTAATCGTGGGCACAATAAACCAGGACTGACTGAGCAGGCGGCAGTACTGCACCCGGCGCTCTTCCTTGACTTCACTGCAGTAGCTGTCAACAAGCGCTTTTTCTTCATCCGAAAGCTTTGCGTCCAGCTTCGCCTTCCGGGCGGCAGACCACGAGGCCCAGCCCTCCTCTCCGAAGCTGCTGGCGAAAAAGTTCATTTCATCCTTGTTGCAGCCCACAAGAAACTCGATATCCTTTGCCGCGCCTTCTTCATAGGCCCTGTAAGGATCTGCGGGCAGATACCTGCCGTCTCTCTCAGGGAACTGACGCGTAAAGAGCACCTTTGCCGCATCCAGCAGCTTATACCCGTCCACCTTCAAAAGCTCGGCAACGGTTTTGCATCCCAACTCCTTCAGCAGATCATTTGTGCATTCGATGCCTTCCTCCGGAGTTTTTGTCTGGTTGACGGAACCGCTTTGGGCGATGACGCGCCTGAAATACTTCTGGGAGCCTTTGATCAGGGGAAGCATGGTACAGCTTCCGGCACCGGCGGATTCGCCCCAGATCGTCACGTTATCGGGATCGCCGCCAAAGCCCGCAATGTTCTCGTGAACCCACTTCAGGGCCATGAGCTGATCCAGAAGGCCCAGGTTCTGCGAATCGGGGTAGTCCTGACCGTCCGGCAGGTGGGACAGATGAAGGAAGCCGAGGGGCCCCAGCCGGTATGCGACGGTAACGACAACGACCTCCGGATTCTCTTTCAAAAGATTGAAGCAGTCAAACATCGGATCCACCGTCCCGCCCGATTCAAAAGCGCCGCCGTGTATCCATACCATGACGGGCTTCTTCCCGGCGGAAGCATCCTCCGTTTTCCATACGTTCAGGTACAGACAGTCTTCACTCAGGTCGTAAAGAGAACCCGTTTCAAATTCCGGATTTCCGAAGGCGCTGCATGCATTGTAATACGCTTCGTATACGCCGTCATCCGGGACGGGCTCCACCGGCGCCTTCCAGCGCAGCTCTCCGACAGGCTGTCTGCCGACAAAGGGAATGCCCCTGTATGTGACGATATTCTCTGTCTTTCTGCCCACGAAGGTTCCGTTCGTGCACCTGACCGCAAGCGACCTGTCATAGCTGTCGTCTGTGATCCGTTTGTTTTCACCGCCATACCTGGCTCTCAGCTGCTCTTTCACACTCGGAGACGCTTCCGGCTGTTTTGCGGTCTCGCTCATTTTTCTTTCCTCCTGATTGTTGATGATTGTTGACTTACGGAAACCATTTGTCGCTGCCGCGATTCTCATCCGGCAGAGGATGTCCTCATGCAGCAGTTGTGAAACGCTGAAACAGACGGCCGGCAGCTTCCATTTTTCCTGATCTTTCCGGTATATGAATGGAATCCCGGTCTCCCGCATGGCAGCATCAGCCCAAACGCCTGTTTTGAGACCGTTCCGGCCAAGGTTCCTCAGACCGCTCCCGCAGATCGTCTGATTTGGCCGGTCCCGCTTTGCTCAGTGCCGGTCCCGGTCAGGGGAAACCAGTGATCAGGGGGACGGCCGGAAAAGAATCCGATGAGTGGCATCGGTCATCTGCCGCAGTCCGGCAGATGGGGATCCCGTGATTTGGCGGGTGGTGCAGGCCGAATTGTCTATTGTACTGTAACATAGATGAGGGTTTGTTTCAAGAACTGTCCGCAGATTCATCCATGGGATTTTTTTATATGAAGCAAGGTAATATCAAGCGTTATCCTTTTAAAAGGACTGCTGTTTCCGGGCCCTGTGGAGGGGGAGGTGCAGGATGAGAAGGGGAAGTCAGGTGAGTTTTTCGGCAGCCGCCTGCGCAAACCGCTCTCCATTGTCTGTCCGGAGGGGCTGCCTGCTCAGACTGGTGTCCGCTCCCGATCCACGTCGTCAGCGGGCATTTCAGCTCAAGGCAGATATCCCATGGCGCGATACGGCCGTGCAGCATGGACGGGCGGACGGGTTTCTCTCCCGCATGCAGGTCAGTCATCAAGGGAGAGTCATCCGGAAACTGAAAATGTCCTGAATTGCGGTTAAAACATGACTGTGATACAATATCTGCCGAGGTGAAAGCCATGAGTAAGGGAAAGAAGTTCGCAGCGGTTCTCATGATCGCGGCCGTGCTCTGTATGGCAGGATGCTGCGCATGGGCGGAGAGTCTGTGCGGAAATGGCAGGATCAGCGTGTACCGGGAAGCATCCTCCGCCAGCCGTGCCCTTTTCAGTCTGCTGAGCGGGACGCCGGTGGAGGTCATTTCCCGCGGCGGGGAATGGATGGAGATCCGGGTCAGGGGATCCTCTTCTCTGACGGGGTATGTTGCCCGGGAGAATGTGGGTGCCGGACAGGATGACACCTATGGAGCGACTGCGTGCTCAGACTGCAGCATGCCCACGGTATCTCTCCGTTCAAGAGCCGGCGCTTCCTATGAGGTCACGGAAGTGATTCCCACAGGGACATCGGTTCGTGTGCTGGGGTCATCCGGCAGCTTCAAAATCGTGCAGACGCCCTCCGGAAAAGTCGGGTGTCTTTCTGAAGGAGAAATCAGGTAACAGAATCGCAGGGACCGGATTCCATCGGGAATCCGGCTCTTTTTTTATGGCGCAGGTGCCTGCGGTTCCCGTTGCCCGGAGCTTACCCGCCGTGACATAGACAGCGGAGTCAGAGGATTCGGCCAGCAAGACGGCGTCCCGGGCAAAACAGGGAGCGATTCATCCTGACTCGCGGACAAAGAAGAAAGCCCCTGACTGCTCAGGGACTTTCTTCTTATAGAATCAGCTGTTTTGAGATGGCTGTATCAGCTCCGGGTCACTGGGTGCTCTGGGATTTCAGGAAAGTCTTGTTTTCATACATCTGCTGATCCGCACGCCCGAACACCTGGGCAACCTCGGACTGTCCCTCGAATCTGGCCATGCCGCAGGCAATGACGATACCTCCGGTCTGGAGGGCCTCCCTGTTGTGCTGATGCACCTTTTCGATCAGGTCCTGGATATGGGTGTAGTCATCTCCCTGCGAAATCACGGCAAACTCATCGCCGCCGATGCGGAAGACGGGACTGTGACTGAAGATGCCGCAGATGATCTTGCAGGCCTTGCGCAGGTACTGGTCTCCTGCCTGATGCCCTTCCGCATCGTTGATCAGTTTGAGATTGTTGACATCCAGAATGCTGATGGCGAAAGCCGTCGAGGTGTTTTCCTGGAGGCACTGGTCCAGCTGCGCCGCCGCATCCAGATATGCATGCCGGTTCCTGACCCCGGTCAGCGCATCGTAATACGCCCGGGTCTGCGCCTGTGCAAGGCGCCGGACATATTCCTTCTCCTGCCGGACTGAGGAATCGATATCGTTGATGCCCACCACCAGGCGACGCCCGTCATTTTCCTCAATGATGGCAGCCTTGAGCTGAACATGAAGCGGTTTGCCGCCGATGGACATCCGAAAGCTCAGGGTAAAGATTCCGCTGCGCTCAATTTCCGCCAGGACCCCTTCCAGGGTGAACAGGGAGAGGAAACGCGCAAGATCACCGGGATGGACGCTCTTTTTCGCATCTTCCCGTGCGACGGCGAAGAAATCCTTTCCCTCCTTGGGCATCGACAGGAGCGGATTCCTTTCGGAGGAGCTGTATTCACGGAAAAGCCCGGTTTCGGGAATCACCACATAGATGCACAGGAAATCGCCCACCAGCGCATTGATGCGCGCATAGGCAATCCTTTCCTCCTTCAGCCGCTGGGCAAGGCGCTGCTGTTTCATCTGCTCATCGGCGCTTGCAACGCCAATGACGATCATGCGCGCATCATCATCCATGCCGGAAATCTTCATGGCGACATAGGTCGGCCCGTGATCTGAACGAAGACGGTAGGTCAGGGTATGCGCGTGACGCTGCTCCAGCAGCTGCAGCAGGCTCTGACGTTCCATCGTCCGGAGGAAGGTGTCCCGGTCATCGGGATGCACATACCGGTGGGCATCCTTGACGCATTCGTCAAAGAAGTTGTCCCCCCGGCGCGTTTCAGTCAGCATGCTGCTTTCATCATCCGTCCGGTACTCGATGAATTCCCCGGTCTCCGTATTGACATAATACAGATTGGTATAGTTTCGGGCCAGCGTCTTGGCGATATGCGTAAAGATAATGCCCGTACTGCGGGCCTTTTCATAGGCTTCCTTTGTCGTCGCGTTCTCCCGCTGAATGCGGACCATTTCCGTCACATCCTGGCACATTCCCAGAATGCACAGCCGTCCGACATCATCGGTATATTTGAGCTTTGTCGTCTGAAACTGCTTCTGGTTCCCGGTCGCATCCAGGACATCCTCAAAGAAGATGTAGGGGGTTTCCATGGACAGCGCCATCCGGTCATCCTCGATAAAGTGCCTTGTGGTTTCCGCATCAAAAATCTGCGCGTCCGTCAGCCCGATGACCCCGTCCGGAGTTTCCTTGTGCGCGTAATCCGCAAAGGCCTGGTTGCAGGCCAGATAGACGCCGGTTCTGGCGTCCTTGGAGAAGTTCATCCCCGGCATGTTGTTCAGCAGGGCGGAAAGGGACGCTTTCAGTTCCGCGATTTTCTGCGCCGCCCGTGCGGCGGCTTCCGCATCCGTCAGGCGTTTCCCCAGCTTCTGGGTCTGCCGGTAATTGTTCAGCATGATGGAGAAACACAGGACAAACAGGCTGAGAGACACCATGGAATACATCATGTTGGTATTGCTGATCTGTCTGGCCTGCTCATGGAGAAACCGGACCCGCTCCACTTCGGAGTCCGCCATGGCATGATTCGGGTGCTCCTGATGATACAGATAGATCCGCTCCACGGCCTCATTGGCGGCCTGCTCGGTGGCTCTGGAGACCCACATCATGGACGCGAAAAGGATCAGCACCAGCAGGATGACCCAGACGATCACGTGATGCTCATACTCTTCATGGCTGTCCCTGGAAATGAGGCGCCGGAAATACCCGAGCCCCAGGACCGACCAGACAATGAACAGGACATAGGACTCCGTCGCCATCGCGTCAAAGGACAGAAGGCCCGGGATCAGCAGCAGGAGGATAAAGCAGACCATCAGCACGCAGCCGAGGAGGCCGATGCGGGCCTGCCGCGTGTGTCCGGCAGCCCTGGCATGCCTGTAAACGCCAAAGGAGACAAGGCCGTAAATCAGGGTTGCGCCGAGGCTGGTCACGTCCACGATCCATCCGATGGCGGTTCTGCCCAGAAAGGGAATCAGGGCGGATACGGCAACGATTGCCAGAATCGCTTTGCTGGGGATCCCCTTGGAGTTCAGCCGGGACAGAACCTGGGGCGCCTCGCCGTCCCGGCCCGCGGCATAAAGAAGGCGGCTCAGCGCCAGGGTGTTTGCGATCAGGCTGGTGAGAATGACGCCAAAGAGCGCGAGCATCAGGAGGGCGACGCCTGCCTGTCCAAGATAGTGATTGGCGGCGTAGAAGGCGGGAACCGCCTTGATTCCCTCCAGATTTCCCATGTCCTCAATATACGCCATCCAGCTGTCATACTCGGGCGGGTATGCGGAAATGGAAAGAAGGGAGACGAACAGGTACAGCAGCGTCGTCAGCACCACGGACCAGAGCAGGATCCCGCGGATCTTTTTGACGGGGAAGGTGTACTCCTCAGAAAAATGGGAGACGTTTTCAAAGCCGATGAAGGCCCACGGGGAAATGGCGGCGATGCGGACAATCTGCGAAAAGGGAGAGGAGCCTTCGGCGAACATCGGCGCAAAGCTGAAGGACGGGTCATGGCGCAGCAGCACGAAGACGGCGCACAGTGAGAAGCCGGCGGCAAAGACCAGGGCGGCCGCCACCAGGATGCGGCGGGTCAGGCGGGCGCTTCCCGCGCACAGCAGTCCGGTCAGCACCACCGCGCAGATGGACAGCAGCGCCTCCCCGAACCAGACCTCATAGCCGAAGATGCTGTAGTGAAATCCGAACTGGAACAGCCTGCCCAGGAAAAAGCGCGCAAACAAGGGGACGGAGGTGATGTTGGCCCACAGTACGGCCATGTAGGTCTGGAGGGTGAACCACAGTGCAAGAAATCCCAGGTCCTTTCCGCTGACCTTCTTCTGAAAGGAGTACACGCCTCCCGCATCGGGAGAAACCTGGATCATATACTGCAGGTTCCAGGTGATCACCAGAATGACGGACATTCCGACAAGGAGGCCGAATACCGTCCCCAGGATCCCGGATTTCTGCAGATAGGCGTTGCAGGTCACAATAAAGGAGCCCCAGCCGATACTGGCTCCGATGGAAAGCGACCAGATCCCCAGAGGGCTGGTCCCCGGGCGGAACCCGGTTACTGTCGTTTGTTCTCTGTTTTCCATTCGGCCATACCTCCTCCGGTCCGCCGCGGCCATGGACGCGGCGCGGGCGTCCTGCGGCAGACGGACAGTCTGACGAAGCGGGTCTTCTGTTGTCAAAGAAGAATCCGGATAATTGCAGGCAAGGTGCATCCCTGGCGCCTTAACGGACGCGCCATCCCTGCCGGATGGCGGGAAGGGATCTGCGAAAATCCCTTTCTCTCCCGGATGCAAAGTGGCACACAAAACCACATCATGCATTATACCCTGAAATGCTCGATTATTCCATATAAACAGTCAGTAAAATCGTTTATTTGTGCCCTGCACACGCCGGGAGAACCCCGCAGGACCCAAACGCCCGGCACAGCAAAACCCCTGCGGGCGCGAAGGCGGGGATCAGGAGGCGCCGCGCCGGCGTCAAATCCCCGGATGCCCTGCGGCGAAGGAGAACAGGCAGGAAAGGAACAGGCCCCCCGGAGCCTCGGGCTCCGGGGGGCCTGATTTGTGACCTGGAGGACGGCCCCGCCCCGTGTCAGGAAAAAAGCTCCTGCTCGCGGGTAAAGAAGGCGCGCAGGGCGTCCAGGGAACGCCGGACCTGTTCGGTGCTCCGGC
The DNA here is from genome assembly GCA_902772995.1 of uncultured Eubacteriales bacterium. GTDB lineage: Bacteria > Bacillota > Clostridia > Christensenellales > Aristaeellaceae > Ventricola. The sequence goes on from CACYCQ010000016.1 coordinate 7,020, forward strand.
AGTAGGCGATGCGCAGGTGCCCGGGGAGGCTGAAGGTGTCGCAGGGCACCATCACCAGACGGTACTCAAGGGCCCTGCGGCAGGCGGCATTGGCATCCGTCCCGGGAAGCCTGGGCATGATGTAGAAGGTGCCGCCGGGGCGCATCACCTGAACGCCGCAGTCCCTGAGCGTGGAATAGATCAGGTTCATGTTGGTCTCATACACCGACAGGTCCGAGGAGCGGTCGATGAGCCTGGCGATGAGGTACTGCATGAGGGAGGTGGGGCAGTTGTGACCGATGCCCCGGGAAATCTGGCCGCACATCTGCACCAGCATGGCGGACTGGCCGCAGGCCGGATTGACCGCCAGATATCCGATGCGCTCCCCGGGGATGGACAGGGACTTGGAGAAGGAGTAGCAGGACAGGGTCCGTGGCCAGAACCGGCTGAGATAGGGGGCCTGCCTGCCGTCAAAGACGATCTCCCGATAGGGTTCATCCGAGATCAGCCACAGCTCGTGGCCCAGCTCCCGCTCCTTGCGCTCAAGGAACGAGGCCAGATTCCGCAGGGTCTCTTCCCGGTACATCACTCCGCTGGGATTGTTGGGGGTGTTGATGAGCAGGGCCATCACCCGGGGATTCATGGCCTTCTCGAGGGCCTCGAAGTTGATTTCATAGTTGACGGGGTCCGCCTCCACCACGGTCAGGCGGCATCCGGTGGGCGCCACATAGGGGCCGTACTCCGAAAAGCAGGGGGCAAAGGTGATGATCTCGTCCCCCGGAACGGTGACAAGGCGGAAGGCGTGGGCGAGGGCGGCGGCGGCGCCGCTGGTGGGAAAGATGTCCTCGCCGGAATAGTTCATCTGAAAGCGCCGGTTGAGGGAGTCGGCGATGGCCTGCCTGACCTCGGGAATCCCCAGGGTGGGGCTGTAGCCGTGCAGAAGGGATTCCGGAATTTCATCCGGCAGGGACTGAAGGACGGATTTGAGCTCCGGCGGCGGGGGAACGGAGGGGCTGCCCAGGCTGAAATCGAAGACCTCGCCCCGCCCGTCCGCTGAAAGCCGGGCCGCCTCCTCGTTCAGCTCGCGGATGACCGATTTGCGGGAAAGCATGTCCCGGTAGATGGGGGAAATCATGCGCGACCCTCCTCGTCATAGGCGGCGAGGGCCTCGGAAATGTCCCGCAGATCCTCCCCGGAGAGGGGCGGATGGTTCACGGCCGCCACGTTCTCCTCCACCTGGGAGGGACGGCTGGCGCCGATCAGGGCGGAGGTGATGACCTCATCCCGCAGGACCCACTGCAGGGCCAGCTGGGCCAGGGTCTGCTCCCGGCGGCGGGCGACGGGCAGCAGGCGGTCCGTGAGGCGGGTGAGGCGCGCATCGATCATCTCCGGCTTCAGGAACCGGGGATCAAGGCTGGCCCGGGAGTCCGCGGGAATGCCGGAGCGGTACTTGCCGGTCAGGCGCCCGCCGGCCAGGGGGCTGAAGGCGATGGCGCCGGTGCCCAGCTCCCGCAGGGCATCCGTCAGGCCCCCCTCCACCCAGCGGTCCAGCATGCTGTAGCGGGGCTGGTGGATGAGCAGGTGGATGCCCATGGACCCGAGGATCTCGGCGGCCCTGCGGGTCTGGTCCGCGGGATAGTTGGAGATGCCCACATACAGGGCCTTGCCGCTGCGCACGATCTGCTCCAGGGCCCCCATGGTCTCCTCCAGGGGGGTCTGGGGATCCGGACGGTGGTGATAGAAGATGTCCACGTAGTCAAGGTGCATGCGCCTCAGGCTGGCGTCCAGGGAGGAGATCAGGTATTTCCGGCTGCCCCACTCCCCGTAGGGCCCATCCTGCATCCTGTAGCCGGCCTTGGTGGAGATCACCAGGTCGTCCCGGTGGGGGCGCCAGTCGAGGTCCATATGGCGGCCGAAATTGGTTTCCGCCTCGCCCGCGGGCGGGCCGTAGTTGTTGGCCAGGTCAAAGTGGGTGATGCCGTGGTCAAAGGCGCAGCGGAGGATCTCCGCCTGGGTGCCGAAGGGGGTGAGCTCCCCGAAGTTGTGCCACAGGCCCAGGGAGAGCATGGGGAGCAGGAGGCCGCTGCGGCCGCAGCGCCGGTAGGGGATCCGGTTGTAACGGTCAGGATGGGGGGTGTACATGGACGGATGCTCCTTTCATGTGGATCATTGGGGGGATTGTGCGACGCTTCCCCGCGCCAGGACGGGGGCAAGGAACTGACCGGTGTAGCTGTCAGGGCAGGCGGCCACCTCCTCGGGGGTGCCCTGGCAGATGAGGGTCCCGCCGGCGTCCCCGCCTTCGGGCCCCAGATCGATGACGTGATCGCAGGCCTTGATGACATCCAGGTTGTGCTCGATGATCAGCACGGAGTTGCCGTCGCCGACCAGGCGGTTGAGCACCTGCACCAGGCGGCTGCAGTCATCCATGTGCAGCCCGGTGGTGGGCTCATCCAGTACATAGAAGGTGCGGCCCGTGGACGCCCGGGACAGCTCGGTGGCCAGCTTGACCCGCTGGGCCTCGCCTCCCGAGAGGGTGGTGCTGGGCTGGCCCAGGCGGATGTACCCCAGTCCCACGTCGTGGAGGGTCTGGAGCTTGCGGGAGATGGCGGGGTAGGCGGCAAAGAACTCCAGGGCCTCCTCCACGGTCATCTCCAGCACGTCGGCGATGGACTTGCCCCTGTAGGTGACCTCCAGGGTCTCCCGGTTGTACCGCTTGCCCTTGCACACCTCGCAGGGGACGAAGATGTCCGCCAGGAAGTGCATCTCGATGCGCAGGATGCCGTCGCCGTTGCAGGATTCGCACCGGCCGCCCTTCACGTTGAAGGAAAAGCGGTTCTCCCTGTAGCCCCGCGCCCTGGCCTCGGGGGTGGAGGCGAAGACCCGGCGGATGAGATCAAACAGCCCGGTGTAGGTGGCGGGGTTGCTGCGGGGCGTGCGGCCGATGGGGCTCTGGTCGATGGCGATGACCTTGTCCAGCTGGTCGATGCCGTCGATGCCGTCGCACGCCCCCGGGCGGGTCCGGGCGCGGTTGAGGTCCCGCTGCAGCGTCCGGTAGAGGATGCTGTTGACCAGGGTGGACTTGCCGCTGCCGGAGATGCCGGTGACCACGGACATGACGCCCAGGGGGATGCGCACGGTGAGGTTTTTGAGGTTGTGCTCCCTGGCGCCCCGGACGGTGAGAAAGCCGGAGGGCCGGCGGCGCCGTTCGGGGATGGGAATGGCCTTTCTGCCGGCGAGGTAGTCCCCGGTGATGGAGCGCGGGCAGGCGATGATGTCCTCCACGGTGCCCTGGGCCAGCAGCTCCCCGCCGTGCTCTCCGGCGCCGGGGCCGATGTCCACAATCTGGTCCGCCTCCCGCATGGTCTCCTCATCGTGCTCCACCACCACCAGGGTGTTCCCCAGGTCCCGCAGCTGCTTGAGGGTGCGGATGAGGCGGGCGTTGTCCCGCTGGTGCAGCCCGATGGAGGGCTCGTCCAGGATGTAGAGCACCCCCACCAGCCCGGAGCCGATCTGGGTGGCCAGGCGGATGCGCTGGGCCTCGCCGCCGGAGAGGGTGGCGGCGCCCCGGGAGAGGGTCAGGTACCCCAGGCCCACGTCCTTGAGGAAGGAGAGCCGGGCATGGACCTCCCTGAGGATGGGTGCGGCGATCATCCGGTTCTGGGGCCCGAAGGACAGATCGTCAAAAAAGCGGATGCCGTCCAGGATGGACAGATCGGACACGTCGGCTATGGAGCGCCCGCCCACCGTGACCGCCAGGATCTCCGGCTTGAAGCGCTTGCCGGCGCACTCCGGACAGGGGACCTCCATGGTCAGGGATTCGTAGTAGGCGTGGGCGGAATCGCTGCTGGTCTCGTGGAAGCGGCGCTCCGCAATGGGGATGACCCCCTCAAAGGCGGCCCGGAAGGAATGGAAGTCCCCCCGGGGAGAGGTGTACTGGATGTCCAGAAGCTCCTCGCCGGTGCCGTAGAGCAGGGCGTGAAGGGCTTCGGGGGACAGGCTGGACAGGGGGGTGTCCAGGGTGAAGCCGTAGCGCTCGGCCAGGGCCGAAAAGAACATGCCGGCCTGGGTGCCGGCCTCCCAGCCGGTGAAGCCGGGAACCGTGAAGGGCTTCTCGCGCAGGCTCTTGTCCCGGTCGGGCAGCACCAGGTCGGGATCCATGCGGGAGAGGAAGCCCAGGCCCGAGCAGGCGGGACAGGCGCCGTAGGGGCTGTTGAAGGAGAAGGACCGGGGGGCGAGCTCCTCCATGGAGATGCCGCACTCCGGGCAGGCCAGGTGCTCGGAGAAGAGGATCTCCTGCTCCCCGGGGCCGATGTCGGCAATCAGGATGCCGCCGGACAGGCCGGTGGCGGTTTCGATGGAGTCGGTCAGGCGGCGGCGGATGTCATCCCGGATGATGAGGCGGTCCACCACCACCTCGATGTCGTGCTTGCGTGTCTTGGCCAGGGCGGGCGCCTCCGCGGCGTCCATGACCTCGCCGTCGATGCGCACGCGCACGAAGCCCTGCTTGATGACGGAATCGAGGATGCTCCGGTGCTCGCCCTTCTTGCCCCGGACCACCGGCGCCAGCAGCTGCACCCGGGTGCGCTCGGGCAGGGAGAGCAGCTGGTCGGCGATCTGGTCCACGCTCTGGCGGGAGATCTCCCGGCCGCATTTGGGGCAGTGGGGGGTGCCCACCCGGGCGTAGAGCAGTCTCAGGTAGTCGTGGATCTCCGTGACCGTGCCCACGGTGGAGCGGGGATTGCGGCTGGTGGTCTTCTGGTCGATGGAGATGGCGGGGGACAGCCCCTCGATACTGTCCACGGCGGGCTTTTCCATCTGCCCCAGGAACTGCCTGGCGTAGGAGGAGAGGGACTCCACGTACCTGCGCTGGCCCTCGGCGTACAGGGTGTCAAAGGCCAGGGAGGACTTGCCGCTGCCCGACAGGCCGGTGAAGACGATGAGGCGGTTGCGGGGAAGGGTCAGATCAAAGCCCTTCAGGTTGTTCTGGTGGACCCCCCGGAGGGTAATGGTGTCATGCATGCTGTGTTTGCCTGCGCCCGAAGGGCGCCTCCTTTCATGGGTTCGGGTCAGCGGGGACGGCGGCGCCGGGGCTTTTTCCGGACGGGGACGGCCTCCTCCCGGCGGATCTCCTCGGCGTTTTTGCCCTGGAGCTCAAAGAGCTGGTCACGCAGCCTTGCCGCCAGCTCGAAATCCAGGTTGGCGGCGGCCTGGAGCATCTGCTCCTCCAGGTGTTCGGCCAGGCCCGTCTTTTCCTCCTCGGTGAGGCCCCTGCGGCGGGAGGGCACGCGCTCCCCCTTGTCGGGGGCGCGCCCGATTTCCAGCAGGTCCCGGACGGACTTGACCACGGTGGTGGGCACGATGCCGTGCTCGCTGTTGTAGCGCTGCTGCATCTGGCGGCGGCGCTGGGTCTCGAAGATGGCGGCGCGCATGCTGTCCGTTTCGCTGTCGGCGTACATGATGACCCGGCCCTCGGCGTTGCGGGCCGCCCGGCCGATGGTCTGGATCAGGCTCACCTCGCTGCGCAGGAAGCCCTCCTTGTCCGCGTCCAGGATGGCCACCAGGGCCACCTCCGGCAGGTCCAGGCCCTCCCGCAGCAGGTTGATGCCCACCAGCACGTCGAACTCGCCCAGGCGCAGGTCCCGCAGGATCTCCTGGCGCTCCATGGTTTCCACGTCCGAGTGCAGGTAGCGCACCCGCACGTTCATCTCCGTGAGATAGTTGGTCAGGCTTTCCGCCATGCGCTTGGTGAGGGTGGTGACCAGGGTGCGGAAGCCCTTTGCCGTGGTCTCCAATATTTCTGAGTACAGGTCGTCCACCTGGCCGGTGGCGGGGCGCACGATGATCTCGGGGTCCAGCAGCCCCGTGGGCCGGATGATCTGCTCCACCACCTGCAGGGCATGGCCGTTTTCCCAGGGGCCGGGGGTGGCGCTCACGCAGATCATCTGCCCGATGCGGGATTCAAACTCCTCAAAGCGCAGGGGGCGGTTGTCAAAGGCGCTGGGCAGGCGGAAGCCGTAGGAGACCAGGGCCTCCTTGCGGGCCCGGTCCCCGTTGTACATGGCCCGGACCTGGGGCAGGGTCACGTGGCTCTCGTCCACGAACACCAGGTAGTCATCCGGGAAGTAGTCAAGCAGCGTGTACGGGGCGTCCCCGGGGCTGCGGCCGTCAAAGTAGCGGGAGTAGTTCTCGATGCCGGTGCAGTAGCCCAGCTCCCGCAGCATCTCGATGTCGTATTCCGTGCGCTGGGTGATGCGCTGGGCCTCCAGCAGCTGGCCCGCGGCGGTAAACTCCTCCGCCCTCCTGGCCATGTCCTGCGAGATGGCGGAGATGGCCCGGTCGATGGTCTCCCGCGGGGTGGCGTAGTGGGTGGCCGGATAGATGGAGATATGGGAGAGGATCATCTCCACATGGCCCGTCAGCACGTCGATGGCGCTGATGCGGTCGATCTCATCCCCGAAGAACTCCACCCGGAGGGCGGAGGACTCATAGCCGGCGGGGAAGATCTCCACCACGTCGCCCCGGACCCGGAAGGTGCCCCGGGAGAAGTCGATGTCATTGCGCTCGTACTGGATGTCCACCAGCCGGGAAAGGAGGGTCTCCCGGTCCAGGGCCATGCCGGGCCGCAGGGAGATCATCATGCCCTCATACTCCGACGGGTCGCCCATGGAGTAGATGCAGGAGACGGAGGCGACCACGATGACGTCCCGGCGCTCCCGCAGGGCCGCCGTGGCGCTGTGGCGCAGGCGCTCGATCTCCTCGTTGACCGAGGAGTCCTTCTCGATGTAGGTGTCGGTGGAGGCGATGTACGCCTCCGGCTGATAATAGTCGTAGTAGGAGACGAAGTACTCCACCGCGCTGTCGGGGAAGAACTCCCGGAACTCCGAGCACAGCTGGGCGGCGAGGGTCTTGTTGTGGGCGATGACCAGCGTGGGCCGCTGAAGCTTCTCGATGACGCTGGCCATGGTGTAGGTCTTGCCGGAACCGGTCACGCCCAGCAGGATCTGGCAGGGCATCCCCTCCTGCGCGCCCCGGGTGAGGGCCTCGATGGCGGCAGGCTGGTCGCCCTGGGGGTGGAAGGGAGATTTGAGGATAAAGCGGGTGTTCTCCATGAAAAACCTCCTTGTGATGTGGGCGGATTATAGCACAGGGCCATGGAGGGAACAAGGCCGGGGGGAGGGCGAAAGCGTGTCCGGGAGAGCGCAGGCGCCTCCGGAGGGCCGCTGCCCTTCCTGAGGGATAAAAAAGGGGCATGCGCTCTGCATGCCCCTGGAAAACTGTACAGGCCCGGCGGCAGGTCCGCCTGAGGACCCCGGGTCCCCGGTCCCCCCGGCGGGGGCGGCAGGTCACGCGCTCCTGCACTGACCTGCGCTGACCCTCACTGACCTGCGCTGACCTGCGCGCACCTGAACTGACCTGCGCGCACTCGCGGAGCCCCCTCCTCCCTGTCGCGGAGGGGAGGCGGTCCGGCTCAGGCTCCCGCATATCCGGCCCTTCGGGCGGAGGATCAGTAGGTCAGAATTTCGCAGCCGTCCTCGGTGACCAGCACCTGCACCTCCCACTGGGCGCTGGGCTTGCGGTCCTCGGTGCGCACGTTCCAGCCGTCGGGCCCCATGACGTGGACGCGGTGGGTGCCCATGTTGACCATGGGCTCGATGGTGAAGGTCATGCCCGGCGCCATGACCATGCCGGTGCCGGCCCTGGCCACGTGGGAGACGTAGGGATCCTCGTGGAACTCGATGCCGCAGCCGTGGCCGCCGATGTTGCGGACCACCTGGTACCCGTTCTCCCTGGCCATGCTGTTGATGACCCCGCCGATGTCCCCCAGCAGGTGCCAGGGCTTCACCACCGCCACCGCGGCCTCCATGCTGGCGCGGGTGAACTCCACCAGCTTTTTCTTTTCCGGGGTGGTCTCCCCGATGATGAACATGCGGGAGGAGTCGGAGAAGTAGCCGTTCAGGATGGTGGAGCAGTCCACGTTGATGATGTCCCCCTCCTTCAGGATGACATCCGGGGAGGGAATGCCGTGGCAGACCATCTCGTTGATGGAGGTGCACACGGACTTGGGATAGCCCTCATAGTTGAGGGGCGCGGGGATGGCCCCCATCCGGGTGGTCAGATCGTAGACCCAGCGGTCGATCTCCTCGGTGGAGATGCCCTCGCGGATGTGCTCGGCCACGTAGTCGAGCACCGCGATGTTCACCTTGGCGCTTTTGCGGATGCCCTCGATCTGTTCCTCGTTGCGGATGATCCTGTGGGGCGGGACCTCCAGGCCCTCCCTGCGCATCTGGCGGAGGCGCTCATCAAAATCATAGTGGCAGGATTTGTATTTTTTGCCGCTGCCGCACCAGCAGGGGGCGTTGCGGTCCAGTTTTTTTTCGACTCTGAGCATAAGGCGGTCAACTTCCTTTCCGGTCTTTTCCCGATTTTTCCCGGCCATTATACCCAATGAACCCGCATGTGACAATTGAGGGAGAAGAAAAAACGCCCCCGAAGGGGCGCAGGCTCAGGCGCTTTGGGCGGCGGCGGGGTCCGCTCCGGGAACCGGGAACCCCGCGCGGCGCAGGGGCGCGCGCAGGCGCAGGGCCAGGGAGGCGGCCAGGAGGATCTTGACGGCGTCGCCGGGAAGGAAGGGCAGCACGCAGGCGCCAAGGCTTGAGGAGAGGGACAGATGGGTGAGGGCCATGAACCAGGCCGTCCCGAAGGTGTAGCAAAGGAGCGTGCCCACGGCCATGCCCAGGGCAAGGAAGGGCAGCCTGCAGGGGAGGCGGGAGGCGGCCTGCCCCGTGGCGAAGGCGGCAAGGATGTAGCCGGCGAGGTACCCGCCGGTGTTCCCGAACAGCACGGGGGGCCCTGCGCGCAGGCCGGCAAACACCGGGACGCCCGCAAGGCCCAGCATCACGTACACCACCTGGGAGACGGGGCCCCACAGGGGCCCCAGCAGGGCGCCGGAGAGGTGGACGGCAAAGAGGGACAGGCTCAGGGGCACCGCGGGCAGGGGAATCTGGATCTGGGAGCACACGGCGGTCAGGGCGGCCATCAGGGAGGCCGCCACCAGGCGGGTGGTGGAACGGGTCACGGGGAGCCCTCCTTCGTCAACTTCATGTCAGACTTAAGTTGACGAAAGTATAGCCCCGGGGAGGAAATCCGTCAACCCGGAAAAAAAGAAAAGTTGACGGACCCCTTCGCCCCGCCGCGGAAGGGGGGACAGCTTGCACGGGGAAAAGAAGACGCATATAATGCGGAGAAGAGGCCGCGCGGCGATCCCGCGGCGGCCACCGGGGAGAGGAGAAACAGAGGACAAGATGCTGTTCAACTCATATGCGTATCTGGTGTTTCTGCCAGTGGTGCTGGCGCTGTATTACGCCGTGCCGGCAAGGTTCAGCCGCCATGTGCTGCTCGGGGCCAGCCTGTTTTTTTACCTGTCCTGGAACGTGGGGTACGGGCTGCTGCTGCTGCTGACCCTGACCTCCACCTATGCGGCGGCCATCGCCATCGAGGACGGAAGGGGCAAAAGGCGCCTGTGGCTGGCGGCGGGCATCGGCGTCAGCCTGCTGCTGCTGTTCATCTTTAAATATGCGGACTTTGCCCTCAGGCTGGGAGCGGGCCTTCTCTCCCTGTTCCGCCCGGGTACCGCCGCGCCCCGGCTGGGGCTGCTGCTGCCGGTGGGCATTTCGTTTTACACCTTCCAGGCCATCGGGTACGTGGTGGACGTGTACCGGGGGCAGACCCGGGCGGAGCGGTCCTTTGTGACCTACGCGCTCTTCGTGTCCTTCTTCCCCCAGCTGGTGGCGGGCCCCATCGAGCGCTCCGGGCACCTGCTCTCCCAGGTAAGGAAGCGCCGGGTCCCCTCTTTTTTGGAGGTGCAGGAGGGGCTGCTGCTGCTGCTGTGGGGGTACTTCCTCAAGATCGTGGTGGCGGACCGGCTGGCCGTCTTTGTGGATACGGCCTACGGGGACATGGACGCCTTCCCCGGCGTCTACCTCATGGTGGCCACCGCCTTCTTCGCCTTCCAGATCTACTGCGATTTCTACGGCTATTCGGTCATCGCAGCGGGGTCGGCCCGGCTGCTGGGCATCCGCCTCATGGAGAACTTCAAAAGCCCCTACCTCTGTTCATCCGTGGCGGAGTTCTGGCGGCACTGGCACATCTCCCTGACGGGCTGGTTCCGGGACTACCTCTACATCCCCCTGGGGGGCAACCGGAGGGGACGGGGAAGGAAGCTTGTGAACCTGCTTATCGTCTTTGCGGTGAGCGGCCTGTGGCACGGGGCGGAGATCACCTTTGTCATCTGGGGGGTCCTGAACGGCCTGTACCAGATCGCGGGCGAGGTGAGCGCCCCCGCCAGGCGCCGTGTGCGGCAGCTGCTGGGGCTCCCCGAGGAGTCCCTGGGGCGGCGCATCTGGGGCGTGGCGGTGACCTTCGTGCTGGTGTGCATTTCCTGGGTCTTCTTCAGGGCGGACAATCTGGAGCAGGCCATGCAAGCCTTCAGGAGCATGGGCACCTTCAATCCCTGGGTGCTCTTCAACGGGGGGCTGGCGGCCTGCGGCCTGGATGAGCGCAGCCTGGGCCTCGTGTGGGCGTGCCTGCTGGTGGTCCTCGGCTGCGACCTGGCGGGGCGCCGGGGGATCCGGGTGCGGGAGGTCATCCTGGCGCAGAGCTGGCTGTTCAGGGTGCTCTTCGGGGTGCTGGCGGTGACCGCCATCCTGCTCTTCGGGCTGTACGGACCGCAGTACCATGCGGAAAACTTCATTTATTTCCAGTTCTGACGGAATGCACGGGAAAGGACGGACGGGAGAAGCATTCCCCCTGCGCTGCAGGGCTCCCCAGATGCCATGAAGCAACGAGTGTGCAAGGGGCTGCTGTGCCTGTGTCTGCTGGTGTGGGCCATCCACTTGGCGGGAAAGCTGGTGCTGCCCACCACCCTGGCGGATCCCCTGTGCGCGGTGAGGGCCATCACCCGCCAGCCCCGGGACAGCTATGACGTCCTGGTCTTCGGCTCCAGCCACGCCTGGAAGGGCGTGGACACCCGGGTGCTGCGGGACATGGGGATCTCCGCCTACAACATGGCCACGGACTGGCAGAGGATCAACACCGTGAACCTCTTTGTGGAGGCGGCGCTGCGGCGCCAGCGCCCCAGAGTGGTGCTCATTGAGACCTTCTATGTCAACGACGTCACCCAGAAGACGGACCTGAACGGCGAAATCTACATGTCCAAAAACCTGCCCCCGTCCATGGCCAAGGCCCGCTACCTGTACCGGTGCTTCGGGCGGGACCCGGAGCGGTACCTGAGCTACCTGGTGCCCATCGTGGCCTTTCATGAAAACTGGAAGGACATCAAGCGCAGGACCTTTGTCCCGGAGCGCAACGAATCGCAGTTTTCCGAAAGCCTGGGCTACTACGTCAGCGACGCGGTGACGCCCCAGGTGATCCCGGACATCCGGAGCCTGCCCCAGAATGAGCTGATCCCGGAGGCCCGCAGGGAGCTGGACGAGCTGGTGGCGGCCTGCAGGGAAAGGGGCACAGAGGTCCTCTTTTTCACCATCCCCTACAACGGGGAGTACCGGGACGTGGAGGCCATCCGCGCCTACGCCCAGGAAAACGGCTGCCGGTACGTCAACCTGTTTGACGAGGTGGAATCCCTGGGCATCGACGCGTCCACGGATTACCAGGACACGGACCACCTGAATGCCGCCGGGGCGGGGAAGATCGCCGCTCGCCTGGGGGAGATCCTCAGGGAGAGCTACAGCCTGTAGGGCGGAAATCACATGCGCACAAAGAACAAACGGGCCCCCGCCCTGCGGCGGGGACCCGTTTGGTGACCCGGGAAGGCCCCTTACAGGGGCAGCACCTCGGGCGCCTCGGTAAACGAGGAGAAGGTGGCGGCGGCATCGGCAAA
>CACYCQ010000017.1:0-2414 GCA_902772995.1 uncultured Eubacteriales bacterium
CCCCCATTTCTGCAACCTTCGTTATTATGGGATCTATTCCTCCAGGGGCCAGAATTCTCCTCATTTGCTGCAGGCCTTTCAAAAAGGGAACGTCGCCTGTTTATATTCACACACCGCACAGGCCCATGCCACGAGAATGTACGACTCTCACTGGCGGGGAGCACATGAGCGTGCCTTTGGAACAGATCCACAAAATGTCCCTGCAGTGGACATACGATGGGGATCCTCTTCTATGAAACGACCGGGAAAATCGTCTTTAGCCCTCCCCCAGGAGGGGCAGGACGCCGTGCGCGTTCTGCGCAAACAACAGCGGCCATTTGCGGAGCCTAAAGCATACAAGTTGTAATCATTGCATATCGTATATCATTATATAATATATAATAATCCAAACCAGACACGGGATTTCCTGTGGCGGAACAAATTGAAAACGGCATCCAATACGAGGAAATGGTCAAGCCCGGGCTCCTGGCACATGTCTCCATGGAATGACAGGCCTGCGTCATTTCGTTCAGAAGGATGGGATTTCATGACTGCACGCCACTGGCCACCGCGAAGGGGTTCCGCTCAGATCATCGCTGCACGGCAGGGTCCTTTTTCGCTCAGGGATTCTGGTTTTAGGCATCTCCGGACGAACAGGGCTCGCCTGCGCGGCAGGCTGAGATATTCCGCGGTCAGGCACAGAGCCGGTTTCAAAGGTCAGGCACTTCACGGACAACGCGCCTTTCCCGCGACCCCGGAGGAGGGGGCGCGGCGCTTCCTCTCGCAAAACCGCGTGACAACCGGGCCCGCCAAGTGCAGAATATCAGGCAGACCACAAATCGGGGCGCATCCGCCCCGGAAGGAGGAAAGTATGATCAGAACCATCGGGATTGTCAGCCTGTCAAGCGGGATCATCGGCGAGGCATCCGTCCGCTTTGAGGTGGACATCGGTCTGCGCAGGCTGAAGGAAGCCGGACTTGACGTACGGTTCCTGCCCCATGCCCTGGACGGTCTGGATGCCGTCAGCAAGCACCCGGAAAACCGGGCGAAGGACCTTCTCCAGGCCTTCCGGGACCCGGAAATCGACATGATCCTGTGCGCCACAGGCGGGGATGATACCTACCGCCTGCTTCCGTACCTGTTCGACCGCGGCGAGCTGGCCGCAGCCGTGACGGACAAGGTGTTTCTCGGCTTCTCCGATACCACCTTCAACCACCTGATGCTCCACAAGGTCGGACTGCGCACCTTCTACGGACAGGCGTTCCTCCCGGACGTGTGCGAGCTGGGGCCGCAGATGCATCCCTATACCCGGGCCTTCTTTGAGGAGCTGGTCCGTACCGGGGGCATCCGTGAGGTCACGCCAAGCCCCGTCTGGTACAGGGAAAGGGTGGCCTACACCCCTGAGGAGGCGTGGAAACCGCTGACGGCCCTGCAAAGCCACGGATTTGAGCTGCTGCAGGGGGCCCCCGTCTTTTCCGGCGAGATTCTGGGCGGCTGCATCGATTCCCTGTATGACATGTTTTTCCCGGACCGGTACGCGGACCTGCCCGACATGTGCAGGCGCTACCACCTCTTCCCGGACGCGAAGGACTGGGAGGGGCGCATCCTGCTGCTGGAATCCAGCGAGGAGCAGCCCTCTCCCGCAAAATACCGCAGGGCACTGGAGGCCCTGAAGAGCGCTGGCGTGTTTGATGCGGTATCCGGCGTACTCTGCGGCAGGCCCATGAATGAAACCCATGCCGCAGCGTACCGGGAGCTGCTCAGGGAGGTCATCGGCCGTCCGGAGCTGCCGGTGGTCTTCAACCTCAACATCGGGCATGCGATGCCCCGCTGCATCCTGCCCTTCGGGATGCCCGCTCAGGTGGATGCCCGGGCGCAGGTCATCCGTTTTGCACAGGCGCCCCTGCTGCGCGGGCCGGGGCGCTGAGTCCGCCTTTCCCCCCCGCCGCCGGGTTCCCCGAAGGATCTTCCCGGCATCTCCCCTCCCTGCGCCCCTCTCAGGCCTTTCCCGTCAGGTCCTCTGAGCCGGGGAAAATGCGGGGCCTGACAGGGGCTCCCAGGGCACGGAAAAAGGGCACCGGAAAATCCGGTGCCCTCTTTTTATTCTCAGGTTACTTGACGGCTTCGGCGATATTGGCGCCCACCAGACGTCCGCTGGTAAAGGCATATCCCATGGCGCCGCCGCCATAGGTGACATAGGCCTTGGTCTCGGAGAACAGCACGCCCATGCTGTCCGTGCCGACGGCGTAGAGGCCCTCGATGGGCTGCTCATCCGTGGCGCGCAGCACCTGGAACTTTTCGTTGACGTTCAGGCCTCCGCAGGTGGAATAGCACCAGGAGGAACCGACGATTCCGTAGTAGGGAGCACCGGTGACCGCCTTGAGGTACTTGGGATCCTTTCCGAACTCGGTATCCTCGCCGGCGGCGCAGGCCGC
>CACYCQ010000018.1:0-3169 GCA_902772995.1 uncultured Eubacteriales bacterium
CAGGCAGAACACCGCCATGATCTCGCTGGCCACGGTGATGTCAAAGCCGTCCTCCCTGGGCGTGCCGTTGACACGACCCCCCAGGCCGTCCACGACGAAGCGCAGCTGACGGTCGTTCATGTCCACGCAGCGCTTCCAGGTGATCTTCCGGGGATCGATGTTCAGGGCGTTCCCCTGCTGAATGTGGTTGTCCAGCATGGCGGCCAGCAGGTTGTTGGCCGCCCCGATGGCATGAAAGTCCCCCGTGAAATGCAGGTTGATGTCCTCCATGGGCACCACCTGGGCATATCCGCCGCCGGCGGCGCCGCCCTTGACGCCAAACACCGGGCCCAGACTGGGCTCCCGCAGGGCCACGGTGGCCTCCTTGCCGATGCGGCGCAGGCCGTCCGCCAGTCCGATGGTCGTGGTGGTCTTCCCCTCGCCCGCGGGGGTCGGGGTGATGGCGGTCACCAGCACCAGCTTTCCGGGCCTGCGGGAGGTTTCCCGGATCAGCGCCGGGTCGATCTTGGCCTTGTAGCGGCCGTAGGGCTCCACATAGCGCTCCTCCACATGGGCGCGGCGGGCAATCTCCCAGATGGGCTGCAGCGTGCAGCTCTGGGCAATCTCGATATCGGAACGGTATTCCATCTGTCCTCTCCTTATTTGCGGAAATACTTCACAGCCGATTCAAACATCCGGATGTCATAGACTCCGGGCACATTGCGGTACAGTCCCGGGGCAACGCGTTCGCTGTGGCCCATTTTGCCGATCACCCGGCCGTCGGGGCTGGTGATTCCCTCCACCGCCCACAGGCTCCCGTTGGGATTGAAGCGGATATCCATGGAAGGCCTTTCCTCCAGGTCCACATACTGGGTGGCGATCTGTCCCGACGCGGCCAGGGCCGAAAGCGTGGCCTCATCCGCCAGGAAGCGGCCCTCGCCGTGGCTGACCGGCACCGAGTAGATCTCCCCGACCTGCGTCAGCTGCAGCCAGGGGCTGCGGTTGCTGGCCACCCGGGTGCGCACGATGCGGCTCTGGTGGCGCCCGATGGTATTGAAGGTCAGGGTGGGCGAATGCTCATCCGTCTCCGTGATCCTGCCCGTGGGCACCAGCCCCAGCTTGATGAGGGCCTGGAAGCCGTTGCAGATGCCGCACATCAGGCCGTCCCGCTCCTCGAGCAGGCGCGTAACCGCCTCGCGCACGGCGTCGTTGCGGAAGAAGGCCGTGATGAATTTGGCGCTGCCGTCAGGTTCGTCCCCGCCGCTGAAGCCGCCGGGAATGAAGATCACCTGCGACGCGTCGATCTGCGCGGCAAAGCGCTCCACGCTGCGGGCGATGTCCTCCGGGGTCAGGTTGCGGATCACCTGGATGCAGGCCTCGGCACCGGCCGCCTCCACCGCGCGGGCGCTGTCCACCTCGCAGTTGGTGCCCGGAAATGCCGGGATGAGCACCCGGGGGCGCGCCGTGCGCAGGGCCGGGGACGGCCAGGACGCGGCCGGGGCATCCACGCAGGGGGCCGCCTCCGCCTCGGGCATGCCCGGCCATGCGGACAGCATCCGCTCCAGGGTTTGCCCGCTGCCGGCGGGACAGGTGGCATACACGCCCTCCAGCCTCTGCCGGCTGCGAAGGAGCCACTCGGGCAGCGCCAGGGTCTCCTCACGCCAGGTGAGAACGGGCCTGTCCTCCCTGCCGGTGGTTCCCAGCAGGGTCATTCCGGCCTCCATGTCCCGAAGCTCCAGGATCATGGCGCCCACGGGCTCCGCAAAGAGGGTGGACAGGGGCACGGAGGGATCGATCCTCACGGAGAGGGCATTGCCCAGGGCCATCTGCGCCAGGGCCACGGCAATGCCGCCGGGTCCCGGGGTGCAGGCCGCAAGGACCTTCCCCTCCCGGGCAAGCGCGCGCACGCGCTCCCGGATTTCCTGAAGGGAGGCAGCACTGGGCAGCCCGCTTTCCTCCACCTCCGGCATCAGGAGCACCAGCGGATGGCCCGCCCCCTTCAGTTCGGGTGACAGGATGTCGCTGTCTTTGGCGGTGCTCACCGCAAAGGACACCAGCGTGGGGGGCACATCCAGCTGCTCAAAGGAGCCGCTCATGGAATCCTTTCCCCCGATGGCCGCAATGCCCAGGTCCATCTGGGCCCGGAAGGCGCCCAGCAGGGCGGCCAGGGGCTGTCCCCAGCGGCGGGGGCTGGTTCCGGGCTTTTCAAAATACTCCTGGAAGGTCAGGTAGATCTCCCTGTCCCCCGCACCGGAGGCGATCAGGCGGCTGACGGATTCCACCACCGCCAGATAGGCCCCGTGATAGGGGCTCTGGGCGTTGATTTCGGGCCTGAAGCCCCAGGCCATGAGGGAACAGTCCCGGGTCGTGCCCCGCTCCAGGCTGATCCGCTGGACCATGGCCTGTGCGGGGGTCAGCTGGTGCACGCCGCCAAAGGGCATGAGCACCGTCCCCGCCCCGATGGTGGAGTCAAAGCGCTCACACAGCCCCTGGCGGGAGCAGACCCGAAGGTCCCCGGCCAGTTCCATGAGGCCCTTTTCAAAGGAGTCGGGGATCTTCTGCGGCGCGGGCACCCTGGCCGCCTCCGGCGCGATGTCCGTTTTGCGGCTGGCGCCGTTGGAACTGAGGAATTCCCGGCTGATGTCCACAATCGTCCGTCCCCGCCAGGTCATCACCAGGCGCGGCTGACGGGTCACCTCCGCCACCTGCACCGCCTGCAGGTTCTCCTGCGCCGCCAGCTCCAGGAACCGGGGGGCGTCCTCCGGGGCGACCACCACGGCCATGCGCTCCTGGCTTTCCGAGATGGCCAGCTCGGTGCCGTCGAGGCCCTCATATTTGCGGGGCACGGCGTCCAGACAGATGTTCAGCCCGTCGGCCAGCTCCCCGATGGCCACGGACACGCCGCCCGCGCCGAAGTCATTGCAGCGGCGGATGAGGCGCGTGGCCGCGGGGTTGCGGAAGAGGCGCTGGAGCTTGCGCTCCTCGGGGGCATTGCCCTTCTGCACCTCGGCGCCGCAGGTCTCCACGCTCCGGGCGGTATGGGCCTTGGAGGAGCCGGTGGCCCCGCCGATGCCGTCCCTGCCGGTGCTGCCCCCCAGCAGGATCACCACATCCCCGGGACGCGGGACCTCCCTGCGGACATTTTCCGCCGGCGCCGCGGCGATCACCGCGCCGATTTCCATGCGCTTGG
>CACYCQ010000019.1:0-3514 GCA_902772995.1 uncultured Eubacteriales bacterium
CGTATCCGAGAAATCGGCTGAAAGGAACCATCTCTTTCCCGTCGGCCATCCGCTTGCGGTGGCCACAGATGACGTTCTCCGAAATGCTCCGGCTTTCCTCCTGCGCCAGGCTCGACATGATGGTCAATAAGAATTCTCCCTTGGAGTCAAACGTCCAGATATTTTCTTTCTCAAAATAGACCTCTGTGCCGTGTTCCTTCAACTGACGGATCGTCGAAAGCGAATCGACCGTGTTTCTCGCAAACCTGCTCACTGATTTAGTCAGCACCAGGTCTGTTTTCTTCGTGGATTTGATACAGCACTTTTCCGGGCAGAAAGCGTGAAAAACCGCAGAAATCAAGGGCTTTTCGTGATGAAAGCCCTTTTTCTTATGCCCGGGAAATGGTCAAAACCCTTCCGCCCGGCCCCGCGGGAACCCGGCCCGTCCGGATGGCAGCCATCAGGTGCTCATTTTGCGGCACCGGAGGCTGCCGTCTTTTTCTGCATTCCCGGGCAGCGGGCAATGACGGTGTTCTCAGGCGGGGCTGGCGGGAATGCGTGCCGCCGGAAAAGAGGATGGCCAAAGACCTGGGGGAGTGATTGACAGCGTCCGGCCTCAAAAAGTATGATATTGATGAAAAAAAGGGATGGCGGAGAGGACCTTTTCCGCATCTTTGTCATCCGGAGGAGGCGGGCATGAAAAAACAGGTATTTGTATGGCTGATCCTTCTGACGCTTCTGCTCACGCAGGGAGGTTTCGCCCAGATCGACCTGTCCGCATTGCCGGGAAAGCGCATCGGCGTGCAGACGGGGACCACCTTCGATGCGATTGTGCTTGAAGCGATACCGGATGCGCAGATCAGTTACTTCAACAGCTATCCCGATCTGGCCGCTGCCCTGCAGTCCGGAAAGATCGACGCCTTCCCGGGGGATGAAGCGGTTCTGCGGCTGATGTCGGCGGAAAACGACCGGCTGCGGATTCTGGACGGGCGGATGACCAGCTTTGACGTCGGCTTCGTCCTGCCCAAATCCGACAGGGGCGAAAAGCTGAAGGACGAGCTTGACGCGTGGCTTGGCGGCATCAGGGACAGCGGCGAGCTGGACGGGATCCTGCACAAGTGGATCAGCGGGCCGGAGAGCGAAAAAACCGTGCCGGACTACGCTTCCCTTCCCGCGGCGAACGGAACGCTGACAATGGCCACGGAGGGCGGCTATGTGCCGATGTGCTATTTCAGGGGCGGCACGCTCGTGGGAATCGAAATCGACCTGGCGGCAAGGTTCTGCCAGGCCCGGGGGTACGGCCTCATCGTGGAGAACATGAACTTTGACGGCGTCCTGCCCGCGGTCCAGTCCGGCAAGGCGGATTTCGCCGCCGCCGGGATCAGCATCACGGAGGAACGCCGGGAGAGCGTGGATTTTTCCGTCCCCTACTACACGGGCGGCACAGTCATGGCCGTGCTCAGGACGCCTGAGGCGCAGGGCAGAGCCGGGCTGCCCTCCCTTGAGGACATGCGGACAAAACGCATCGGGATTCCATCCGGAACGAGTTTTGATCTGCTCATCCGCACCGCGTTTCCCGATGCACAGCTGACCTACTACAACAACCAGAGCGATCTGCTGACCGCCCTTGCGGCCGGGAAGATCGACGCCTTTCCCTCGAATGAACCGGTGGTCCGGTACATGATCAGCCAGGGGTATGAGGGGATTGACTATATCCCGGAATTCATCCAGGACTTCGACAGCGCGTACTGCTTTTCAAAGGACGGGAAGGGACAGAAACTGTGCGGGGAATTCAGCGAATTCCTCCGTTCGCTCCGCCAGGACGGCGGGATGGACAGGCTTGCTGAAAAATGGTTCAGCACGGATGAAAAGAGCAAAACGATTCCGGACTACCGCGCCTTTCCGGCTGAAAAGGGCACCCTGGTCATGGCCACGGACGGCGACTATATGCCCTTTGAATACATCCGCGAGGGCGAAGTGGTGGGCTACGATGTGGACATCGCGGCGCAGTTCTGCCAGGCCCGCGGCTACGGGCTGCAAATCGAGGTCATGAACCTGGATGCCGTGCTGCCCGCGGTGGAGTCGGGGAAATGCGACTTTGTCGGTTCCGCGATCACGATCACCCCCGAGCGGGCCGAAAGCGTGCTCTTTTCCGAGCCGAACTATTCCGGCGGCGTGGTCCTGGTGGTGCGCTCCGCGGAGGAGCCCCGGACCGCCTCCTTCTGGTCCGGGATCAGAAACAGCTTCGACAAGACATTTATCCGGGAGGAGAGGTGGCACCTGTTTGCCCAGGGCGTCGCCAACACGCTGCTGATCACCCTCCTGTCCCTGCTGTGCGGCACGGCGCTGGGCTTTGGCGTGTATATGCTGTGCCGCAACGGGAACCCCGTGGCCAACGGGGTCACGCGGGTGGCCATGTGGCTGGTGCAGGGAACCCCCATGGTGGTGCTGCTGATGATCCTCTTTTATATCGTCTTCGGCAAGGCGTCGGTCAGCGGCATCCTGGTGGCGGTCATCGGCTTTACCCTGACCTTCGGGTCGGCGGTGTTCGGGCTGCTGAAAATGGGCGTCGGGGCGGTGAACGAGGGACAGACCGAAGCGGCGTATGCCCTGGGCTACTCGAACCGCCGCACCTTCTTCACCATCATCCTGCCGCAGGCGCTGCCGCACGTCATGTCCGCCTACAGCGGCGAGGTCGTGGGGCTGATCAAGTCCACGGCCATCGTGGGCTATATCGCCGTGCAGGACCTGACCAAGATGGGCGACATCGTGCGCAGCCGCACCTATGAGGCCTTCTTCCCGCTGATCGCGGTGACGGTGATCTACTTTGTGCTGGAGGGGCTGCTGGAGGTTGCGGTGGAAGTGATCAGAAAACGGCTGAATCCAAGGCGCAGAGGGCCGAAGGACATTCTGAAGGGGGTCAGGACGGATGATTAGGATCGAACATCTGAAAAAGGAATATTCCAACGTCACGCCCCTCAGGGATATCTGCACGGAAATCCATGACGGCGACGTGATCTGCGTCATCGGGCCCTCCGGCACGGGCAAAAGCACGCTCCTGCGCTGCATCAACCAGCTGGAGAAGCCCACATCCGGGAAAATCTGGATGGACGGGGTGGACATCACGGATCCCCGGTGCGACATCAGCAAGGTGCGCCGGAAGATGGGGATGGTGTTCCAGCACTTCAACCTTTTCGGCCACAAGACGGTGATCGAGAACATCATGATGGCGCCCATGGACCTGCTGGGGAAGCCGAAGCAGGAGGCCTACGATACGGGGATGCAGCTGCTGCGCGCCGTGGGCCTGGCGGAAAAGGCCCTGAGCTACCCCGACGAGCTTTCCGGCGGACAGCAGCAGCGCATCGCCATCGCCCGGACCCTGGCCATGGACCCGGATGTGATCCTGCTGGATGAACCCACCAGCGCGCTGGACCCCACCATGGTGGGAGAGGTGCAGGCGGTGATCCGGGACCTGGCCAAAACCGGCAAAACCATGATGATCGTCACCCATGAGATGCACTTTGCCCGGGCCATC
>CACYCQ010000020.1:0-11907 GCA_902772995.1 uncultured Eubacteriales bacterium
AGGTGGCCATCGTGGCGGAGGAATCCCCGGGAAGCGCCCCGGGGCGCTTCCTCTACCGCTTCATCGTGCGGGACAGGGGCATCGGGATCAGCGAGGAGTACCTGCCCCATATCTTTGAAAGCTTCTCCCGGGAGATGAGCACCCGGATCAACCGGGTGCAGGGCAGCGGCCTGGGGCTGGCCATCACGGCGAAGGTCGTGGAGCTGATGGGCGGCACCATTTCCGTCAGGAGCCGCCTGGGAGAGGGCTCCGAGTTCACGGTGGAGGTGGAGCTGGAGACCCTGGAGGAGCCCGCGCCCGGGGAGGAGGCCGGGGAGGACCCCGTGGACCTGGCGGGCATGCGGGTGCTCCTCGTGGAGGATAATGACATCAACGCGGAGATTGCCGCCATGGTCATGGGGCAGTTCGGCCTGGTCACCGACCGGGCGCCCAACGGCCGCGTGGCGCTTGAACGCTTTGTTGACGGGCAGCGCTATGACGCGGTGCTCATGGACATCCAGATGCCGGAGATGGACGGCCTCGAGGCCACCCGGGCCATCCGCGCCCTGGAGGATGCCCATGCCCGGACGGTGCCCATCCTCGCCATGAGCGCCAACGCCTTTGACGACGACGTGAAGGCCTGCATGGAGGCCGGGATGGACGCGCACCTGGCCAAGCCGTTCAACCCGGACGCGCTCATCCGGCTGCTCCACAGGCACATTTTCCGCGGCCGCGCCTGATCCCCCCGCCCCGCAAAGCGGGGCGTTTCCCGTATTCCCGCGGGGAGGGGAAAAACCTCTTCCCGCCGCACCCCGGACCTTAGAGCGCTCCCGCGGGGGGCTTGCCGCGTCCCGGACCTTTTGCCGGGAAGAAAGGAGAACAGGATGAAGGGAAAAGGATTTTTTCTGGCACTGCTTTTCTGCCTGGCCGCCCTTTGCGGGACTGTGCGGGCCGATGCGGACTTCCGGATGGAGGATTACCTCATGCGCCGCGCGGAAATCGTCCGGGAGAACGCCTACAGGACCGGCGTGGTCCTGACGGAGGAGGAACGGCAGCTGGACCTCCGGCTCGCAAAGTGGAAGGCGGAGGCGGTCTCCGCCCTCGGGGGGAGGGTCCCCGGGGACCTGGCGTTCCTGACGGATGAGCGGATCTGGGAAAGCACGCTGTACGGGTTCTGCGAGGCGCTGCCCAAGGGAGCGGACCTCCATGTCCACGGGATGACGATGCTGCCCTTTGACGAGCTGCTCGCGTTTGTCCGCTCGAGGGAGGAGCTGTATATCGGCACGGGGGAGGAGAACCGGTACCGGCTCTTCTGCCATGCATCCCCCGGGGAGGCCGCGGCGGATGAAATGCGCGTGGGGGATGCGCTGGAGCGGGGCGTGTTCACCCGGGAGGAGCTGCTCCGGCAGTGGACCCTCCTGGGCGGGGCCGATGCCCTGAACATCTGGGACTGGTTCGAGGGGCTGTTCGGCAGACAGGGGGCCCTGACCGCCACACAGGACCTGGTGGAGGCGTATTATGTGGAGGCCTTCCGCTATTACTGCAGGAGCGGCATCCTCCACGTCGAGGTGCGCACCGAGCTTGCCGGTTCCCCCGAGACGGCGGCGGCCGGGGCGCAGGCGGTCCTGCGCGCCCTTGACCGGGTGCGGGAGGAGGTCCCCGATTTCAGGGTGAACGTGATCGGCACCGGGCTCAAGGCCCTCGAGCGCGACATGGACAAGACCCGGGCCCTCATGGAGAACTGCGTGACCGTGCACAACCAGGTGAAGGACACCCGGGACCCCGGCGGCCCCCGCGATTTTGTGACCGGGTTTGATCTGGTCAATGAGGAGGATGCCAGCTATCCCCTGACGGCGTATGTCGGGATGCTCCGGGGGATCATGGAAAAGGCCCCGGAGCTGGTGCCGCTGCTCCACGCGGGGGAGAGCGTGCTCCCCGGCTCGGACAACATCATCGACGCGATGCTGCTCGGATGCAGAAGGATCGGGCACGGGCTGAACCTCTACCGCTTCCCCTCCCTCATGGAGCAGGTGATCCGGGACGGGGTCTGCGTGGAGGTGTCCCCCGTGAGCAACCATATGCTCCGCTATGTCCCCGACCTGCGGTCCCATCCGGCGGTGGAGTACCTGAAGCGCGGCGTCCCCGTGTGCCTGTGCTCGGACGATCCGGGATATATGGAGCACGGCACGCTGACGGATGATTTCTTTGCCGCCATCCTGTGCTGGGACCTGGGGGTGGCGCAGATCCGGCAGCTCTGCGAGAATTCCATCCGCTGCAGCACGCTGGACGCGTCCCGCAGGGAGGCGCTCATGCGCGCCTGGGAGAAGCAGTGGGCATGTTTCCTGGACTTTGGCAAATGAGGCGCCCGCCCGGATGCCCTGAGGCGCGCCCCGTGACCTGATTCATGAAAAGAAAGAGGAGATAAAGATGATGAAAAAGACAGCAGGCATCCTTTTCGCGGTCCTGATGCTCCTTTGCGCGGGCGCTGCGGCCCTGGCGCAGAAGGAGGGGGCCGTCCCGGTGTTTGAGGACGGCATGGCCCAGCCCGTCCTTGAGGTCACGAACCTGAGAAACGACGATTACACCAATGAGGGCAGCGACATCCTCCGCTTCTGCGTGTATGTCGAAACGGACCACGACACCGATGGCGACGGAAAGGCGGACCTGGTGGAGGTGCTGGTCCAGGTTCCCCGCCTGGCGGCGGAAGGCCTGTACAGGGCCGGAACCATCTACGATCCCACCCCCTACGGGGCGGGCACCGTGAGTGATGACGTCATCTCGAGCAGCATGGTCTTCAACCCCGTCCCCTTTGACTACGACAAGCTGTACGCTCCCGGAAAAAAGCGCACCCCGAAGGGCGCCATGACGACCCTTGAGGCGGCAGAGCGGGCGGAGGCGGAGAGCTGGAACTACACGGTGCCCATTTCCGGCACACAGGGCTACAGCGGCGCCGAAAGATACAACTATTTCCTTGCCCGGGGCTTTGCCGTGGTGGAGGCCGGGGGCATCGGGACCTACGGCTCCGAGGGCTTTGAGCTGTGCGGCTTTGACCTCGAGCGGGACGCCCACAGGTGCGTCGTGGAATGGCTCACGGGGGACCGCGCCGCCTTTACCGACCCGTACGATGACATCCGGATCGAGGCGGACTGGTCCAACGGCAATGTGGCCATGACGGGCACCTCCTACGGCGGCACGCTGCCCTTTGAGGTGGCCACCTCCGGCGTCAGGGGCCTGCGGACGATCATCCCCTATGCGGGCATCGCCTCCTGGTACGACTACACGAACTCCCAGGGCGCGCCGATGATGGTCGATGCGGATTACGGTCACACCCTGGCCTTCTTCAACAGCGGCGCGGCGTTCCTGGATGACGACTGGACCGTCGTCAACGATGACTACGCCTCCTTCCTCTGGCAGTTCGCGAAGGACCAGAAGGAGACCAACGGCGACTATGACGACATCTGGGAGCGGCTTGACTACACGCTGGATCCCGGCAAAATCAGCTGCTCGGCGCTGATTGTCCACGGACTCAACGACTTCAATGTCACCACGAAGCACGCGGACCTGATGGCGCGCGCCTTTGCCGCGGCGGGCCAGCCCTTCAAGCTGGTGTTCCACCAGGACGGCCACAACCACCTCGTCGGCAGGCTCGTCAACGGGGAAGTGTGGGATGAGATCGTGAACAAATGGCTCTCCCACTATCTCTACGACGTGGACAACGGCATCGAGAACATGCCGGCGGTGAGCGTCCAGAGCAACGTGGACGGCTCGTATGTCAACTACGCGTCCTGGGGGGACTTCGTCTATGACACCTTCCCCTATGATCGGGAAATGAACCCGGACGACGTGTCCCATGTGGACACGACGGCCATCGCATCCTATGCCACCCCGTATATGGCGGGCACCGACGATGCCGGAAGGGAGAACATCCGCGACAACTTCTATCCCACCCTGCCGGACAGCGCCTGCGCGACGTATCTGTTTGACCTCCCGGAGGGCTACACCTTCTGCGGGATCCCCGAAGTGCACCTGAGGCTGTCCTCGAGGAACGTGGACCTGGACGGCCTGGTGTTCTCGGCGCTGCTGCTGGATACCATCGACTACGTCACGCCCTTCAAGGCCTATATGACCCAGAAAAGGATCTGGGACACCGTTCCCGCGCACACCATCGGGGCGGTGGAAACGGGCAGGGGACTTCCCCGGACAAGGGTCAGGGAGCTGGTGAAGAGCAGCACCACGACCAAGCTCATCACCTTCGGCCACGGCGACCTGGCCAACCCCGGAGGGGGCTATGAGGGCAAAGAGTACCGGAAGAACCCGGAAAAGAGGAAAGCCGGAGAGTATTACGACTATACGCTCTATCTCCAGCCCACCTCCTATACCTTCGAGCCCGGGCACAGGGCGGTGCTCATCGTCACCGGCTGGGACCCGTACAGGGCCTTCCTGGATGAGGATTTTGAGTCCGGCAAGGTGAGCGACGCCACCCTGTCCTCCTATACCTACGCCTTCAATATCGACAACAGCGCGCTGGAGCTCCGGCTGCCCCGCATCGCGGAGACCCGGTAAGCCCTCCGAAGGAGGACGGTGTGCCGCGCGCATCCTCAGGACAACGACCGCCGGGCGCCTTCCCGCAGGGGAGGGCGCCCGGCGTCTGGCTTTACAGGCGCGCCGGGGGCCGGGCATGAGGGGCCGGGCCCGGGGGAGGGCGCCAAAGAAGTGTTTGGAGATGGCGCAAAGTCTGTTATAATGCTCCTGTGCAGGGGACTTTTCCCTCCGGGAGCCCGGGGAGGCGCCCTGCGCCGGCGGCGCCGACTTGCGATGAAGGAGAGACTTCATGATAGACAGACTCAAATCCAGGAGCACTTCGAGGCATCTTGTCCTGACGGTCATCTTTCTGCTGACCCTCAACATCTCCCTGGGATATCTGCTCCTTGGCCAGACGAAGTCCGCCATCATCACGCTGATGCAGACGAGGATGCTGGACGTCTCCAACACCGCCGCGGCCATGATCGACGGGGACGAGCTCAAAAGGGTCACGCCGGAGGACAGGGGGACGCCGGGATATGAGACCATCATGCGCACCCTCACGTATTTCCAGGACAACGTGGACCTTCGCTATATCTACTGCGTGCGGGACATGGGGGACGGCACCTTCACCTTCGGGCTTGACCCCACCGTGGAGGACCCGGGGGAATTCGGCTCGCCCATCGTCTATACGGACGCCCTGCATGCGGCCAGCCGGGGGACGCCCTCGGTGGACAGGGAGCACTATGAGGACGCCTGGGGGTCCTTTTACAGCGCCTACAGCCCGGTCTATGATTCCCGGGGCGATCTGGCCGGCATCATCGCCGTGGATTTCAGCGCGGAATGGTACAATGAGCAGCTGGCCCTCCTGAACCGGACGCTGCTGGTGGTGGGGCTGGTGTCGCTGCTGGTGGGCGGGGCGATCGTGCTGGCGATCTCCCTCCGGAGCCAGCGGAAGATCGAGATGATCCACGGGCAGCTCAGCGAGCTGGAAACCTCCCTCATGCAGGAGATCGGCAGCGCCTCCAGGGGAATGGAGGCGGAGAGCGTCCCCCACGGGCACGACGAGGACGCCTCCACCATGGACGGCCTGGAAAAACAGATCCATTTCATGCAGCAGGAGCTCAGGACGCAGATCGCCCATGTGCACGACCACGCCTACCAGGACGGCCTGACCGGCGTCAAGAGCAAGCAGGCCTATCTGGAAACGGAAAAGCTGATCGACGGGAAGATGGCCGCCGGTGAGGCGGGCAGCTTTGCCGTGGTGGTCTGCGACGTCAACGGCCTCAAGGCGATCAATGACACCATGGGCCACAAGGCCGGGGATGAGTACATCCTCAAGGCCAGCCGGATGATTCGCGAGATCTTCCCCTGCAGCCCGGTGTACCGGGTGGGCGGCGACGAGTTCGCGCTGATCCTGACGGGTGAGGAGTATGAGGAGCGGGAGCAGCTGATGGACAGGCTCCACAGCCTCTCAAGCGCCAACATTTCCACCCGGGAGGCGATCGTCTCGGGCGGCATGTCCGCCTACTGCCCGGAGCAGGACCGCCGGCTCCACGAGGTGTTCGAGCGGGCGGACCGGGCGATGTACGAGGAGAAGCTGCTCCTCAAGAGCCTGGGGGCCAGCATGCGGGAGGAGGAGCCCCAAAGGCTTCAAAAACAGGATGTGGACTTTGAGGACCTGCTTGCCTCCACCATCCGCCGCCGGGTCCTCATCGTGGAGGACATCGAGATCGACCGCCGGATCCTTGAAAACTTCCTGGCGGAGGACTACGATCCGCTCTTCGCCTCCGACGGCGTGGAGGCCATGGAGCTCCTGCGCAGCCATCAGAGCGAGATCGCGCTGATGCTGCTGGATCTCTCCATGCCCATCCTCTCCGGGCGCGAGGTGCTGCGGGAGATGCAGGTGGATGAAAGCCTCATGCACATCCCCGTCATCGTGCTCACCTCCGACAGGGACGCGGAGCTGGAGTGCCTGAAGCTGGGCGCCATGGATTTCATCAGCAAGCCCTTCCCGGATACCGAGATCCTCCGCACGCGCATCGCCAAGTGCATCGAGCTGTCCGAGAACCGCGACCTGGTCCGGTATACGCAGCGGGACAAGCTGACCGGGCTGTTCAACATCGACTACTTCATGCGCTTTGTCAGCCTCGTGGACCGGCAGGACAGGGAAGCCCCCTTCGATGCCATCGCGCTCAACATCAACGAGTTCCACTCCGTCAATGAGCGCTACGGGCGGCAGTTCGGGGACCTGGTGCTGCGCAGCATCGGCAGCAGCATGAAGGCCCTGGCCCGCAAGACCGGGGGCATCAGCTGCCGGAGAGGCGGGGACACCTTCCTGCTGTACTGCCCCCACCGGGAGGACCACGGGCAGCTTTTGCGCAAGTTCATGGCCGAACTGTTTGTGGAGAAGGGCACGGCCAGCAAGGTGCGCCTGAGAATCGGCGTGTTTCCCAATGCCGGGCGCGAGGAGGACGCGGAAAAACGGTTCGCCTGCGCCCTGCAGGCGGCGGAGAGCGTGAGAAATGACCCGCAGGGGATCTTTGGAGTGTATGAAATGCGGGAGGAGTGACCCTGAGGGGCGCCCCCGCGAGGCGGAACGGACCGGGCCCGGCGGATGTTCCCTGCAAAAGAGGAGGGGACCTGCCGGGCCCGCGCGCTGTCCGGGAATCCGGCCCGCCCGGACCGGGGCGCGGGAGGGCAGTCCCCGGGGCACGCCAGGGTCAAAAGGACATCAGAAAGTGAGGGAAACAGCATGCTGAAAGTGTATTGCTACAGCCGGTGCACCACCTGCAAAAGGGCGCTCAGGTGGCTGGATGAAAACGGCATCGCCTGTGAAACGGTCGACATCAAAGCGGACCACCCCGATGAGGAGGCGCTGCGGAAATTCCATTCCTTAAGCGGCCTTCCGCTCAAACGGTTCTTCAATACCAGCGGCATCCCCTACCGGGAGATGGGTCTGGCCAAACGGCTCGCGGGCATGAGCGAGGACGAGCAGCTTGCCCTGCTGGCGACGGACGGCATGCTGGTCAGGCGCCCGCTGGCCGTCGGCGACGATTTCGTGCTGACCGGCTTTAAGGAAGAGGAATGGAAGGCCAGACTGCTGTAACGGGGTGCCCGGAGACGATGAACCGGAAGCGCTTCACGACGGACAATCAAAGGAGAACGACAATCATGAGAATCGCAGTCACTTATGAAAACGGAAACGTATTTCAGCATTTCGGACACACGGAAACCTTCAAGGTCTATGAGGTCGAGGACGGACGGATCGTCAGCTCCTCGATCGTCGGCTCGGACGGGACGGGGCATGGCGCGCTGGCCGGACTGCTGAGCGACAGGGGGATCGATGTGCTGATCTGCGGAGGCATCGGCGGCGGGGCCCAGGCGGCGCTTTCCGAAAAAGGCATCGGGCTGTGCGCCGGTGCGTCGGGGAATGCGGATGAGGCGGTCGCGGCGTATCTTCGCGGAGAGCTTCAAAACACGGGAGCCAACTGTGACCACCACGGCGAAGGGCACGCCTGCGGGGAACACGGCTGCGCGGATCATGGGGAGCGCGACTGCCAGGGCGGCTGCCATGAGGCGCAGGGAAGGAACATCGGGAAAACCTGCCGCACCCATTACCGGGGGACCTTCAATGACGGCACCCAGTTCGACTCGTCCTATGACCGGGGAGAACCGCTGGAATTCGTGTGCGGTGCCGGACAGATGATCAGGGGCTTTGACGCGGCTGTCGCCAATATGGAGGTGGGCGAGAGCGTGGATATCCATCTGATGCCCTCGGAGGCGTACGGGGACCCGGATCCGGAGGCCGTCTTTACGGTTGAGCTTGGGCAGCTTCCCGGGGCGGAGGGGCTGTCCGTGGGAGAGCGGGTGTACCTGCAGGACCGGTACGGGCGGCCCTTCCCGGTCAGGGTGACGGCGAAGGACGAAAAGACCGTCACCTTTGACGCGAACCACGAGATGGCGGGAAAGGAACTGAATTTTCACATCGAGCTCGTCGAGGTGAAATGACAGGAGGAATTGCGGGACCCGCAGGGCTTCAGGATAGCAGAGCCTGAAGAAGGAACGGAGGAAGACGCGTGCGCCGCCTCTGCGGGCCGGGGGACACGGACCCCGTGTCAAGGCGGCGGCTGCCGTGCCTGTCACAGGGACCCAGACGCCGCCGGGGGAGAAGGGCATCCGCGGGGCGGATGAGGACCCGTGCAGGCTCCGCATCGGGGCACGGATGCGCGGGAGATCTGGAGGGAAGCATGATCCTGTTTGGAAACATCAGCAAGGGCCTGCAGGAGGTCCGGTCGACCCCCGGGGCCGTCCTGGTGGATGTCCGGGAGGCGGATGAGTTCGCAGCCGGTCACATTCCCGGCGCGGTCAATGCGCCGCTGTCCACCCTCGGCACCGCGGCGCTCCCCATGGACAGGCCGCTGTTCCTTTACTGTCTGCGGGGAATCCGGAGCAGGCGGGCGGCCGGCATGCTGAGGAAAATGGGGTACACCGCAAGGAGCATCGGCGGGATCAGCGGGTATCAGGGACAAGTGGAACGGTGACAGGACCGGGTTTCAGGGGGGATACAGCCATGTTCAGGGAAATGATGAGAAAGAAGCAGGCGCTTTCGCGGGAGGAATGCATCTCTATCCTCAGGGATGAGCCGCGGGGCGTGCTCTGCGTGCTCGGGGACGACGATTACCCCTACGGCATGCCGATGAATCACTACTACTGTGAAGCGGACGGGAAAATCTACTTTCACGGCGGGAAGAAGGGCCACAAGATCGACGCGATGAAGCGCCATCCCAGGGCGTCATTTTGCGTATATGACCAGGGCTTCCGCAAAGAGGGGGAGTGGGCGCTGAACATCAGGTCCGTCATCGTGTTCGGCCGCATCGAGTTTATCGGGGATGAGGACAGGGTGCGTGAGATCTCCCGGCTGCTCAGCTACAAGTTTACAAAAGATGAGACGTACATCGAAACGGAGATAGAAACCTACGGCCCCGCCACGCTGATGTTCGCGCTTGTTCCGGAGCACATGACGGGCAAGATCGTCAGCGAGTCGTAGGGAGCGAAGCTCCATACCGGAAGGCCCTGCACAGGGGAGGCGCCGGGGAAATGAGCCGCCCGGCGTTTGGCTGCCCGGGCCATCCGCACGCGGGCGCGGTGCCCCTCCCCGTCGCCGGGCCGGATGAGCGCCCGGGGAGGGGCATGAGATCACAACAATATAGAAAGCGCCCGCAATCCGGAAACGGATTGCGGGCCTTTGTTTCCCTTGACGGCTTTACACAGAGGAACAGCGCATCAGTAGTTTTCAGCGTGGATCTCGAAGTAGCTCTGGGGATGGGCGCAGACGGGGCAGACTTCAGGGGCTTTCGTGCCCACAACGATATGCCCGCAGTTCCGGCATTCCCATACCCTGACCTCGCTTCTGGCAAAGACCGCCTGCATGTCGATGTTCTTCAGCAGCGCCCTGTAGCGTTCCTCATGGTGCTTTTCAATGGCGCCCACCAGGCGGAATTTGGCCGCCAGTGCCGGGAACCCTTCCTTTTCGGCGGTCACGGCAAAGCCTTCATACATATCGGTCCACTCATGGTTTTCGCCGTCCGCCGCCGCGGCAAGGTTTTCGGCGGTGGAGCCGATGCCATTCAGTTCCCTGAGCCAGATCTTTGCGTGCTCCTTCTCATTCTCGGCGGTCTGCAGGAACAGGGCTGCGATCTGTTCAAACCCCTCCTTCTTCGCCTGAGATGCGAAAAAGGTGTATTTATTGCGGGCCTGGGATTCACCGGCAAACGCCGCTTCCAGGTTCTTTTCGGTCTGCGTGCCGGCATACGGATTCGCCTTTGGAGCTTCGCTCTCCACCCTGACGAACTTCGAGGCGGGCTGCCTGCAGACCGGGCACCTGAAATCCTCCGGCAGAGGACCTTCATGAATATATCCGCAGACTGAGCATTTCCAGATTTCCATCGGTTTTTCCTCCTTTTTTTCCGCAGGTTCATTGAATGAAATGGCATCAAGCAGATAGCTGACGGCTTCCGCGGGGAAGCCGGGCTCCTGGAAGTGACCGGACAGCTCCTGAAGAAGGGCGCGCGCATTGCCGCTCTGGGGCAGCATATACCCCGATTCGCGCAGCAGGTCCTCCGCCATGATCCGGTTCGACTTTCTGACCGCTTCAGCCAGGGGGCCGGGGAGGCCTGCCGCAATCGTCTCCTGTTCCGCCTTGCTGGCGACCAGCTGCCTGAGCGCGGCGATGACTT
The DNA here is from genome assembly GCA_902772995.1 of uncultured Eubacteriales bacterium. GTDB lineage: Bacteria > Bacillota > Clostridia > Christensenellales > Aristaeellaceae > Ventricola. Next base: position 10,740 of record CACYCQ010000020.1, read on the forward strand.
CGCCGACTTTGGCCTGCTGCGGCGGATACTCGCGGGGCACCAGGCTGATGGCTCCGGAGGGACAAGCCTCGGCGCAGGCTCCGCAGCCGACGCATTTTTCGGTGTCGATCACGCTGTTCTCCGTATCCGACGCCCCTGTAGGACAGACATAGAGACAAAGACAGTCTTTTTCGCACAGCCGGACATTCCGGACCGCGACTTTTTCACTCATATGCTCATCCTCCAATCTTCTCAAATTTGCGGCCGGGCACCCTGCATACCGGGCAAACCTCCGGCGGGTTGCTGCCGATATAAACGAAGCCGCAGATGGTGCAGACGTAGATCCCCGTGTTTTCAAGCATCGCATCGCCTTCCCGGGCATATCTGGCCAGCAGGGATTTGAGGATGCGCGTCACCTTCCCGCTCCAGGTCAGGGCGCGAAGTGCGCCGCGGTCGCTGCACTGCGCTGACACGTGGTGGGCGGACGGGAAATTCCTGTTCAAATCATCGTCGATGAGCGCAAGCAGCCGTTCAAACGACGGATTTGGATCCGCCGGGGCCCGGGATGCAAACCAGTCCGCCAGTTTCCGGAAAGCTGCGGCCTGTTGCGGCTTGTACTGCTTTTCGCATCCTTTGGCCAGGTTTGAACACAGCGCGCTGGTTTCGGCGGCGGTCAGCGGCTTCATGTCCGCCGGGACGGATGTGCCGGGACCTGCCCCCTTTGACGGTCCGGACGCTCCCTCCGGGGCAAAATCCGATTTTGCGGCTCCGCAGAGAGGACATTTCCAGTCCTCCGGGATGTCCGCCCAGGGCGCGTTTCCCGCTTCATCGTACACGTATCCGCAAATGGAACAAACGTATCGCATCAGCATCCTCCTCTCAGGTCAGTCGTCAAGGCTTTTCACGTCCAATCATCCGTTCCAGAAACGCATTGTACAGCCGCAGGTAGCGGGCGGCGTTGCGCCTTTCCTCATCCGTAAGGCCCGTCAGAAACTCATGGTTGATCTGCCTCCATCCGTTGTCTCTCGTTTCGTGCATTTCATAGATCTCCCTTCCGGCGGGAGTCACGCGGTAATACACTTTCTGACGGTTGCCATCCTGCATATACGGCTCAATCAGCTGCTTGTCTGCCAGCTTTCGGATCGTTTTGCTGATCGCGCCCTTGGTCAGGCGCAGCGTTTTTGCCAGA
>CACYCQ010000021.1:0-10420 GCA_902772995.1 uncultured Eubacteriales bacterium
GCCTGGCCCTGATGCTGACGCTGTGCGCCCCGGCGCTGGCTTCCCGCAGTGCGCCGGTGTATCAGGACCCGCCGCCGGCGCCGTCGGTTTCTCCGTCTGAAGGAGAACTGCCCCGATATGACCTGACCTTCCCGGAGGAGATGCCGCTGGAGGCCGTCAATTTTGTACTGACGGCAAGGGGCGAGTTTGAAAAGCATCCCTTCGAGCGGCTGCCCAAGAACAACGACTATACCCACTGGTTCTATGAGGACGAGCGGGAAATCGGATGGTGCTCCGTGTTCCAGATCTGGTGTGCCAATCACAGCGGGGTTCCCCTGGTTCTGTACAAGCAGGACGTGCAGATCGGGGACGGGGATGTGTTCTCGGCCATGGAGGGCCGCGTGGGCAATGTCTACAAGGCGTTTGAAAAGCATGGCCGCTGGCTGGACGGCACCGCAGGGGCGGTGCCGCGTCCGGGATACCTGGTCATCTACGGGGTCCGGGGCTCCACGCCCTATACGCATGTGGCCATCGTGGAGAGCGTGCGGGAGCTGGGAGAGGGCATGTATGAGCTGACCACGGTGGAGGGCAACCTGGGCTCCACCATCAAGCGGCTCAATTACCGCTACAGCGCGGCTCCGAAAAAGCAGTATGTCAATATGTCCGTGATCCCTGAGGCGGAGCGGACGGTGACGGGGTGCCAGTACACCCTGCAGAAGGATGACTGGTACATCACGGGCTTTTGCCAGACCTGGAAATAAGCTGCGGGAAGAGAAAACAGGACAGACGGAGCCGGTGAGACGATCGGCAGGAGGAAACACGGATGGATGCGTTGGAGGCCATTCGGACGCGCAGAAGTGTCCGGAAAATGGATTCCCGGATTCCGGACCGGGAGCTGATTGAACAGGTGATCGAGGCGGGACGCTGTGCGCCCAGCGGCTCCAACAGCCGGAGCACCCACATGCTGGTGATCACCGACAGGGCGGTGCTCAGGGACCTGGCGGAAAAGGTCCGGACAGCCTTTGCGGAGATGGAGGAGAAAGAGGATACCTATATCTCCCTGAAGCGGTCCATTCGCGCCGCCCGGGCAGGGGACTATGTCTTCCATTACAATGCGCCGGTGCTGATCGTGACGGCCAACCGGAAAGGCTACGGCAATGCCCTGGCGGACAGCGCCTGCGTGCTGGAGAACATGATGATTGCCGCCAACGCTCTGGGGCTGGGCTCGTGCTGGATCAACCAGCTCCACTGGCTGACCGATCATCCCCAGATCCGCGACGCCATGGTCTCCCTGGGGATCGGGGAGGAGGAAACCATCACCGGAGGCCTGATCCTGGGCTACGGGGAAGGAGAGATGCCGGTGCGAGGGCCCCTTTCCGGAAACCCTGTCACCTGGATTGAATAGGGTCTTCCCAAAACGAAAAAACCGCCCGTGAAGGGCGGTTTTTCCGTTTTGGACCGGACTGCGGACCGGCGCTATTCAAGGGCCAGCTCTTCTCCGGCGGCAAGGACCAGTTTGCCGGGACCGTCGAAGGCATCCGCGACTTCCTGGCTGAAGAGGGCGCCGGGGGCCATGTGATACGGGATGGAGTGGCGGGCCCCCACGCGCCTGGCACAGGCGCTGGCTTCCTGCACATCCATGTTGAACACTCCGTCGCAGACAAAAAACGCGTAGTGGATGTCCCGGGATGAAAGAGCGGACATCTGGTCCGTGGTGGAGGTATCCCCGGTGGCATAGACCGAGATGCCTCCGGGAAGGGTGATGAGCCAGCCGACGCAGGAGCGGATGTCGTGGTTGCGGTTGTTTCCGGCCTCCACGGCCTCCACCACGGCATAGCCCAGGTCAAAGGTCTGGTGGACGCCGTCCTGGAGAGCTTCGGCGAAGGTGATGACCTGGCAGTCCCCGGCGCGCCGGGTGATCAGGCTGACCGCGCCGTGGTCCGGGTGCGCGTGGGAGACGAGGATCAGGTCTGCAGGAAGATCATAGCCTTCTCCGGCATAGGGATCAACGTAGATGACATGGTTGTCTGCGGTGACGATGCGCAGCGAACCGTGCCCCTGGTACAGAAGCTTCGGCGCGGAATCCTGTGCGAGCGCGCAGGGGGCAGACAGCAGGGACAGCATGAGCAGCAGGAACAGGAATGTTTTCATGGCGGCCTCCTTTCAAAGCGGCACGGTCGGCGGGAAACGGGGCATCGAAGAAGCGGGCCGGGGAATCCTCAAAACAGACGGCGGGCGGTTGCCGGTTCAACATGACGGGGGACGAAATCATGAATCCCGGGGAAAGGATTTTCCGCAGGGCACAGGCTTCTCCTCTCCGGGCCGGAACGGATGCCGCCCTGTTTCCCGGGACTGCAGGTCCCGGGACAGGAGCAGGATGTCCTCCTCCGGACGGGCTTCAACGGGAACAAATCCCAGGGAGCGGTGCAGCGCCAGGCTGGCGGCGTTGGTGCTGCGGATTCGGACCTGGACAGAGGTGAAGCCCTGGTCCCGAAGGAGGGACAGAAGCCGGCAAAGCGCGGCTGCGGCAACGCCACGGCGCCGTTTTTCCGGCGCGACGGCAATGCCCCAGGAGGCGACGGGAAACGAGGACAGATAGGCGGTGATGCCGCCGGCCGGGCGCCGGTCCGCCAAGATGGAATAGCGCTGTTCGCCGGACGTGGAGGGAAGGGGCTTCAGGACGATCTCCATGGCGGTATCCTCTCAGGCGGGGGACGCCGGACAGGGAGGCCGGGACCTTTTGCGAAGGACCACCAGGGCGGCAAGGGTCAGCGCGGAGATCAGGTCCGCGACGCGCCAGAGGGGCTTTCCCGCAAAGCGGAGCGTGAGCTGCCCATGCTCTCCCGGGAGAACCTCCACCCGGATGCGGTTGTTGGGACCTGCGGTGTAGGCGCGCGGTGAGCCGTTGACGAGGAGGCGGTATCCGTCAAATGCAAACAGGGGAAGGATCAGGCTTGCGCTGTCCTCCGCCTGGAAGCTGCAGGAGAGGCGGGTGCCTGTCTTGCTGAAATCCGACACGGACACCGGGCCCTGCGTCTCAATGCCCCGCACCAGGGTATCCCCGGGAACAGTCCCCGGCAGGGTGTATTCCTCGTAGAGCATATGGGGAGAGGTGATCTGGCCGGGCTCGAGATAGTCATTGAAGCGGGTCTGCCGGTTGACGGTGGGCAGGATCATGAGGATGGACAGGGCGAGGACCGTGACCAGGCAGAAGCTGCGGTCCTCAATGAAGCGGACATAGCCGTAGCCGGCGGCCAGGGCCAGGAACACGGAGGGGAACATGAGCAGCCGCCAGGCAAACTGGATATAGTTGATGAATCCCCGGGTCAGCACGGCTGCCTGGCTCCAGGGAAAGAAGGTCGTGCTCATGAAGGCTGTTGCAAGTCCCGTCAGCAGACAGAAAAGGGCGGCACGGGAGGCGGAATCTTTCGGCCTGCGCGCAAGGCACAGGACGCACAGCACGCAGCCCAGCACCACGTGGAACCCCAGTTCCAGAGGCATGCCGGAGAGGGTCAGGTCCCGGGGATCGACGGGCAGGTCCCCCTCCCCCCACAGCAGCAGCTGGGCAGGGGCGAGAGCGAAGTACCCCGCATTCATCTGCAGTCCGGCGGCGCCGACCCCCTGGCGCAGATAGGTCAGCAGGGGGGCCAGCTGGAAGGCGCACAGCAGGGCGCAGCATCCCGCGGCGAGCAGCAGCGAGGCAAAGCGTTTCCGGCGGATCAGGCGGATCAGGAACAGGGCGGAAAGGGCCAGGGCCAGCAGCAGGCACAGGAAGGTGGAAATCATGTGGGAAAGGAAGATGAGCGCGGCGGAGACGGACAGCAGCGGCCAGGCTCTGCGTTCCCCGAAGAAGACTTCCCACAGTCCTGCGACAAACAGGGGAAGCACGCTCATGGCGGCAGCCTCCCCCAGGGCGGCGCGGACATAGATGTCGGTAAAGCGGTACATACACAGTACGTAGAGGATGGTGGACACCACGCATGCGGTCCGGTCCCGAAAAAGCCGGCGGGCGCACAGATACATGGACACCGCCGCCAGCACGTTGAGAAATACGTGGTACAAATGCAGCACATACACCATCGAACAGCCGAAGATCAGCACCAGCGCGCCGGGATACAGCAGCAGGTCCGGATAGAAGACGGAGTTGACGGCGCCGTAGCCGTCATAGGCGAAGCCGGCCAGACGGACCGGGAACATGCCCTCCCGCAGGCCGGAGGCAAGCTGGAAAAACCGGGCCACGTGAAAGGGGGTATCGTACAGGATGCCGGTATTGGCCTTGAAATCCGGCACGGAGGCGTAAAGGAGAGCCAGACCCACCAGCAGCAGGGCGCGGTGATCGCGGAAGGAAAAGCCCCGAAGAACCAGAATCAGGAAAGCCGCAAGCGCCGCAAGCAGCAGCAGGGCGCTGAAGGTGTTGTCCCGGTAGGTGGGGGTATACAGGCGGAAATCCCGGACGCGGATGAAGGTTCCGCCTTCAAAGTAGGTGGAGATGTCCAGACCGGACGCCGCGTCCTCCAGGGTGAAGACGGCTTCACCGGAGGTTTCGCCGGGGACGGTGAGGATTTCCCCGCCCGTGATGCGGGCGTTGTTGGCGGAGGAGATCCGGATCCGGTTGACCCCGTCGCTCTCGATGACCCATTTGAGGCGGTAGGTGCCCGCGTCCACGTTGAACCCGGGGCCCTGGCACACCAGACCGTAGGAATCCCCCTTGTCCAGGGCAAGCGTGTCCCCGCGGGGCAGGGCCATGCGGGTCTCGCACATGTCTGTGAACACCACCGGGTGGTCCAGGATTCCGGTCAGGAGCAGGATCAGCGCCAGAACCGCCAGGGCGCCGAGGAGGAAGGGGGCGGCTTTTCGCATGGAATTCTCCTTTATGAACAGGCCGTCCGGAGGCAGGTCCGGAAAAAGCCGGGAATGGATACGGGAAGAACGGCAGGAGCACGGCCGACAGGCGGGCCGGATGAACGGGCCCGACTTTCTCAGAAAACCTGAGGGAAGGGGTGCACGGGAAGAATACCCCATGAAAAACACAGCGTCAAGTAAGATGCCCGCCGCGGGCCGGGCCCCAGGAGGCGGGAAGAGGGTACTCCGCACGGGAGGGGATGCCCGGAGGCATACAATGTATTATAAAAATATAATATAAGCAATAAACGGCGGATTTGACCTCTTAGTATAAGACATGTTATAATAAAAAGAGGGGGTGGAGGGCTGCGGGAAAAACCGAAGACCACCGGTCCCGACGGGTCCGGGGAAATGGCTCCCCTGACCTTTGGCAAAGCAAGGAGAAGAGAAAGGAGAGGGCAAAGAGAACCCGGCGGACAGACGGGATGCCGGAAAAGGAACTTTGTCACGGACTGATGAAAACGATATGGAAGGGCATCGATGCGCTGGCAAGATGGTGCATCGGGCTGATTGCAAAGATCGCGCCGGGGCTGGGAAAAAAATGCCTTGAGCTGTGGAACGATACGGAGCTGGTAAGCTATCTGTTTGTGGGGCTGGCCACGACGCTGGTCAACTATGTCTGCTACTGGGCGGTCACCCGTCTGTTTGGACTGACCGTCATGCCCGGCACCTGGGTGGCCTGGCTGGTAGCCGTCATCTTCGGATACTGGGCCAACAAGACCTTCGTGTTCAAAACCCACTGCCCGGACCTGGCCGCACTGGCAAAGGAAGCCTTCGGATTTTTCACCATGAGACTGGTGTCCCTGGGCATGGAGACGGTGCTGATGTATGTCACAGTCAGTGTGCTCCACCTGAATGATCTGGTGATGAAGCTGGTGATCAACCTGCTGGTGATCATCCTCAATTATGTGTTTTCAAAGATGATCATATTCAAGAAGAAGTGAGGTGGACCGGATGAAAAGAAAGCTGATTGTTCTTGTGTGCGTCATGATGCTTCTGGGGAGCGTCCTGGGCCTGGCGGAGAGCGGAATCTCCGTCTCCAGAAAGCAGATTTCCCTTCACAAAACGCCGGACAGGAATGTCACCAACATCGTCATGCTTCTTCAGAACGGCGATGAGACGGATCTGATCCTGCTGGCCTCCATCAATACCCGGACAGGACGTGCGGTGATGACCTGTATCAACACGGATATGCAGGTCACACTTCCGGAAGCCGGGGAGACAGCCCTGCGGGGCGTGTATGCCATGGGAGACCGCAAGAGCCGGGGAAACCTGATCATGCGCACGCTCAACGACCTGCTGTCGCTGGACGTGACCACCTATGTGGTGCTGGACATGGGCAAGATCCCGGAGCTGGTGGATATGGTGGACGGACTGGACATCACGCCGACCCAGGAGGAGGACGCCGCGCTGGGACTGGACCTGGATACCTGGGCGCTCAACGGCGAGGAGTCCATGGCCTTCATGAAGCTGAAGCTTCCGTCTGACGATGTGGAGACAAACCGCAGCTACACGGTCCTCATGGAGCTGCTGCAGAAGGTGACCCACAGCGGCATCGGGGAAATGATGGGCGCGGGTGGCGCACTGCTCTCCTCCATGGATACCAACCTGGGAATCATGACGGCGATGACCCTCAGTACCACGGTCCACGGCGGATCGGAGCGGCTTGAAATCTCGCTGCCCCGGGAGGAAATGATCCTGGAGAGGGACCCGCTCCGGGTGGACGGCGAAAAAATGAAGGAAAAGCTCTTTGAGGTGCTTTATGAGTAAGACGGTACGGGAATCAGCGGCGGCGGTAAGGGATGCCTCCCGCCGGCTGGCCAGGTCCGCGCCGGAGGTGCGCAACCAGGCCCTCCTGGAGATGGGGCATGAGCTGGAGCAGTCAAGGGAGATCATCTTCCGGGCCAACCAGGAGGACCTGGAGGCGGCAAGACAGGCCGGAAGGAAGGAATCTGAAATCCAGAGGCTGACCTTCGGGGAGAAGAAGCTGCACGACGTGATGCAGGGCCTGCACGATCTTTCCCTGATGGAGGATCCTCTGGGGCGCGTGGTCTTCACCACGGAGATGGCGCCGGGCCTGATCCTTCGCAGGGTGACCTGTCCCCTGGGCGTCATCGGGGCCATTTTTGAGGCGCGGCCGGATGCTCTGGTGCAGATCGCCTCCCTGTGCCTCAAGAGCGGAAACGGCGTGCTCCTCAAGGGAGGCAGCGAGGCAGCCAGAACCAATGGCGCGATCTTTGAGGCACTGTGCCGGGGAAGCGTCAGGGCCGGCATCCCGGAGGGATGGGCGGCGCTGCTGGAAAGCCGGGAGGATGTGCGGGAGATGCTGCGCCAGCATGACCTCATCGACCTGGTGATCCCCCGGGGTTCCGGGGCCCTGGTCAGATTCGTGCAGGAGAACACCAGCATTCCGGTGCTGGGCCACAGCGAGGGCGTGTGCCACATCTATCTGGATGCCTCGGCAGATCCGGAGATGGCCGCGCAGATCGTCCGGGACGCGAAGTGCCAGTACCCTGCCGCCTGCAACGCGGTGGAGACGGTGCTTGTGCACTATACGGCGAGGGAGGCGCTCCTGCGCACGGGCAGGGCCCTGGCGGAAGAAGGCGTCATCCTGCACGCGGACAGCTTCTGCCGGATGCTGCTGGAGCTGGACGGCGTGGAATGCGTGCCCCTGCTGGAGGGGGACCTCCGCAGGGAGTATTCCTCCAGGGAAATGAACCTGCGTGTGGTGGCCTCCCTGGAGGAAGCCATCGGGCTGATCAACACCAACGGTTCTCATCATACGGAGGCCATTGTGACACAGAGCATGGAGGCCAGGGACCGCTTCTTTGCCATGGTGGACTCCGCCGGGGTTTACCACAACTGCTCCACCCGTTTTGCGGACGGCTTCCGCTACGGCTTTGGCGCCGAGGTGGGCATTTCCACCGGCAAGGTCCATGCCCGCGGGCCCGTGGGACTGGAGGGGCTGTGCTCCTACAAGTACCTGCTGGAAGGGCAGGGGGACCTGGTGGGCAGCTTTGCCTCGGGAGAGCGGCACTTTACACACCGGAGGCTGTGACAGGGGGTAGGAGGCCAGCATGCGTTGTGGATGCCCGCAGTGCGGGACATATATGATTCAGGCGGAAAGCCTGGAATTCGGCTGCGTCTGCCCGGAGTGCCTGTATCGCTGCAGGGCGTGCATGGGCACCAATACGGTGGTCCGCCGTGAAGACCTGGGAAAACTGACGTTTGTGGATCTGACGGAGGAACAGGAGGACGTGCCGGAGGACCGGAGCGCTCCTTCCCCGGATGAATGGATTGATTGAACAAAGCAGAGGAGGTCACGCAACATGATTGCAATTGGCAGTGATCACGCGGGATTCGCGCTGAGGCAGGAAATCATGAAGTATCTGGAGAGCCTGGGAGAGGCGTATGTGGATGTGGGAACCCGGACGACCGACAGCTGCGACTATGCGCTCTTTGCGCAGAAGGTCTGCGAGAAGATCCAGAGCGGAGAGTGCGAAAAGGGCATTCTGTGCTGCGGAACCGGCGTGGGAATTTCCATTGCCGCCAACAAGATGAAGGGAATCCGCTGCGTATGCTGCAGCGAGCCGTACTCCGCCGCCATGTCCAGGGCCCACAACAACGCCAATGTCCTGGCTATGGGCGGACGCGTGGTGGGCGCGGACCTGGCGAAGATGATTGTGGACGCCTTCCTGAAGGGTGAATTCGAAGGCGGCCGGCACCAGCGCAGGGTGGATCAGATCATGGCTCTTGAAAACCGTTAACGACAACAGAGGGAAGAGAGAAGACAGAACATGGACATTTCAGCAGCTCTGGCAAAGGAATTTGACCTGAAACCGCAGATTGCGGGAAACATCATTACCCTGATCGATGAGGGCAATACCATACCGTTCATCGCCCGCTACAGGAAGGAACAGACCGGAGAGATGGATGATCAGCGGCTGCGCAGTTTCGGCGAGCGGCTGGAATATCTCCGCAACATGGACAAACGGCGCCAGACCATCCTGGACACCATCACCGAACAGGGGAAGATGACGGACGTGCTTCAGGGGAAGATCGAGGCGGCCGCGACGCTGGCGGAACTGGAGGACCTGTATCTGCCCTATCGGCCCAAGCGCAGGACGAGGGCCCTGATCGCCAAGGAGAAGGGCCTTGAGCCCCTTGCCCAGCGGCTGATGCAGCAGGTCCGGGGCGAGGACCCTGCCGAGCTGGCACTGGCGTACATCAATGAAGAAAACGGCGTGGCGGACGCGGAGACGGCGCTGGCCATGGCCAGGGATATCCTGGCGGAGCAGATGTCGGACGATGCGGACGTGCGTGCCGAACTGCGCCTGCTCATGCACAAGACGGGACAACTGGTGAGTAAGCTGGCGGAGAAGAGCGCAAAGGCCAAAAAAGAAGAGGCAAAGGCGGAGGCCGGTGCGGAAAAGGCTGATGCGGAAGGAGGCGCCTCCCGACATACGGCGGACGTGTACCGGCAGTATGCGGATTACCGCGAGCCCGTCAGCAAGGTGGCCAACCACCGGATACTGGCCCTTGGAAGGGGCGAGAAGGAGGGCTTCCTGAAGGTGAGCGTGGAGGCGGATGTGGACGCCGCCATGCACATTCTTTCCCGCCACTTCGTCAGGGGCTCCCTGGGGTCGGCGGAACAGGTCCGTCTGGCGGCAGAGGATGCCTGGGCACGCCTGATCGAGCCCAGCCTGGAGCGGGAAATCCGCAGCGAACTCACGGACAGGGCCAACACGGGTGCCATTCAGGTCTTTGCGGACAACCTGCACCAGCTGCTCATGCAGCCGCCCATTCACGGCAAGGTCACCCTGGGTGTGGACCCGGGCTATCACCACGGCTGCAAGCTTGCGGTGGTGGATGAGGGCGGCAAGGTGCTCCAGACGGGGAAGGCCTTCTTCACCCTCCCGGGCTCGGAGCAGCGCAAGCAGCAGGCCAGGCAGATGATCCTGGGCATGATCCGCAGGCATCATGTCACCGCCATCGCCATCGGCAACGGCACCGCTTCCAGGGAGAGCGAGCAGTTTATTGCGGACCTGCTGCCGGATGCACCGGGTGTCGCCTACACCATCGTTTCCGAAGCGGGCGCCAGTGTCTGGTCCGCGTCGGAGGATGCAGCCAGGGAGCTGCCGGATTATGACGTGCTGGACCGCGGGGCGATCTCCATTGCCCGGCGGATGCAGGATCCCCTTGCGGAGCTGGTGAAAATCGATCCCAAAGCCATCGGCGTGGGACAGTACCAGCATGACCTCAAGCAGAGCGAGCTGGAGAAATCCCTGTCCGGCGTGGTGGAGGACTGCGTGTCCTCCGTGGGCGTGGATGTGGCCACCGCCAGCGTGGCCCTGCTGACCCATGTGGCCGGCATCGGGGCGACCCTGGCCAAAAACATCGTGGAATACCGGGATGAGAACGCCATCACCTCCCGGGCGCAGCTCAGGAAGGTGCCCAAGCTGGGACCCAAGGCCTTTGAACAGTGTGCGGGCTTTCTGCGCATCCGGGGCAAGGAGCCCCTGGACGCGACCGCCGTGCA
>CACYCQ010000022.1:0-34667 GCA_902772995.1 uncultured Eubacteriales bacterium
AGAGGTGGGGTTGGTGGTGGGAATGACCGCCGCTATCACGCCGATGGGTTCAGCGATTTTTTTGATCCCGAAGGCTTTGTCCTCTGCAATGATACCGCAGGTTTTTTCGTTCCGATAGGCATTGTAGATGTATTCGCTGGCAAAGTGGTTCTTGATCACCTTGTCCTCGACTACGCCCATGCCGGTTTCCTCCACCGCCATTTTTGCCAGCGGAAGGCGTGCCTGGTCCGCCGCGGTGGCAGCCGCCAGGAAAATCCGGTCCACCTGTTCCTGCGAATAGGTGGCATACACACGCTGGGCTTCCCTGACCCTTTGGATGGCGGCTTCAAGTTTTTCTACGCTGTCTACGATTGAATTGTCCATATGTTATCCTCCTCTGCCCCGCGGGGCGCTTGTGTCGGCACGTCAACAATAAGCCATTTAAACCTGTTTTGTAAAGCTGTATTTTAAACTGTCATGATTTTCCGGAGCAGGGTTGCGTTCTCTGCATGGAAATCATCCGATGTCTCCGGTCGGGCACAAAATGCCGCTGCTCCCGGACAGGGCTTTGCAGGATGCCCGCGGAACCCGGGCTTCATTCCAGTCCTCTTTTCCAGTGGCCGGTGGTCGCCCCGGGCACGCGCAGGTGAAGTGCTTTTCCTCCCCTTTTCATGGAAGCAAAGGAACGGACGATCTCCAGGCAGCGCTCCGGCGTCTCGTCGGTAAAGCGGAGAATCCAGCCGCAGGGCATGAGAGGCATCCCCGACAGATCGGTCACCACCGAATTCAGGACCTGGATGCGACAGCCGTCGGACATACGCACGCGAACCAGCGGGAAGGCGGCCCCCATCCGGTCGGTCAGCTGTTCAACGGGACGCGCCTCCCGGCACAAACGGCACCCGGGGTCATGAAAGGAGGCACCGGAGCGGGTCCTGACCGGACAGTGGGACAGGAGCATCAGCCGGGACCTGCCGTAGACCTCCAGGTCAAAGCCGCCGTCCTCCTGCAGGATGTCCCTGATCTGAGCGGCACCCAGCTCACAGGACAGGGTCACCCGCCTGCAGCCCTCACCTATGAAAAAGCGGGCGCTTTCCCGGTTGGTCACGTTGAGGCCCTGCCCGCCCCACAGAGGAATCCCGTCCGTCTCCAGATGCGCGATGTTGTTTGCCCGCAGGGCCACGATCCGGGAACGGTACTTTCCGAGTACATGGAAGATGCGCGTTGTTTCGGGGGAGTCAGCAAACACAGGGAGCTCCACCGCCAGGGGAACGGGGGTGCGCTCCAGCACGGAGGACAGGGTTTCCTCCCGCCAGTCTTCCGGGCACCAGATAAACACATCCGCCCCGGCGTCCAGCAGGTCAGGCGCCAGTTCCGGAAAGGGCCCTGAAGCCATGAGAAGCGGTTGTCTGTCCGGGGAGAAGTGATTCCCGAAGTGCCGGCGCTGCAGGGAAACCGGACGCGTCAGACGTGCAAGGCGGAGCTTCTCCAGTGCCTCGCGCCGCAGGGCATTGGCCATGGATACCGGCAGAAAGGGCACCCCGCCCTTCAGGGACAACGCTTCCAGGCGATACGGGGCATCTCCCATGCGGGAGAGCTGCCGCCGCAGGGTCGCCTCGGCCTCTTTCGGTTTGTCGGCGCTTTCCAGGCCGCAGATTTCAGCGCTGCCCGAATGTCCCTGCGCGTCAGACAGAATCAGGATGAGGCGCCCGTCTTCAAAACAGGCCTCTCCCGTCAGGGGCATCCTGGGGTCTGTGGACATGCGCTCGCGGGCCCGCGCCTGCTGCTCCCGGCTGGTCAGCCGCCAGACACCGTCCCCTGCCCTGCAGGTTCCTGGTGCGGCATTCAGGATGATCTCTCCCGCGGGACAGTCCGGCCTGGTGTAGGTGACATCTGTCTCCCGTCTGCCCCGCAGCTGGAGCAGGTCTCCGGAGCACAGGGGCAGCGTGGTGCGCACCCGGATCCGATCTCCCTGTACCAAGGTAACTGTGCCCACCCGGACTCCCTGGTGGTTGGGCTTGTCGCGGCTCATAAGCGCTGCGTCGTTTTCTCCCAGCACATACCCCCGGGTAAAGCCTCCGCGGTTGAAAATCTGTTCCAGGTCACGGCGCATCGGTTCATCCAGGTGAAACTCCCTGCCCTGCAGGACATCATCCAGCGCCCGGCGGTAACAGGATGTGACCACCGCCACGTACTCCGGCTTTTTCATGCGGCCTTCCAGCTTGAGGGAGCACACCCCGGCATGCAGGAGCTCCGGCAGATGCTCGATGAGCATCAGGTCCCTCGGGGAAAGCAGGTATCCCCGCTCCCCGTTTTGCATGCGGTAAGGCAGGCGGCAGGGCTGGGCGCATTTTCCCCTGTTTCCGCTTCGCCCGCCCACCATGGAGGAAAAGAGGCACTGGCCGGACACGCATACGCACAGGGCTCCGTGGGCAAAGGCCTCAATTTCCATGCCGGTGTCTGCCATCCGTCTGAGTTCCGCAAGGGTGCATTCCCGGGCAGGCACCACTCTGGAAAAGCCCAGATCCTTCAGCTTCTGGACGCCCTGGACATTGTGGACGGTCATCTGTGTGCTGGCATGCAGCAAAAGTTCCGGGAACTCACGGGCAATGAGGGCTGCCACGCCCAGGTCCTGCACCAGGACGGCATCCGCCCCCGCGTCCCGGATGAGGGCGAGGGCGTCGCGCAGCTGCGTCATTTCCCGGTCCAGCACCAGTGTGTTGACGGTGACATAAACCCTGCGCTCCCGTTCGTGGGCATAGCGTACCGCCTCCATGAGCCCTTCCCCGTCGAAATTCCCGGCGTAGCTTCTGGCCCCGAAGGAGGTCAGCCCCAGATAGACCGCATCCGCGCCGCAGGCAATGGCGGCAGAAAGCGCCTCCCGGTTGCCCGCGGGACTGAGCAGTTCCATGTGTCTTTCCATAAAAACCTCAAACAGAAGAAGAGGCAGATGAAGCTGCCGCTCTGTGGTCATGTGTCCTGTCGGATTCCGCGCTGCTCCAAAGTACGGCGGAGCATGTTGTTCTCCCCCTGCAGTTCCATAAGCTCTTCCGTCAGCGTCATGCAGGTCAGGATGGGCACCATGCCCTCCGCCGCCCGGGTCATGATGGCAAGCTCCCGCATCTGCCGGTCCACGTACCTGGCGATGCGCTGCACCTTTTCCTCAGGCTGGTCCGTGACAAGGGCATAGTCATGACCCATGATCCGCAGGGTTACCTTCCGCTTTGCCACGCTGTTCACCGTCTTCCGTTCAGTTTCTGTGCCACATAAGTGTCCCCGTGGGTGTCCACGCGGACGGTCTTCATGCGCTGATCGGTCAGGGGCCGGTCGTTCCTGTCCCTCTCGGCGGCGACGATATGGTCCGCCGTCTCCGTGCCGCCGGTGACCTTGCCGAAGGCGGCATACTGTCCGTCCAGATGCGGGGCCCTGTCCACCATGATGAAGAACTGGGAACCCGCGGAATCGGGATGACGGCTGCGTGCCATGGACAAAACGCCCCGTTCATGACGGAGGGAATTGGCGAACCCGTTGGCGGCAAATTCGCCGCGGATGCTGTAGCCGGGACCGCCAAAGCCCATGCCCTCCGGGTCTCCGCCTTGGATCATGAATCCCGGAATGACCCGGTGAAAGATAATTCCATCATAAAAGCCGCTGTTGGCCAGTTCGATGAAGTTGGCGACGGAATTGGGGGCGATTTCAGGATAGAGCTCCCCGCTCATGGTCTCTCCGTTTTCCATTTCAATGATAAAAGTCGGATTCATAGCTTGTTCCTTTCCGCCTTACAGGCTGTCAAGTCATCCCGGCTGTCGAAGAATTGCCGGGCAGAGGAATTCACTCAGCTCCTCTTCCAGCCGCTCTTCACTCAGCTGCACGCCCGAGCGTGCCAGAGCGAGATATGCAGGGTACACCAACTCACGCAGCCGGTCACGCATGAGGCTCCATCTGCCCAGCATCTGTTCCGGCTGCACGGCCATGGAACGCATCGGCAGGAAATGAAGCCCCAGGGAATCGATCAGTTCAGGAATCTGCCTGGCGCCAGGGGCACACAAAAGCAGACGCTCACGCCCCCTGCAGATGCTCATGATCTCTGGCAGGGCCTGCACATCCGGAAACAGCACGGCGCGTACGCCGGTGAATTCCGGCAGAAGAGCGGCACACTCCCTGGCATTTTCCCGTCCCCGGATCTCCAGGTGAAGCGTCACCTCGTGGTCCTCCGCCATGGGCAGAATCCCGTAGCGCAGGGTCTGCAGGTCCTCGGTGTCGGCGAGCATCTCATGCACCCCGAGGCCGGAGAGCCGCTCGGCAAGGTCCTGGGAACACCTGGCATAATCCACCCCGTATCTGCCGGGCACAAAGGACTCCCGGTTCACCCGGGGCAGCGGCTGGTAGCGGTCATCCTCGCTGATCATGCGGACCGCCGCATCCAGAGTGGTCATCACCAGAATGCGCCGCGCCTTCATCTGGTCGGCAATCTCCCGCATCCATGCCTCCCGGGTATAGACGGACGCCTCGCGCTTTGCCTGCTCGATGTCTGAAGGCAGCCCCATGGCTTCCCGAGCCGCCACGGTGGCACGGTAGTCCTCTGACAGTGAGGTGCCGGAGCCGGCAATGCAGGTGCTCATGAGGGCGTCCAGGCCCACGTCGCCGCGCATGAGGTCAAAGGCCAGGCCGGTTTCCACCACCGGGAGGTTGCGCAGCAGCTGCTTGAGGCATTGGCGCAGTCCCTGCTTGTCGGTGATCAGCATCCGTATTCCCCCGTTTCAAAGCCGCAAAACATCGCTTCCTTGCGCCGGACCATTTCGTCCACCCTTGCGATGTAGGCATCAATGTTGGAAACATTTGGCGCATGGAGAATCCGCTCTCCTTCCCCGCCCAGGCGCTTGCTGATAGCCCCGGCCCCCAGGGCCAGGACGCAGGTCAGGTCCTCCATGTTGTCAATGTTGTAGCGGCACACGGCCCCCGGCAGGGCATAGCCCACGTTTTCAAGGGAGCCTGCCGCATATTTCTGCCGGTAGAGGTAATAGGCGCCGTAGCCCGCCTCCCCAAGGAGCGTGTGGGCAAGACGGAGCATCTCTTCGGCATCCTCGGATTCCACCCGGTACAGCATTTCATGCAGACGGGAGGAGCGCTTGATGCACAGGGTATGCACCGTGACCTCTTCCGGGGCAAGGGCGAGGATCCCATTGAGCGTTTCCCGGAACATGCCCAGGTCCTCGCCCGGCAGGGCGGCGATCAGGTCGGTGTTGATCCGGTCAAATCCCAGACTCCTGGCCAGGGCGAACATGTCCTCAAACTGCCGTACGGTATGTCCCCGGCCGATGCGGCGCAGCGTCTGCTCGTGAAGGGTCTGGGGGTTCAGGCAGATGCGCGTCACCGGATGGGTGCGCAGCATGGCCAGCTTCTCCCGGGAGAGGGTATCCGGTCGTCCCGCCTCCACCGTCCATTCCGTAAAGGGCCCGAAAGCCCCCTCCACGGCGGCGAGCACCCGGTCAAGCTGCGCTGTGGACAGGCTGGTGGGCGTGCCTCCGCCCATGTAGGCGGTCCGGATGCGAAGCCCCAGTCTCCCGCAAAGCTCAGCGCACTGCTGGATTTCATCAAGCAAAGCGTCCACATACCGCCCGGCCAGTTCCCCGCGGCCAAGAAGCCCCGAAGAGAAGGAACAGTAGCTGCAGCGGGTCGTGCAGAAGGGGATGCCTACATACAGGTCCACCTCCCGGCGGCGAAGAGTCCCCAGATCCCCCTGATTCCGGAGGATTTCCGTCAGCAGGCCGGTCTTTTCCCGGGAGACCTGCAGCTCCTCCTCAAAATAGCGGCAGACGCGGGGAAGATCCCCCAGGCGGTGCAGCTCATCCTTGAACAGCTTGACCGGGCGCACGCCGGTCAGGCTTCCCCAGGGGAAGCTTTTTCCGGTGACGCGGCAAAGCAGCCGGTAGGCCGCACGCTTGACCTGAAAACGGCGGACCCTTGCCGCTTCCACGTCTTCCTCCGGGAGCACGTAGGAAAAGACTTCCTCTTCGTTCACACCGGGGGCATGCAGCATCAGGATGTCCGTCCGTTCCCGATGACCCCGGGAGGACAGGGTGAACGTCCCCTCCGCATCCTGCATCCGGACGGCCCCTTCTCCGAAAAACAGGCGCGCCAGTTCCGACAGGTCATTGACCAGGGCAGGGGTATCTGCCTCAATGCTCAGGGTCAAGGCGCTAATCCTCCCCGTTCATACCGGATGGTGGTCATGGCCCCGTGTCCGGGATACACGCGGGTCTCCAGGGGCAGGTGAAACAGCCTGCGCAGGGAGGCGATCATTTCGCTGGGGCTCCCCCCGGGGAGGTCCATGCGCCCGTAGCCGTGCCGGAACAGGGTATCCCCGGAGAACAGGTCATCCCCGGTCAGATAGCAGCAGCTGCCCACCGTGTGTCCGGGGGTATGCAGGACCTTGAAGGGGATGCCGGCGGCGGTGAAGGTGTCTCCGTCCCGCAGGGCCTGCACGCTGCGGCAGATGGACAGCGGAACGGATTCGTCCAGAGACATATTGACAAACGGGTCATTTAGTGCGGGCACCTCGTGCTCCTCCATGTAGACCGGTACATCCGGCCAGTCCTGCAGGTGCATAATGTGATCAAAGTGCGCATGGGTCAGAAGGATGGCGTCCACCTGTCTTTCGCCCAGGAGCGGAAGGACCCGCTCGGGTTCACAGCCCGGGTCCACGAGCACGCAGGAGCTGCTCCCCGGAAGGGACGCGATATAGGTGTTGACATCCAGCGGCCCGCCCACCGCAGTCTGAATCGTGATCTCCATCAGAACCGCCTCCTTGAATCCATCAGCAGGGTCACCGGGCCGTCATTGACCAGGCTTACCTTCATGTCCGCACCGAAGATGCCTTTTTCCACGTGGATGCCTGCCTCCGACAGCTGACTGCAGTACGCCTCATACAGAGGAACCGCCGTATCGGGGCGCGCGGCATCCGTAAATCCCGGGCGACGGCCGTGCCGGCAGTCCGCCAGAAGCGTAAACTGGGAAATGGCCAGAATGCTCCCCCCCACGTCCGCAAGTGCCAGATTCATCTTGCCCGCGGCGTCCTCAAAGACCCGCAGGTTCCGGGTCTTTTCCGCGCAGTAGGCCACATCCTCAAGGGTATCCCCGTTTTCCACACCCACCAGAACCATGAAGCCCCGCTTGCAGCTGCCCACCACCTGACCGTCCACCCGGACACAGGCCTCTGTTACACGTTGTATGACCAGTCGCATGTCATTCCTCCTATGCCCTGAAGATTTCGATGGTGTCCTGACGCTTGCCGATCTGCCGGATCACCCAGTCCAGTTCCTGCTTGTTGGCCACCTGAAGCGTCAGGGAGATGGTGCAGGTGCCGTTGCCGTTGACGCGCGCGTTGACGGCACTGACCGTGACCTTGATGGCTGAAAGGTAGCTCATCAGGTCAGCCAGCAGATTGTGCCGGTCCTGGCAGAGAATCTGGATGCTGCCGTTGTAGAAGCTGTGGTTGTCATCCGACCACTCCGCCTCTACCCACCTGTCCGGATCTGTGGACAGGTTCACGTTGACGCAGCTGCGGCTGTGCACGGTGACGCCCCGGCCCCGGGTGATAAAGCCGATGATCTCGTCTCCAGGCAGAGGCGTGCAGCACTTGGCAAAATGCACCTGGCAGCCCGGCAGCCCGGCGATGCGGATGCCCGCATCCTCCTTGCTGCCGCGAAGAGGCACATGTTCCTGAACCCTGGGCATGACGGGGATGAGCGGCTTTTCCCGGTTCTTCTGCTCCTCCACCAGACGCGTGATCACATTGGCGGAGGTCAGTCCGCCGCTGCCCACCGCGGCGCACAGGTCATCCATGTCGGTAAAGGAGAACCGGCGAAGAATGGGCTCAAGGAACTCCGCCTTCGTCAGACTGCTCAGATGGTAGCCCTGGCGTTTGGCCTCGCTGTCGAGCATGGTCTTGCCGTTGGCGATGTTTTCATCCTTCAGCTCCTTTTTGTAGAACTGGCGGATTTTGGCCTTGGCCTGACTGGTCTTGACGATCTTGAGCCAGTCCCGGCTGGGGCCTTTGCTGTTCTGCTGGGTGATAATTTCGACAAAATCGCCGGTGTTCAGGGGAGTGTCCAGTGTGACAATGCGCCCGTTGACCTTGGCACCCACGCACTTGTTGCCCACCTGGGTATGGATGCGGTAGGCAAAGTCGATGGGAATGGCCCCCTTGGGAAGGTCGATAATTTCGCCCGTGGGGGTGAAAACGAAGATCTCGTCGGAGAACAGGTCCACCTTCAGGCTCTTGATGAATTCCTCGCTGTCGCGCATGTCGTTTTGCCAGTCGAGGATCTGTCTCAGCCAGTACAGCTTGTTGTCCAGGGAATCGGCGACCTGCTTGCCCTCCTTGTAGCGCCAGTGGGCCGCGATGCCGTATTCCGCAATCCGGTGCATCTCAAAGGTGCGGATCTGCACCTCAAAGGGCATGCCCGTATCGCTGACCACCGTGGTGTGCAGGGACTGGTACATATTGGGCTTGGGCATGGAGATGTAATCCTTGAAGCGGTTGGGCACCTGCTTCCAGAGGGTGTGCACTACACCCAGAACCCCATAGCAGTCCTGAACCGTATCAACGAGCACGCGGATGGCAATGAGGTCAAAGATCTGCTCGAAGGGCTTGTGCTGGAGCACCATCTTGTTGTAGATGGAGTAAAAGTGTTTGGGACGCCCGTCGATCTCGAAGTGGATGTTCATCTCATCCAGCTTCTCGGAGAGCTGCCGGATCACCCGGACGATACTCTGCTCCCGTTCCGCCCGTTTCATGCCCACCCGGGTCACCAGGTTCTGATAGCCTTCCGGATCCAGATAGCGCAGGCACAGGTCTTCCATCTCCTGCTTGATGGTATATACGCCCAGCCGGTGCGCCAGGGGTGCGTAGATGTCCAGGGTCTCCTGGGCGATGCGCTTTTGTCCTTCCGGGGACTGGGATTTCAGGGTGCGCATGTTGTGCAGTCGGTCCGCCAGTTTGATCAGCACCACGCGGATGTCCTTGCTCATGGCCAGAATCATCTTGCGGATGCTCTCTGCCTGCTGATCCGCCTTGGAGGTGAAATCAAGGCGCTTGAGCTTGGTCACGCCATCCACCAGCAGCCCGACTTCCTCTCCGAATTCCCGCACGATGATCTCCTGGGTCACCGACTCGCAGTCCTCCACGGTGTCGTGCAGCAGTCCCGCCGCGATGGTCGGGGCATCAAGCATCAGCTTGGCCAGGATGCTGGCTACGTTCAGGGGATGGATAAAGTACGGCTCACCGGATTTGCGCAGTTGTCCCTCGTGGGCCCGCTGGGCAAACGCATAGGCCCTGGACACCAGCTCGGTATTTGCCTCAGGGTGAAAGCGCGTCATCAGTTCCAGCAGTTCCTCCAGGTTTTTGCATTCCTCCTGTGTCATATCCATCCTCCTTAGGTTTATCCGTGAGTACAGTTTTCCAGAATCCGGAAAAGGGAGCTTTGTCCCGGATTCCCCCGGGCGCCTTCGATTGTCCGGACCTCAAAGGGCCGCTGCCTGAGGTGCAGCAGTCCCGCCTGTTTCATCATCCACAGGCCCGAAAGCGCCGCACCCGGCAGCAGGTCGGTGTCCTGGGCAAGCGCCGCAAGGTCCGCGGCGCCTCCCTGACGGAGCTTTCGGTACAGGTCCCGCAGCTGCTCCAGGTCCGGGGTCACCTCCGCGGCAAAGGCCCGGCGAAGGTCCCGCAGCTCCACCTGGACGATTTCCGGGCTGAACAGCGTAGAGACCTCGCTGATCTCCGCAGGACAGAAGGGGGGCTCCAGAAAGACCACGCGCCGGGGCTTGAACGGGAAATCCCGCCAGCGTGGAGCAAGGACAAAGGCGTTGAATCCCCGTGAATCCGCTGGAGTGAACAGAGAATAGTCGATCTCCTCATTGGCAAGCAGGACCGCGATCTCCGCTGTGCTCATGAGGACAAACTGCGCCGTGTTGGCACAGAACACCGTCCCCTGCAGGCTTTCCCGCGTCCATCCGGGGATGGCCCTTTGGGCCTCCATCATGGTCATGCGGGTCACGGGCGCCGCTTCCGTCCCGTTGCAGGGATAGTCGGCGAGCTTTTCCACCAGCCCCTGGCGCACTTCCTCCTGCCTGGATGAAACCTGCTGGCGAAATGCCTTCTGGGGTGCAGTGGGCACCATGGCCCGGACCTGGCACTGGACGTTTTTCTGATTGTTCCATTCATTGACGCACAGGGTAAACAGCACGTCCGCGTGGTCCGGGATGCGGGAGAGCTGATCTCCCATCCGGAACCAGATGGCATCGCTTTTCTGGTCATCCTGGACCAGGCGCATGCGCAGGTGTGCCCCTGTACGCCCGATGGGCCGCAGTTCTGTGAGCGAAGCGTTGCTCAGGCGGAACACCGGCTCAGGATTCCCGTAGCCGGTGGGCTGCATGCCGGAGAAAGCCTGCGCAAACTCCAGCGTCAGCTCCCCCGCGCTCACCTCCAGATCATATTCCTCCCGTGGAATAAAGGCCTCCGCAGGGGTCGTTTGTGATATCACGCGGCTGAGGGCTTCCCGCAGCGCATCCACGTTTTCGGGCAGCACCGTCAGTCCCGCCGCCTGGGCGTGTCCGCCGTAGCGAATGAGAAGGTGCTCACAGGAGTGCAGCATTTCAAAGAGGTTGACGCCGGGAATCGAGCGGCAGCTGCCGGTGCACTTTTTTCCGTCGCTGCTCAGTACCACGGCGGGCCAGTGATAGCGCTCCACCAGGCGGGAGGCCACCAGACCGATAACCCCCGTTTCCCAGCCCTGTCCGCACACGACCAGGACCCGGTCGCGCGTCAGGTCCACCCTGCCCTCGATCATCTCCAGGGCCTGATGATAGATTTCTCCCTCCAGCTGCTTGCGTTTGTCGTTGTGTTCCTCCAGCTCCTGAGCCAGCTGCCGCGCCCGTTCCGGATTGCGGGTGGTCAGCAGCTCCACCCCCCTGCCCGCAAGGGCCAGCCGTCCCCCGGCGTTGATGCGGGGCGCCAGGCGATAGGCGATGTCCGAGGAGGACAGGGGCTCCCGAACCCCCACGATCTCCTGCAGTGCCAGAAGCCCCGGGCGGCGCAGGCGTTCCATGTCCTGAAGGCCGTAATACACCAGCACCCGGTTCTCATCCACCAGGGGGACGATGTCCGCCACCGTGGCCAGGGCAGCCAGATCCCACAGTCGGCTGGTGGCCTCCGCCCCGCCCATGGCGCTGACGATCTTGAAGGCCACGCCGGCGCCGCACAGGTACCGGAAGGGATAGTTCCCCAGCAGCGGGTCCAGTACGGCCTCGCACTCGGGCAGCGCGTCCGGCAGCTGATGGTGGTCAGACACGATCACCTTCATGCCCAGTTCCCTCGCCAGGGCCACCTCCGCCCTGCAGGAAATTCCGCAGTCCACGGTGACCAGCAGCCGGTTCCCCTCTGCGGCGATTTTTCGGATCGCCTCGCTGTTGAGACCGTAGCCCTCCCCGTGGCGGTCCGGAATGTAGTAGCTCACCCGGGACTGGGAGATCCGGGTCCCGTGCAGCCGGTTTTCCTCCTTGCGCAGATAGGTAAGCAGAATGGACGTGGCGGTGACGCCATCCACATCATAATCACCGAAGATGCAGATTTTTTCCTGCTTCTGGAGGGTTT
Source organism: uncultured Eubacteriales bacterium (assembly GCA_902772995.1). Taxonomy (GTDB): domain Bacteria; phylum Bacillota; class Clostridia; order Christensenellales; family Aristaeellaceae; genus Ventricola. Next base: position 11,630 of record CACYCQ010000022.1, read on the forward strand.
CCCGCAGCAGGGCCACAGCCTTGTCCATGTCCTGCATGAGAAACGGGTCATGCAGATGTTCCCGCTGCGGCTTCAGATACCGCTCAATGTCCCTGCGGCTTTGAAAGCCTCTTGACACCAGCAGTGCCAGAAGCTTCTCAGGGATATCCAGGCCCCGCAGGTCCGCAGGGATGGGAGGCATTGCCTCGCACTTGGGCAGGATTCTGAGCATGGGGGCAGGTCCTTTCCTCTGCTTTGCCCAGTGCCCGTGCTCCGGACACTGGGCAAAGCAGAAATGAAGTAAAATCAGGGGCGAGTTCCCCTCGCCCCTGAGGAAAAACGTCAGGCTTTTTTCTTTTCCCGCAGGTCCATGAATGTGGCCCACAGATACCCGTTGATCATGTTTGCGGAGTAGGTGCCGGCCAGGATGCCGATGATCAGGGGCAGCGCGAACTGCTTGATGGAATCCACGCCGAGCACGTACAGGGTAACCACCGTCAGCAGCGTGGTGACCGTGGTGTTGAGGGTGCGGCTCAGGGACTGGCTGATGGACATGTTCACCACTTCGACGCGGCCGCGGGCCCGGTTGGCGCCGGAACGCATGTTCTCGCGGATGCGGTCGAAGATAATGATGGTGTTGTTGATGGAGTAGCCCACGATGGTCAGCAGGGCCGCGATGTATGTGGTCTCCACACGGATCATGCCGCGGAGCAGGACGGTGAAGGAGAGCATCACCAGCACGTCATGCAGCAGTCCCAGCACGGCGGCCAGACCCATGAAGAAGTCAAACCGGATGGCGATGTACACCAGCATCAGCAGGGAGGCGATGCACACGCTCTTGACGGCGTTGCTCACCAGATCCCGGCCGGCGATGGCGCCCACACGGGAGATGTCCACATAGTGGATGTCGGGGTACTTTTCAGACAGCGCCTTCTCCAGCGCATCGCGAAGGACATCGGTGTTCTCCTGGTCCTTGATGCGGATCTGCACCTCCGTGTTGTCTCCCAGCTTGGCGATCTGGGCATCGGTGACGCCATTGGCGGCAAGGGCCGCCTCCACATCCGACACCTCAAACTGTCCACCCATGGAATAGGTCATCAGCGTGCCGCCCGTGAAGTCGACACCCAGGTTCAGCCCGTTGCCCGTGAGGGTCATCACCAGTGCAACGGCCATAATGGCCAGCGAGACGATCAGGCAGGGCTTCATGCGGTTTTTGATTTCAACTTTCATCTGTCATCCCTCCGATCAGCGCGCAAAGAGCTTCTGTTTTGCACCGAAAAGGGTGATAAACAGATTCAGCAGCCTGTGGGTGATAAAAATGGCGGTGAACATGGAGGTCACGACACCGATCCCCAGGGTCAGGGCGAAGCCGCGGACCGTGCCCGTTCCGAAGGCATAGAGCACCACGGCGGCAATCACGGTGGTCACGTTGGCGTCGATGACGGCCGTCAGTGCGCGGTCAAAGCCCTTCTTGACGGAGGATTCCAGCGGACGCCCGATGCGGCATTCCTCGCGGATGCGCTCGAAGATGACCACGTTGGCGTCCACCGCCATGCCGATGCCCAGGATGATACCCGCGATGCCCGGCAGGGTGAGCTGTGCGCCGGTCAGAACCAGCAGCAGCACGACGATCATGATATAGAAGGCCAGTGCGATGTCTGCCACGACGCCGCTGATGCGATAGCGCCAGATCATGAAGAGCATGACCAGGCAGATGCCGATGGCACCGGCAAGGACAGCCTTGTCCAGGGCCTCGATGCCCAGGGTGGCGGAGATGGCGCTGACTTCCAGCTGCGTCAGGTTCAGGGGCAGTGCGCCGGAAAGGATCAGGGTGGCCAGGTTGGTGGCCTCCTCGGCGGTGAAGCTGCCGGTGATCTCGCCGCGTCCGCCGGCGATCACGGAATTGACGGTGGGAGCGGAAATGGTTTCGCCGTCCAGCTTGATGGCGATGGTTTTGTTCAGGTTTTTAGCCGTGGCGTCCGCAAAGAGGCGGGAACCCTCATCATTGAGCTCGAAGGACACGCAGGGCTGGCCGTTCTGGTCCTGTGCCGGAGCGGCATTTTTGACCATAGCGCCTTCCATGAGCACATTGCCCGCCTCATCCTCGAAGGTCAGGTGGGCAGGGGTGCCGATGATGGACAGGATCTGGCCGGGATCGGTCACGTTGGGGATTTCCACGCGGATGCGGTCGATCCCCTGGCGGGTGACGGTCGCCTCGGTGAATCCCTGGCGGGTGAGACGGCTGATCAGGATGCTCACGGTGGAGTTCATCTTGGTGTCAAAGTCGCCTTCTCCGTCGTCTTCGCCCTGGTAGACGGTATACACGCCGCCGCGCAGGTCAAGGCCCAGAGAGATGGCTTCTCCCCAGGGCTTCAGGTAATGAATCATGCTGCCCTTGCCAAATCCGAAGAGGGCCAGGGAACCGGCCGCAACCAGGATGACGAGGGTGCAAACCAGTGCTATGACAGCACGGGTGCGCGGGTTGCCCCGCTTGGTATTCTTCGCCATGTTACTCATCCTCACTTGTCGATGTTGTTACGTTGACAGCGGACAATGGACTATACAAATCCGCTCTGAGGAGGTCTGGCTTCATACAGGGAACGGAAAACTGCCGCACACTGCAGCACGTTTCCGTTGGCATCCCGGCTTAGACGGGGCAGATTCAACCTTGTCGCAGACACACTCACCCGCTCGGGTTTCTCCGGGCACGGCGGGGTCAGGTGCAGCGGCCTGACCGGCTCGGCCATCTGCATGCGCACGCCAATGCCGCTAGGTGAGCCGGTTTTCGCTTCCTGTTCGGGGACCGGCGCTTTCCCGCCGATCAGGCGTCCTCCGCCCGTCAGGAGGAGCACAAGGAATAAAAGGATCAGAGGGCACAGCGGAGAGACTCCGCGTCGCAGCATGTTCTCCTCCTTTCCGGCCGCGTCAGAGGCCATGATTTGTCTTCAGTGCGCCTGACGAAGGCGCAGCACTTCGTTTAAGATCTCCCGGGCAACCTCCGCCTTGCTCATCAGGGGCAGACTGCGAAGTCCCCCGCGGGTGATCAGGGTCACAATGTTGGTCTCTACGTCAAACCCGGCTCCCGGCTGGGTCACATCATTGGCGACAATCAGGTCAAGGTGTTTGCGCTCCAGCTTGGAAACGGCATTTTCCTCCACCTGCTCGGTTTCGGCGGCAAACCCGACAAACACCTGTCCGGGGCGCTTGGTCTCCCCTGCCGCCCGAGCCACATCGGGGTTTTCCACCAGGTGCAGAACCATGTCCTCGCCCTGCTGTTTCTTGATCTTCTGGGGGGCGACCTGTGCGGGCCGGTAGTCCGCGGGAGCCGCCGCCTGGATCAGAATGTCGCATCCGGGCGCGGCGCCGAGCACCAGCTCCTGCATCTGCCGCGTGGTCTCAAACCGGGCAAGGCGGACATTATCCGGCGGTGTCAGGGAGACGGGACCGGAAAGCAGCAGCACGTCCGCTCCCCGCTGCGCGGCGTCGCGGGCCAGTGCGTAGCCCATTTTTCCGCTGGAACGGTTGGTCAGGTACCGGACAGGATCCAGGGGCTCCCGGGTCGGTCCGGCGGTCACCACCACGCGCAGGCCTTCCATGTCCCGGACGGGGGACAGCAGCGAGAGCACGCATGTGGAGATCTCCGCGACATCTGCCAGTTTCCCCCTGCCGCTGTCGCCGCAGGCCAGGTGCCCCACGGCAGGCTCGACGATGTGCACACCCCGGCTGCGGAGTGTCCGAAGGTTATCCTGTGTGGCGGAGGCGTCATACATCTGTGTGTTCATGGCGGGCGCCACCACCACCGGGGCGCGGGTGGCAAGAAGGGTGGTGGAGAGCATGTCGTCGGCGATGCCGCAGGCCATCTTGGCCAGAATATTGGCCGTGGCAGGCGCCACGACAAACACCTGCGCCCGTTTGGCCAGGGCGATGTGCTCCACCTCCCACGAGCCGGCATGCACAAAAGTATCCGTGGCCACCGGATGTCCCGTCAGGGTTTCAAATGTCAGGGGCGACACGAACCTGGTGGCGTTTTCTGTCATGACCACCCAGACATCACAGCCGGCCTTCTGCAGCAGCCGGACGAGTTCACAGGCCTTGTAACAGGCGATGCCGCCTGTGACGCCCAGGACCACGCCGGGGCTGCCTGACTTACCGGACATCGATTTCAGGGGACCGGGTGTAGGTGATAAATCCCTTGTCCACCTCGTCCACCGCGATGGCTACCGGCATGATTTCCCGGTCCTTTGTATCGACCATGGCATCGGCCCCGTCCACCAGCTGGCGGGCGCGCTTGCTCACTTCCATGGCGAGGGTGTAGCGGCAGTCGACTTTTTCAAGAAGACTCAAAATGGACGGATCTGTCAGTGACATAAGATGACCTCCTTTATGTTTCTTCCGCCGTGCAGGCTCCGGAATGCTCCAGATACACACTGCGAAGCTGTGCATAGGCGGACTCCAGTGTATCGTTGACGATGTTGTAGGTGAACAGGGATGCCTGTGCAATTTCGTCCGCCGCGACCGCCAGGCGCCGCCTGACCACCTCCGGGGATTCCGTGTTGCGCAGGGTAAGCCGCTTTTCCAGTTCCTCCAGGCTGGGCGGGAGGACGAAGATGAACACCGCCTCTGGCACCCTGCTGCGGATCTGGGCTGCCCCCTGTACTTCGATTTCCAGCAGGACGTCATGCCCCTGCTCCAGCTGCTGCTGCACGGCAAAGGCGGGAGTTCCGTAGTAATTGCCGGCAAACTGCGCATACTCGAGGAATTCGCCCTGTTGGATGCGCGAGAGGAATTCCTCCCGGGAGATAAACCAGTAATCCACGCCGTCCTTTTCTCCCGGACGGGGATTTCGGGTGGTGGCGGACACCGAGTAGGCGATCCGGTCGGAAAACTCCTCCAGGAGAAGCTGCTTGAGGGTTCCTTTGCCCACGCCGGACGGCCCGGTAAAAACAAACAGTGTTCCTTTTTTCATGACTCTTCTTCCTCCGGATCCGTATCCTCCTGTCCGTCAGGCTGTTCAAAGCGTCTGGAGAGGGTCTCCGGCTGTATGGCCGACAGAATTACGTGATCGCTGTCGGCGATGAGCACCGCGCGGGTTCTGCGCCCACAGGTGGCATCGATGAGCCGCCGTTCCTCCTTGGCTTCCTGGATCATGCGCTTGACCGGGGCGGATTCGGGACCGACAATGGCGATCATCCGCCCGCAGGAGACAAAATTCCCATATCCTATATTGATCAGTTGGTACTCCATGCGCCCCTCCGGATGCTATTCCACATTCTGGACCTGTTCACGAAGCTTTTCGATGATGGTCTTGGCCTCCACCGCCAGCGCGCTCACCCGAAGGTCCGTGGATTTGGAAGCGATGGTATTGGCTTCGCGGTTCATCTCCTGAACCAGGAAATCCAGTTTGCGTCCCACGCTCTGCGTGGATTCACAGGCCTGCCTCACCGCCTCCAGGTGGCTGGCCAGACGGACCAGCTCCTCATCGATGGCGGAGCGGTCGGCAAAGAGCGCCACCTCCATGTTGAAGCGGACCTCATCCATGTCTCCGGACAGCAGAGATGAAATCCTTGAGGACAGTTTGTCCCGGTACTCGCTGACCACCCGGGGTGCCAGGTCAAGCAGCTGCCGCTGGATGGCCTCAAGATCAGACACCTTGGAGAGGAGGTCCTCCTTCAGCCGGCATCCTTCCTCGCTTCGCATGGTGACCAGACGGGAAAGGGCATCTTCCAGCGCGCGCTCAAAGAGCGCCGTCACAGCCGCCTGGTCCTCGTCTGTCTGGGTCACGGTCATGACGCCCGGCAGCACGGCCATGTCATAGAGGGTGGTGACATCCTCCCGGTGAAGGGAAGCGCGCAGCTCATTCAGGGCCTTCTGGTAGGCGGCAGCCAGAGAAAGGTCCGCTGTCACCTTTCTGGCGTCCATCCGGTGGTTGTCATAGCTGACCTGCAGGTCAACATGTCCGCGGGAGAGGCACTCTCCCGTTATCCTCCTTGCGGGCTCCTCGAGGAATCCCATGTCCCGGGGAAGGCGCAGGGCAAGATCCAGGAAACGGTGGTTCACCGAGCGGACCTCCACCGTGATGCTCCGGCCGTCCTCCTCTAGAAGGCTGCGGCCGTAACCGGTCATACTTTTCACTTCGATCCTCCTCCTCATCCACCTGAGGGATTATAGCACGTGAACCGTCAAAAGAAAATGTGTGGAGAACGTTTACTCCGTAAGGGGAAGCAGGGGGGCCTTGGCCGCAATCAGGAGGCGGACGCCGCCCCTGTCAAAGGCCACGCTGAGGCGGGTATCTGCGCCGGTCCCTTCCACCTCCAGCACGGTACCAGTGCCGAAAATCTTGTGCCGAAGCCGGTCACCCTTCTTCCAGGAGACAGGGGCCTGTGCCGCCTGTGAGGAAACGACAACCGGGGCGCCGAAGCCGCGCTGGACGCCGGGAATGGTCAGATTCCCGAGCCGTTCCTTTCTTCCCGCACCGAGGGAGCCTGCGGGACGACCGCCCAGTACCGTCCGGGGCCTTTGCGCGGGTGTGGCGAAGGCTCCGGATGAGGTGCGCGCCTGGGGAGCCGGATGAAGGCCGTCATCCAGCAACGCTCTGGGGATGGCAGAGAGGAACATGGACGGCTTGAACGACCGGGTCATACCGTATACCTGCCGGGAAACCGCATAGGAAAGAATCAGGCGTTTTCTGGCGCGGGTAATGCCCACATACATGAGCCGGCGCTCCTCCTCCAGCCGCTCGGGATCCTCCACGGAGCGCTCTCCCGGGAAGGTCCCGTCCTCAAGGCCGATAATGAACACATTGTCAAACTCAAGTCCCTTGGCCCCGTGCAGGGTCATCAGGGTCACTGCACCCTCCGTGTCCCCCACATTGTCAAAGGAGGACATGAGGCTGGCCTGCTCAAGGAACTCCTGCAGGGTCCCCTCCGGGTTGCCGCTCATGTATTCCTGAAGGGCGTTTTTCAGCTCGTCGATGTTGCGCAGCCGGGATTCATTCTCTTCCCGGTCCTGCTGTGAATTCAGGTACTGCTCCCGGATGAGCGCTCCCGAAATAACGGTTTCCAGGGCATCCACGGGGTCCTGCTGCGCGATGGCCGAAGCCAGAGTGCCCATCAGGTCCGTAAAACGCCCGACCGCCGTGGCGGCGCGTTTGGAGAGCACCTCCTCCGCATCCTGGCAGGCGGCAAGGAGGGAGATTTCCTTTTCACGGGCATGGTCAACAAGCGCGGCGATACTGGCCTCTCCGATGCTGCGCTTGGGAACATTGATGATGCGCTGCAGGGAAATGTCATCCAGCGGATTGAGCAGGACATGCAGGTAGGCCAGGATGTCCTTGATTTCCTTGCGCTCATAGAAGCGCTGCCCGCCGTACATCCGGTATGGAATTCCGGCGGAGATCAGTTCAGTCTCCAGGGAGCGGGACAGGAAGTTGGTGCGGTACAGGACCGCAATGTCATGGGCGGCGATGCCTGTTTTGCGCATGCTGCGGATGGATTCGCAGACAAAGCGGCATTCCTCCCAGGCGTTGGCTGCCCTGTAGAACCGGATCTTTTCCCCCGGCTCCTGTTCGGTCCACAGTGATTTTTCCCTGCGGTTCGTGTTCTGGGCGATCACCTTGTTGGCCGCCTCCAGAATGTTGGCGCTGGAGCGGTAGTTCTGCTCCAGCTTGATCACCGCGGCATTTGGATAGTCTCTTTCAAAGTTCAGGATATTGCCGATGTCCGCGCCACGCCAGCCGTAAATCGACTGGTCATCATCACCGACCACGCACAGGTTTTCCTGTTCCCCGGTAAGCAGACGGACCAGTCTGTACTGGGCATGGTCCGTGTCCTGGTACTCATCCACATGGATGTACCGGAAGCGGTTGCGGTAGTATTCGAGCACCGGCGGGTTGTCCACCAGCAGTTCAAGCGCATTGACGATGAGGTCATTGAAATCCATGGCGTTGTTTTTTTTGAGGTGCGCCTCGTAGGATGCATAGATCTCTTCAATCTTCTGATCGCGGAAGCTGCGCTCACTCTGTTCAAACCACTCATCGGGAGACAGAAGGCGCTCCTTTGCCCTGGAGATAATGCTCTGAACTTCCCGGAACGGAAAGAACTCCGGATCCAGGTTGAGCTGTTTGTAGACCTGCTTGAGTGCGGTTTTCTGATCTTCGTCATCATAAATGGAAAAGCCCCGGGCATAGCCGATCTTCTCCACGTCCCGGCGAAGGATGCGCACGCAGGTGGAGTGGAAAGTCCCGATCCACACGTCCTCTGCCTGATCTCCCACCAGGCTCCGGATGCGTTCCTTCATCTCCTGGCTGGCCTTGTTTGTGAAGGTGATGGCCATGATATGGTAAGGGGGCACCCCGTGATCGATCAGGTTGGCCACCCGGTAGGTCAGCATTTTTGTCTTGCCTGAACCGGCGCCGGCCAGCACGAGCACCGGGCCTTCAAGCGTGGTGGCAGCCTGATACTGTTTGGGATTGAGCTCGTTCAGATTCAAATCTCGTTTCCTCCTGTCACATCATCGTCCATGAGCACGCTGACGATAAGCCGCGGCTTGGCGGAGCGGTTTTCCACCGGAAGGGTGGCGACGCTCACGTCGGTGGCCCCGCTGTGGCGCCTGAGGACCCGGACCATGGTGTCTTCCATGCAGGACACACACACGGAGAGTGTGCGTCCCGTTTCTCCGGAGCGGGTCATGGGCATGAGCTTCTGCCCCTTGCCGCCGCGTCCCTGGGGATCGATGTCGTCGCACAGCAGGCGCTTTCCAAAGCCCCTGTCGCTTACCAGGAACAGCGTGGAACCCACAAAGGGCTTCATAAACCAGCGGATGCGGTCGCTCTCCTCCAGGGTCATGCCTCTGACGCCGGCGGTGGTGCGTCCCATGCCCGGCACATCCGTCAGCCGGAAGCGGATGGCCATTCCGCGGCCGGAAACCAGCAGCAGATCTCCCGCATCCTCAGCGGGAATGCGGAGGATTCCTGTCACCTCGTCCTGGTCCCGGAGCTTGATGGCCGAGAACTTCGTGCGGCGGATCAGGTATTCGGACAGCGGCGTGCGCTTGACCTGGCCCCGGGCGGTGACAAAGATCAGGTCACCCAGCTGCTGGGCGGGATCGGACCGGGCGGAGAGGAAGAAGACAGAGTGCTCCCCTTCCTCCAGGGCGTTGAACAGACTCGTCAGCTGGTTTCCCCGGTCCTTGACACGGATGCTCTCAGGCAGCTTGGCTACATCCAGGCTGTAGCAGTTGCCCAGATTGGTAAAGAAGTACAGGGTTTCATCGCTCATGGACGGCAGGGATTCCGCCACCTCCTGGGCGGTTTCAGCAGATGCCGCGATCCGCTCCGCCGTCTTGGGACTTACCCTGCGGATCTGACCATCCCGCAGGCGCAGGATGACCGTTTCCTCAGCCGCGGGAGCAAGGTCGGGGCTGGGCAGCCGGTCACTGTCATCCTCAATCAGGACCGTCCTGCGGTCGTCTCCAAACTTTTCACGGATTTCCCTAAGCTCGGTGCGGATGACGTCCTTCAGCTTCTTTTCGCTCTTCAGAATCCCCTCCAGGCGGCGGATGGTCCTCAGAATCTCCTCATATTCGCGGCGCAGCACGTCCAGCTCCAGGCCGGTAAGGCGCTGCAGCCTCAGGTCCAGGATGGCCTGTGCCTGGATGTCATCCAGAATATAGCGGCTCATGAGCTGTTCCTTGGCCTGCTTGGGCGTCTTGGCGGCGCGGATGAGGGCAATGACCTCATCCAGGTGATCCACCGCCACCATCAGGCCCTCGAGGATATGTTCCCGGGCCTTGGCCTGGGCCAGATCATACTGGGTGCGCCTGCGCACCACGTTCTCCTGGTGGTGGATATAGTGCAGGAGCACGGTGCGCACACCCATCTGCATGGGGCGTCCTTCCGCGATGGCCACCAGGTTCACGCCGAAGGTGACCTGCATGTCGGAATACTTGTAGAGGGCGGAGAGAATCTGCTCCACGTCCGCATCCTTGCGTACCTCGATGACTGCGCGCAGTCCCTCCCGGTCCGACTCGTCACGGATGTCATAGATCCCGCCAAGCTGCGGCTTCTTCTCCTCGCTGAGCCGAAGGATCCGCTCTAGCATCTGCGCCTTGGGCACCTGGTAGGGCACCTCCGTGATGACAATGAGCTTCCTGCCGGCGCTGCCCTCTTCGATATGGACCTTGGACCGGACGGTCAGTTTGCCCCGTCCGGTCTCATAGGCATTGTAGATTTCGTCATTATTGATGATGCATCCGCCCGTGGGAAAATCCGGGGCGGGCATCACCTTCATGATCTCCCGGGTGGAGACTTCCGGGTTGTCCATCACCAGCAGCGTCGCGTCGATGGCCTCCCGCAGGTTGTGAGTGGGAATGTTGGTGGCAAGACCTACGGCGATGCCGGAGGCGCCGTTGACCAGAAGATTGGGAAACCTGCTGGGCAGGACGTCCGGTTCCTTCAGGGTATCGTCAAAATTGAAGCTGAAAGAGACCGTGTCCTTGTCCAGGTCGCGCAGCATTTCCAGGGCCAGCGGCGCCATTCTGGCTTCCGTATACCTCATGGCGGCGGCACTGTCGCCGTCAATGGAGCCGAAATTGCCATGCCCGTCCACCAGCAGTTCCCGAAGGCTGTAGGGCTGCGCCATGCGGACCATGGCATCATAGACGGAGCTGTCCCCGTGGGGATGGTATTTACCCAGACAGTCACCCACGATACGGGCGCATTTCTTGTGTGGTTTGTCCGGTGTGACGCCCAGTTCATGGAGCGTAAAGAGGATCCTGCGCTGAACAGGCTTGAGCCCGTCCTCCACCCGGGGCAGAGCCCGTTCCAGAATCACGTGCTCGGCATACGGAATCATGGACAGGTGCATGACCTCATCCATGGGCTTTTGCAGGATTTCATGCTTGGGTGCGGCAGGTTCCGTCTGATTGCCGCCCGATTTCTTCCTTGGCATGACTTACTTGTTTCCCTCCCTCTCCAGGAACGTGTCCACCTTGTTGAAATCCGCATGGCGGGAAATGTACTCCCGGCGAGGCTCCACCTTGTCCCCCATAAGCAGCGTGACCAGTCGCTCCGCTTCAGCCACGTCCTCCAGGGTCACCTGCATGAGCTGCCGGTTAGCCGGGTTCATCGTTGTTTCCCACAGCTGCGGAGGGTCCATTTCGCCCAGCCCCTTGTAGCGCTGAATGGTGTATCCCTTTCCGATTTCCTTCGTGGTCCGGTTGAGTTCCTTATCGTCATAGCAGTAGACCACCTTGTCGCCCTTGGCCACCCGGTACAGGGGCGGCATGCCGATGTAGACATGGCCCTCCGTTACCAGCTGGCGCATGTAGCGGTAGAAAAAAGTCAGCAGGATTGCGCGGATATGGGCGCCATCCTGGTCTGCGTCCGAGAGGATGATGACCTTCCAGTACTTGAGGGCACGGATGTCGAAATCTTCGCCGATGCCTGTTCCCAGCGCGGTGATGATCGAGCGGAATTCCTCATTGGCCAGCACCTGCTCGATGCGTTTCTTTTCCACATTCAACGGCTTGCCGCGGATGGGAAGGATCGCCTGGAAGCGACGGTCCCGGCCCTGCTTGGCGCTTCCGCCTGCGGAGTCTCCCTCCACGATGAACATCTCGTTGTCTTCCGGGTGCCTGCCGGTGCAGCTGGACAGCTTTCCCACCAGGGGGGCGGCTTCAAGCTGGTTTTTTGCCCGGGCGATGTCCTTGGCCTTGCGGGCGGCTTCCCGGACCTTGCTGGCCTTGACAGCCTTGTCCAGCATGGAGGTGGCCACTTCCCCGTTTTTCAGGTTTTCCAGGTACTCCGTCATCCGGGTATAGGTGAAAGTTTCCACCGCAGGCCGGACCTCGGTGTTGCCCAGTTTGCCCTTGGTCTGCCCCTCAAACTGGGGGTTCTGGACAAATATGGTCAGTACCGCCGTCAGTCCCTCACGGAAATCCTCTCCATTGAGGTTGGCATCCTTTTCCTTGAGGACACCCGTCCTGCGGGCATAGTCGTTCATGGCGCGGGTAATGCCCGCCTTGAATCCCATCTCATGAGTGCCGCCCTCTGCGGTGGGGATGTTGTTCACATAGGAAAAGATGCTTTCCGTATAGTCCTCGGTATGCTGCAGGGCGATGAGAATCTTGATGTTGTCCTGCATTCCTTCCAGACAGATCACGTTGCTGTAGAGCGGCGTCTTCTGCTGGTTGATGTAGGCCACATAATCAGAAATGCCGCCCTCATAGTGAAAGACGGTTTGCTTCTTCTCCGGGTCCTGTTCCCGCTCATCCGTAAACTCGATGGTCAGGCCGCTGTTGAGATAGGCCAGTTCCCGAAGACGCCTGCGGACGGTTTCGGCGTTCCATTGTGTATCTTCAAACACCCGGTCGTCCGGAAGAAAGGTGACCCGGGTCCCGTGCGCCCGGGACGCGCTCAGGCGTTCCAGGGGGCCCGCAGGCCTTCCGGAGATGATTTTATTCTCCTTCTCGTCATACACAGATTCGAAGCGCATGCGGAAATGGCCGCCGCTGGTGAAGCTTTCCACCACCAGCCACCGGGAGAGCGCATTAACCACAGACGCACCCACGCCATGGAGTCCGCCGGTATAGGCGTAATTCTGATGGTCAAATTTTCCGCCGGCATGGAGTTTGGTGTAGATGACCTCCACACCGGTAATTCCCAGTTGCGGATGGATGTCCACCGGCACGCCGCGCCCGTCGTCTTCCACACAGGCACTTCCGTCTTTCTTGAGCGTCACACAGACCTTGTGCGCATATCCGTTGGCCACCTCGTCGATGGCATTGTCCACCAGTTCCCACAGCAGGTGATGCAGTCCCCTGGTTCCCGTGGAGCCGATGTACATGCCAGGGCGCATACGCACAGCGTCCAGCCCTTCCAGAACCTTCAGCGAACCCGCGTTGTAATCTTTTGCCATGATGTGTTTCCAACCCCTCTTTTCATCAAAAGCCGCAATCGACTGACAATATCCTGACGATTATACCTGTCCTATCCTTTTTTTGCAAATCTGGGATACAAATTTCCGAGATGATTTCCAGACCTGACATCCTTTCACCGTCCTGCTCCCCTAATTCTCCGCTTCCGGAGCAGACGAGGGCCAGGTTTCTCAGGTTCCGGCCCGCTGCAGACCCAGTTTGCCACAGGCATGGGTTTCAGCTGCTCCTGAGTCCGCCGAAACAGGGAAAGACAGCAATATTATGCAGACATTCGGGATTTCGACGAACCGTCCGCTTTCATCGCCCGAAGAAAACCGGATCTTTCGCGAAAATCACGTATCTCTTCCCGAACAGAGCAGCAGACACTGACAGAGACTGAAGGGCAGCATGAATCTCGGGATCATCAGATAAAATAACATATGAAATATTTGCAGATGACATATTCTACCCCGGGAGTTCACATTTGTGTCACATTTCGATGATATGCTTTACGCGTCGGTGAGAGATAACCGACAAAGACACCTTTGTTTCCCCTTCTTCTCTTCTTCCGGCCTGCCTTCGGGCAGGCCTATTTTTTTGTATCAGGAAGGACGAAGGTCCTGCGGTGCATGAGTCAATCGATCCAGCTTGCCGGCACAGGAGGTGCGGCAAAAACACATAAAAAAGGAAGACGGAAAACTTTCCGTCTTCAACGTGTTTTCAAATTGTTCCTGAGGAAAAGAGCACCGCAGGTCAGACCTCCCGGGGAATCTCCCTGTCCTCATCCTCCAGGTACACTATGCGGTAACCGTTTCTAGCTTCCAGCCCAAAAAGATACAGTTCTCTTGGAATCCGAATCCCCTCCTTGGTCACCACGTCTTCTCCATCAAAGAATTCGATTTCATCTGGGTCGGGCAGATTCATGCCTTCTATGATTTTGCTCATTCAGCAATCACGCCTTTCTGGAAGAAATGCTGGTGGATTCGTTCAAGCGCAGTCAATCCGGCAGGATTGCAGATGCCCCAAAGCCACTGCAGTCCCTTTCCCCCTCCTTTTCCTCTTTGCGGGTGGCCCTGTATCCATGCTGCCATGTCATCATCCAGGTCAGGCCCGTTTGGAAGAAGGAAGAAAACTCACTTGGGTGCACGTCAAACCACCATGCTCATTATAGATATCCGTGCACGGGTTGGCATTCGAATTTCTGAAATCTGCTTTTCCATTTTTCGAACAATTTGGTTCTTTCATCCGGCTCCCCCTGGTGCAGCTTTTTGAAAACCCTTCGAGGGAGTATCCCCCGTTGATGCTTTATTCCGGGGAATCCGCACGCAGTGTCACCGCAGGCAGGTCTGCGCTTACTGTGCCACATATCTTTCCCAGAGGATATGGGTGACGGTGCCGTTGTCCTCATTCAGGAAATAGGCGAGCTCGATAAAGATGGTTTCCTTGGTGTCCGCGGGACAGTAGTAATGAATGGCATAGTTCCCGTCATCATCCTTCCGGTATACGCCGAACTTCTTGCCTGCCGAATCCTGGTTGTACAACAGGCGACTGCCGTTGTCATCCAGTGCAGGATGTCCCAGATCCATGAATTTCTCGATAACGGAAGATGCACGCATGCCGACCTTCGTGCCCCGGGGACCACTCATCCTGTCGTTTGCGGTATCCAGAAGGTACAGTACGGCACTGCCGTTTTTCCCTTTCTCGCAAAAGCGTGCATATCCCCACCCGTAGACAGCCTCGTAGGACCGGACTCCCTTGTCGTACCACTTATCTTCAGGTAGTTCAACGTAGTCCGAAGGCTGTCCGTAGTTCTTGACAAAGGTTTCATAAGATGTCTTGAACAGGGAGAGGTTTTTGAAGCTGTCATTGGCAGGGTTGAACATCCGCTTCAGGTTTCCTTCCACCTGGTAAGTGACCTTCATCTCATAGCTGACCTTTCCGTTGTCCGCTACGGAGATGGCTCGAAGTGTCGAGGATCCGGTGGGCAGCTGGATAGGGCCTGTATACAGGGTCGAGTCTGTCGTTGCCTGCCGGCCGTCAAGGGTATAGTAAATGGCAACAATCCGGGCATTTTCCTTCTTGTCCTCACTTCCGGGCCGGAGCGTGACCTTGGGCGCTTTTTTGTATTTTCCGGAGGCATAGTTGGATTTGGGAGCAGCCGGGGTTGGAATGATCACCGTATAGTTTGCAGTGACCTGTTCACTGGGCATGCCATTGTCCGTAAAGCCGATGGCCTTGATGGTCAGTTTTCCCTCATCGACGTGAATGATGGTTCCTTCCTTGTATACGCTGCCTGTTTCCGACGGATCCGAGCCGTCAGTGGTATAGTAGACCGTTTCTCCCTCCGGGATCAGGATGGTCACGTCAATCTGTTCATTGTAGCGGCCCTCTGTAAGGCTGAATTTGGGCGGGCTGGGCGTATAGGTGCGCAGCATGATGTCAAATTCTTGCACCTCCAGGGTATTCTCCATGCCTGCTTTCATCAGCTGAAGGGATTCAGCGTTGTATCCCAGGATCTGATAAATCCGGATCAGGTTCCGGTAGGCGCCGGGCTGGGTCGGGGCGATGTCATGAATCAGGGATTCATAGATTTCAATCGCCTTGTCATACTCCTTCAGTTCGGTATAGGCCTGCGCCTTGTAGCTCAGGGCATCCACATTCCTGGGATTGCGCTGGGTGACCACATCCAGCACCTCAATGGATTTGGAAAAGAATCCCTGATCCAGCAGCTTCTTGCCCAGGGTGATATAGGCGCCTGTGTCGGCGATGTCCCACCTCCACTCCGCCATGAGCTGCTGCCCGTCCTCGGTTCCAAAGAGCATGTAGACACCGGTGGAAATCACGACAGCCAGCAGCACGAAGATTACCGCCAGCACCTGCTTGAGGCGCTTGTGGGATTTTTTATAGATCGGCGGGTCCTTGATGGCAGGGGCCGCATCCACTTTCTTGGTATAGCGCTTTTCCGGCATCCGGACGCGTCTGCCGGAGATGTTTTCCTCCCTCATCGGCCAGGGGTTCTTCTCTTGCCGACTTGCGTCGGCTCCGGAGAAGCCTTTGCGCTCCCTGATCCGATCCAGTTCCGTCTGCTCGTTCCTGCGTTCGCCGTTGGGCCGGACCTGGCTGGCGATCCGGGGTTGGCGGATTTCTCTGAGAGGATCCGACTTCCGGGATCGCTTTCGGGAAAGCGGCGCCTTTTCGCCGCAGGACGGGCAGGCCTGCAGGCTGGATTCAAACACGCGTCCGCACTTGGGACAAATCACAGGACATCGTTCCCTTCGCGAAGTCTTCCCAGCGCCTCATAAGCGGGATCTCCCGAAAACTCCCTTTCCGGCGGGCGCTCACCCCCGAGGGCCTCGATCGCATTGACGATTTCCACATAGTCAAGGTAACCGACATCGGGCTCCTGCGCCGCACGGACCAGTAAGGGAAGCGCCCTGTCATCCCCATACCTGCTCAGGTAGGATGCGTACAGCGCCCGCTGATCGCGGCAGTGGTCAAAGCGTTCCTGCAACAGGTCAAAAATCCTGTCATCCCCGATATAGGCAAAGTTGGACAGCACATCTGCGAACAGATCCCGACCGTTTTCCCCGGATGTTTCGAGGGCGGAGAGCACGGGGCCCACAACCACATCTCCCATGCTGCACAGTGCTTCTGCGTAAAGCTCCCCCCGGTCATCCCGCGGGTGCTCCGCGATATAGGACACATACTCGCCAAGCGGTTCCCGGCTCTCCAGCTCTGTCAGAAGGTTCACCGAAAGCATGTGCGCCTCCTCGCTCTGACCTGGATCGCGCAGGAGACGGAGCAGAGCCTCCTCAGATGGTGGGCCCAGTTCGACAATCCGGTCAAGCAGCAGGCCCGGCACCGGGACCCGGTTTTCGATGTAGGCCGGAATCATCTCCACCAGGGCCTGCGCATCCATCATGGAATCAAAGTATTCTTTCGGGCTCCTCCCGCCCAGGAAACGGGCGGGTGTTCTCAGAAAGATGTCATAGACCTCCGGAACCATTTCCTCCAGCAGATCCATATTCCCGTGATAGAGCGAGGCATTGTCCTTCATCCACTGTTTCAGAAACTTTTCAAATGCAGCATCAAAATTGATACAGATCATGAATTCTCACCCTTTGCTTCATCCAGAAGTTGTTCCAGATCCTCCTGCGTCAGCCGGTAGGCACGGCGGCAGAAATGGCAGGTCACTTCGCACCCGTGTTCCGTGCGGATCATATCCTCAATTTCATCTTTGCCCATCGCCAGGATTGCCTTTTCGATGGTCTCGAGGCTGCAGTCGCAGTGCAGTTCCAGGGGCTGTTCCTCCAGAATTTCCGGTTCCAGGCCCGCAAAACAGCGCTCTACGATTTCCTCAAGGGTCATTTCCGAGAGCAATTGGGAAATGGCTCCGAAGAGTTCCGCGCGGATTTCCAGGGCATCGATCAGGCTGTCCGGGCACTCCGGCATCGCCTGGATCAGGATTCCGCCCGATGCGATCACGTCCTCACCTACCAGCGTGCCCAGGGCGCACAGGGACGGGATCTGCTCGGATTCGAGATAATACATGGCGAAGTCTTCCGCAATCTCGCCGGAAACCAGCTTCACCTGCCCCACGTAGGGGTCCCCGAATCCATAGGAACGGATGACCTTCAGATTTCCTTCCCTTCCCACAAATCCGCCCACGTCCAGCTTTCCCTTCGCGGACAGGGGAAGTTCCGTTTCCGGATTCTCGCATGTGACCTTCACATGTCCGTTGGGTCCGGCCACCGCGCACAGGGGACTTCCCGGGCCGTTGCCGCTCAGGGTCACCGTGATGCGGTCCCCATCGCTCTTCAGATTTGCGCCCATGATGGACGCGCCCGCAATCAACCGGCCCAGCGCGGCACTGGCGGTGTTGCTGGCATGATGAATCTCCCTGGCCTGCCGGGCCATCCGGGTCACATCACACAGAAAAACCCGCGCTCCGCCTCCCATAAGGGTCAGGCGGAGCATACGGGAGGAAGGATGCTCCATATGTTCAGTCCTTTCTGCTCAGCCTGGCACTCAGGTGCAGCCGATCATCTCCGCTGCGTACCTGTGAAAACCATGCGGCGTCCTTTTCTTCAATCAAGTCAAATCCTGACTGCGCGAGCCAGGAACGGATCTCCCGGATATCATGTGCGCGCTGGCGCTGTTCTTCGCGGAATCTCCGGTATCGTCCATCCTCTTCCCGAACGAAGAAGGTCATGTCCATGCTGATGATGCGGGAGTCCGGATTCATCCGGTTCTGCCACAGGTAGCACAGGCCGTCACGTTCCTCCCCGTAGAAGGCATCTCCCTCCTGTTCAAGCTTTTCCCGGGTGGAAAAATCCATGATCAGCGCCCCGCCAGGGCGAAGGGCAGCTGAGGCGGCGCAGAAAAATTCCAAGACACTTTTCTGGTCCGTCAGGTAATTGAGCCCGTCACAGGTGCACAGCACCGCCTCCACTTTTCTGGGAAGAAGCAGCCGGCGCATGTCCTGGCGGACCAGGCTGCACTGCACCGCCTGGAGCCTGCACCGCTGCTCCGCAAGGCGCAGCATGGACGGGGAACTGTCCACGCCGGTCATCTGATACCCCCGCTGCGCCAGGCGCACCGTCAGGTTACCTGTTCCGCAGGCGCATTCGCAGACCCTGCCCGAGCGGATGCCTGCATCCTGTAGCAGCATCGCGTACCTGTCCGCCCATGCATCATAGTCCACGTCATCCATCAGGGAATCATATACCTCTGCAAAGCTCTCGTACATCAGAACAGGTCTCCTTCATCCCCGGAGAGATCCTCGTCCGGTTCCTCCTCCTTTGCGGCTGCGGGACGCAGTCCCGCGTTGACCTCTGCGCCCTTGATTCTGGGATTGAGGAAGCGGTCGAAGACCGCATTGGCAAAGGATGCATAGATGAGCCGCGCCAGGGAAAAGCCGAAGAGCATGTAGTATAGAATCACCGCCAGAATCATGATGCCGTTTCCCATCAGGAACCCCGCTGCAAAGATGAGCACAGGAATGGCGGTCAGCAGACGGGAAAGCACCATCTGCGGAAGGGAGGCGGCGCTCATGAGCAGGGCGTTCTTGAGGATGTTCCGGTAGCTGAGCTCATAGCCGATGATCATGGGATAGATGAGGGGCATCATGAGGCAGAAGACCAGCACCGCCATGGCCACAAAGACCAGGGGCACCAGCAGGACCGGATTGGATTTGGACATGCCGCTGTAAAAGCGGAACGCCGTGTAGGCCAGCACCGGCACCACCGATGTGATGGCTGAGGTCAGAAGCCCCTTCTTCCAGTTGGATTTGAAGGCATCCTTGAAATCAGAAAACAGGAAGGCATGCTGATCCTTGGCCCAGCTGCGCATGATATACGCCGAGCCTGCGGAGGACGGTCCGGTGATGAGGATGCAGGGAACCAGACCCAGAAACCACATCATGATCAGGCCACTGACCATTTCTGAAGCTTCCGCTTCCTGACCTGCCGTGATTTCTAGGCTCTGCAGCGAGGCCAGGTTGATAAAGGTCCACAGCAGGAAGGGCAGCCAGAAGATCAGCTGAAGCAGGTTCACCTTGATCAGGTCAAAGACATGGTCCTTGAAAACACGGAAGAACAGACCCACGCGGGTTTTGGGCTGGTCCATCTCTGTATAGTCCCGCTTGCCGGCCTTTCCATAATAATAACGGTCAAACAGTCCCATGTGAATCCTCCCTGAAACCAACCATTCCGGCATAGTAGGCAAGAGCCGGAATCAGCGCATGTTCATCAAATCCGAATTCCCTTGCATGCAGGGATGCCTGATGCGCATCATCCCGGCAGCCGGTAAAGATGAGGACACCCGGTACCTGCAGCTGGTAGCAGGAAAAATCCTCGGCGATCAGCAGAGGGTTGGCAGGGAGATATCTTTCCCCCATGACCGCGACAGCGCGCCGGGTTTCTTCCGGGTCATTGGTCGTGCAGGGGTAAAACACATACTTGCGCAATTCGCATTGTACGCCAAAGGCTTTTTCGATGCCGCGAAGATCATTCTGGATACACTCCTCCAGACAGGCGAAGACTTCGTTGGAGAAAGTGCGGATGATCCCTTTCAGGTGAGCGTGATCCGCCAGAATGTTTCTCTGGACACCCGCCTCGCAGCGCCCGATGGTCAGCAGTGCAGGGACAGTGGGGTCCAGCGAGCGGGCCACAGTGGTCTGCAGCAGCACCAGCAGGTGGCCCATTGCCATGATGGCGTCCCTGCCCAGGTGCGGGCTGGCACCGTGACTGGCCTTTCCGTCGATGAGGATGTCGATCTCACAGGTGAGGGCCATGATGGGGCCCTCCCGCACAGCCAGGTGTCCGATAGGCACAGAGGGCATCATGTGCATGCCGTAGATCGCCTGCACATCCGGATTTTTCAGCACTCCCTCGTCAATCATCCGCTGCGCGCCGCCTGTGGTTTCCTCGGCCGGCTGAAAGATCAGCACCACATCATCCCTGAGGGCGGAGCGCCGCGTGCTGATCCATTTTGCAAAAGCCAGCAGTGTGGCCATGTGTCCGTCGTGACCGCAGGCATGCATCCTGCCCGGATGGGTGGATCGAAACGGGCATCCCTCCGGTTCCTCCACCGGAAGTGCATCCATATCCGAGCGGAAGGCAATCACCCGTCCGCTGCCGTCACCGCGAAAGACGGCCCGGATGCCTGTGCCCGCAAACACCTGGAGGTCATCCGGCTCCAGTGCGGACAGATGCTCCCACAGATATGCATGGGTTTTGCGCTCTTCATTCCCCAGCTCCGGAATCTGGTGCAGATCCCTGCGAAAGCGAACAAGATCCTCAAAACAGGATTCCGCTTCAAACTCGTATTTCATATAATCCCGTCTTTTCTTTCTCTAGATTTTTCAGGGATTGTATCACACCGCTTCATGCGGGTCAACAATTGACGGGGAAGGTCTGCAATGCTATAATGCCGCAAAATTCTGCCCGACTCAACATCAACAAGGAGTTGTCATCAATATGGAAAGAAAATGGAAAGTCGCCATCGTCGGAGCTACCGGCATGGTCGGTCAGCGCTTTATTACCCTGCTTGAGAATCATCCGTGGTTTGAAATTGCCGCCCTTGCCGCCAGCGGCCGCAGCGCAGGAAAAACCTATGCAGAGGCTGTCGGTGCGCGCTGGTTTTTCCCGACCCCGATCCCGAAAGCTGTCGCGTCCATGACGGTACTGGATGCATCCGATGTTCAGGCTGTCACCTCAAATGTGGACTTTGTATTCTGCGCGGTCAATATGAAAAAGGAAGAAATCCGCGCGATGGAGGAGGCCTATGCCCGTTGTGAGACGCCCGTGGTCTCCAACAATTCCGCCAACCGCGCCACTCCGGATGTTCCTATGGTCATTCCGGAGCTCAATCCTCAGCACACTGAGATCATTGCTGCCCAGCGCAGGCGCCTGGGCACCCGGACCGGCTTTATCGCCGTCAAACCCAACTGCTCCATCCAGTCCTATGTTCCCGCACTGACCGCGCTTCTGGACCTTGAACCCCGGCGCGTGGTGGTCTCCACCTATCAGGCCATCTCCGGCGCCGGAAAGACCTTTGAGACCTGGCCGGAGATGCTGGACAATGTGATCCCCTACATCGGCGGCGAAGAGGAAAAGAGCGAACAGGAGCCCCACAAGATCTGGGGACACATTGAAGGCGATGCCATTGTCCCCTCTGAGCTTCCCGTGATCAGCGCCCACTGCATCCGTGTACCGGTCTCCGACGGTCACCTTTCCAGCTGCTGGGTCTCCTTTGACAGGAAGATCTCCGCGGAGGAGATTATTCACCGCTGGCAGACCTTTGAGGGCCTTCCCCAGACCCTGAACCTTCCCAGTGCCCCCCATCCCTTCATGCAGTATTTTGACGACCCGGCCCGCCCCCAGACCCGTCTGGACCGGGATTTCGGAAACGGCATGGGTATCTCCCTCGGACGGCTTCGCACAGATTCCCTCTTTGACTGGCGTTTCGTCGGCCTGGCGCACAATACCCTTCGGGGCGCGGCAGGCGGTGCGGTCCTGATTGCCGAGCTTCTCTGCAAACAGGGCTATATTCCCTACAAGTAAACAACATCCGTTTGTCTTCAGGCAGTGAAGTGTACGGCTTCGCTGCCTGTCTTTCGGAGGTTTCCTGCGGACAGAGCAGGCAGGTCCAGCTGACATCCCGGGGTACATGTGAAATCACGCTGACATGTCAGCTCCCGGTATCCCGGTGCAGGCGCGAGTCATGCAAAGGTGTTTGGCAAAAGTGACTTTCTCCGGAAATCCGGGGGAATCCCGGGAACGATGCCGGACGGAGCAGACGAAGGATCCGCCGGGAATGTGAGTTTTGCTTCCGCTCCTGCCCGAAGAGCCGCCACGGATGGATGGCAGGCTGTGGCGGGAGGATACCCCGGATGGAAGGAAGTGCAATATCCGGGATCCTCCTGCTGCCTGATGCATCCCCAGCAGGACGCGGTGCACCGGGACAACCGCACCCTGACCTGAAGCATCCGGTCTTCCAGGGGGCAGGGGCTCAGGTCAGATGAACCTCCTGAAGCAAAGGGAATGGTACGGAAAGGTTTCACCAACAGTTTATTGCCGCATAATTATTAACGTCATTGACGTCCACTTGACGTTATGCTATACTCCGTCTGATTCGCGCAATTCCCATATCGTATAATAGAAAAGGGGTAATTACTATGGCTTCTATTGACCTTACCAAGTACGGCATTACCGGTACGAAGGAAATCGTCTACAATCCCTCCTATGAACAGCTCTTCAAGGATGAGATGGATCCCTCCCTTGAGGGCTACGAAAAAGGACAGCTTACCGAGCTGAATGCCGTCAATGTCATGACCGGCATCTACACCGGCCGTTCTCCCAAGGACAAGTTCATCGTCATGGATGAGAATTCCAAGGATACGGTGTGGTGGACCACCGACGGCTACAAGAATGACAACCATCCCGCGTCCCAGGAAACCTGGGAGGCCGTGAAGAAGCTCGCCCAGAAGGAGCTTTCCAACAAGAAGCTCTATGTGGTCGATGCCTTCTGCGGCGCCAACAAGGATACCCGCATGGCGGTCCGTTTCATCATGGAAGTGGCCTGGCAGGCACACTTCATCAAGAACATGTTCATCCAGCCCACAGCAGAAGAGCTCGAGACCTAT
>CACYCQ010000023.1:0-2417 GCA_902772995.1 uncultured Eubacteriales bacterium
AATCTGTTCGATGAACCTTTCCGTCTGCCTGTTCGTCTCCTTTACCTGCGCGTTTTTCAATTGTTCACTGAGGAATATGACGGCGGTTCTGGTCCTGCCGAATTGCTCTGCTGTCCCCCGGTAAGCGGTTACCGTCGCATCGCCATCCTCCAGTTCGATCTCCTCATAAGCGTCAGGGGAGATTTCGTATAATTCCGGCGAGCTGCTCATCGCTCCACAGGCAATAAAGCTCCCGGGAACCATTTCAAGCGCTTCTTCTGAAACCCCGCCGCCATCAAAGACACAGGTCATATTCGTGAGATCAGCAACATCAGACAGCCTTTCCTTCAGCTCGGAGAAGAGATTCTTCAGAGCTGTTTTGTCGTTGCCATTTCCTTCCCGGACCATCGTCGCAACAGGAATGCCCAACGGAGAGGAAATAACCACGGCAGTACAGTATGCCCCCTGTCCGCTCCGCCCTTCTTTTCCATGTCCCGGCTGAGAAGGGACACTTTGGCGGTTCTGATTGCTGATATAGGCGCAGCAGCTGGCAAAGTCCGCGGAAAGGGGGTTGATCTGATCCTTGAGATCAGGAAACCGGGCCATGATTTTCCTGAACAGTGCGGTTTCGAAGGCATTGATCTGATCAGGGGTGATCTCCTCCATCTGTTCCCGGAAATGCTGTGAGGCAAACACGGAAGGATCCACATTCAGCCTGTCCGGCAGCGAGGTGTTTCCAAACCAGTCTGCAAATGTCCGCTTGCCATCCGGCTCGCAGGCCCTGTGGACCGCCGAGAGCAGCAGGCTCAATGAACGGCTGATATGATCGGCGGTTACAGGCGAAAAGAACTCATTCATCATGCCCTGAATACCAAGCCATTCGGCCACGGAATACATCATCAGAGGCGCACCGTGAATCCGGCACCGCACAGGGCTGAGCCGGACTTCATTTTTACTGCCGGCCTGTGCCGGCTGATCAGAGTCAGAAGCCTTTCCTGTCACCTTATCAGGAAGAAGGTTATACAGGTTCTGTAAAGTGCCGATGTTATACACCACTCTGTGTTTGACCTTTCCGCCTTCCCGATAGCTTTCCATCACTTTGTAGTATTCATGTCCCTTGGACACGGTTTTTGCAAGATAGCTCACTGCGCACACACCCCTTCCATGTCTTATAATAATTCGCTTTATTCGGTACATCAACAGGCAAAATCGCAGCACTGATCAGATGTCTGCACGTATGCACATGTTCACCGGCATCATAAAGCGGCCGAAACCAGCCGGTCCGTACTTTCCTTGGCTGATCTTCGGTTAAAACCTGACCGGCTTAAAAAAGCCTCTCCGGGCTGCACCCTTTGTACAGGGAACCGGTTCAGAACGGCTGTGTCACCTGCGCTTGCATGATGCCAGACATATCATGTTTTATCATAAAAATGTGATGCAGGCGCTTCCATGCCTCGGTCCCTCCGGTGGGACAGGCCCGGGGCGAAGTCCTTCTGACCCGCTTTGCGTCTTCCGCGCTCATGGCAGGGTGCTTTGTACAACGGGTCCCCCCGGCATTTTCCTTTCCCGGGGGGACCCGTATCGATTTCTTCAAGGATTCATGAACCGGAAGGCCGGCTAAACCGGCAGAGATCCGGCGGCAGGAGGGGTATCCGTCACCGGACTCCAAACCGGAGGCGGCCCGCGCAGCCATCCGGGGATGCGCGGCGTCGCCTGGCCGGGACCGGACGTGCGGTCATCCGGCGCCTGCGGCGACCCGGATTGTCAATCCGTCCCTGAGCTTCCCGCCGCCGGCGCAGCTTTCAGCACCTCCGGTCAGCCGGTGAGCCGCGGCGCGGAGAACCCGCCAGGCCCCCGCCCGCGTCAATGCGCATCCCAGGGAGAGAGCCGTCATCAGGTATGGGGCCGGCCGGTGATCTCCCTCCGCCCGGGGCTGAAAAGCGCCGGAAAACGCGCCGTCCATCCCGTTTGGCCCGCCTCCTGATTGACTGTCCCGGGATTACCCCGGCACGTCGGCCACCGTCGCCGTGCCCGGATTGAGCCGGATGATCCGCTCCCAAATGTCGCAGATGCTTTGCGCGAAGCGTTCCATGCTCCCGCGGTCGTTTTTTCCCGCGTTATAGATCAGCTGGATGCCGAAGGCGTCCCTGCCTTCCAGAATTTCGATATCCAGCGAGTTGTTCCCGGCTGCGCGGGGCCGGGGCAGATTTTCCACGCTGCTGACGATGTCCGCCCCTTCATGGTATTCGTACAGATCGCCCTGATACAGGAAGCAGAGCAGGTCCTTTCCATAATAGGATCCCTTTTCCTCCCAGTAGGAAACGCTCCCGTGGGAGATTCCTTCGCTGACCTGCCGGCCGATCTCCTCAAAGAGCCTGATAAGGGGCATCTCCGGCTTCAGCTGCAGGCCGATGGGGATGTCCTTCATGAAATGCCCC
>CACYCQ010000024.1:0-3342 GCA_902772995.1 uncultured Eubacteriales bacterium
CGGTTTGTGGCGCCGGGGGTGATGTACGGAAAAGGAACGGGATTCGAGGGGCATGAGTTTTTCGAGGCGCCTTCCATCCGGAAACGGGGGGATCTCTACTACTTTATTTATTCTTCCATCCAGTTTCACGAGCTGTGCTATGCCGTGAGCCGGGAACCCACGGGAGGGTTCGAGTACAAGGGCGTGCTGATCAGCAGCTGCGACAAGGGAATCGACAGCTACAAGCCCGCGGACAGGCCGATGTATTACACCGCCAACAATCACGGAAGTATGGAAAAGATCGGGGAGGACTGGTATATCTTCTACCACCGGCACACCAACGGCACCAACTATTCCCGGCAGGGATGCCTGGAGAAGCTGACCTTCAACGAGGACGGAACCGCCCGGCAGGCGGAGATGACCTCCTGCGGAAGTGTGAGGCCCCTGGAGGGAAAGGGCGAGTATCCGGCGTATATCGCCTGTCATCTGTTCACGGACACGGAGGTGACCTATGTGCCCTGGAGCGGATGGATGGACGACCGGTTCCCGAAGATCACCCAGGAAATCCAGGAGGGCGGAAAGGGCATCGGATATATCGCCAACATGCGGAATTCGGCCACGGCGGGGTTCCGGTACTTTGACTGCCGGGGAGTGCGGAAGGTGACGATCCGGACGAAGGGATATGCCACCGGACGGATGGAGATCCGGACCGCCTGGGACGGGGAAGCATTGGGGAGCATTCCCATCGGGTATGCCAACGTGTGGCACGATACGGAGGGGGAGATTGCGATCCCCGACGGAATCCAGAGTCTGTACTTCACCTTTGCCGGGCAGGGTCATCTTCAGTTTGCGGCTTTCAGGCTAGCATAATACAAGAGGCAGCCCTGTAGCTGTTATTCCGCTCACGGGCACGGCTCTCGCCTGCGCTCAACACGTAGCGGTTCTAAGCTCTGACTTCGGCTATGCCTCGTCATCACTAAGAACCGACGTGTCTCACAGCACCCCGGATCGGAAAACCCGCACGGGCTGCAAGCATGCGATGCCCGTGTACAGTAACAAAGAAAAGAAAAAAAAGAAGAATTGAAGGTTTCTGTTGCAAATTTGTCCCTGATTGGGTATAATGCCCAAGTTGTGGGATTTATCCGAAAGAAAGAAAAGGAGTGGAAACGGAAAATGAACGACATGATTACAAGAATGCACCGGGCCAAGCTGGTTCCCGCGATCATCAGTATCGCTTTCGGGATCGCGCTGATCATTACCCGGAGAGGGGCCATGGACGTGGCCGTCAAAATTGCCGCCGTCATGCTGATGGTTGCCGGTGCGGGCTGCATTCTGATGTATTTCTTCGGACCGTCCAAGCAGGATTCGATGCAGCTGGGAATCGGCGGGATTATCGCCCTGGGCGGCGTGCTGGTCTGGGTTTTCAGCAAGACGCTGGTGGACCTGTTCCCGATTTTCACCGGGATTTCGATCGCCCTGAACGGCCTGAGCAATCTGACGGTGCTGAGCGAGTCGGAGGGCGATGGCCTGACCAAGGCGCTGGTTTTCATCTTCTCAGCGCTGATGATCGCCGGCGGTATTTTTATCGCGTTCCATCCGGCTTCGGTCGAGGACACTCTGCTGCTCATCATGGGAATCTGCTACATTCTGAACGGCGTGTTCGACCTGCTCCTGATGTATCGTGTGAAGCAAATCCTTCTTCACTGAAAAAAAAGATTGCGGCTCTGTCCATCAAACGGACGGAGCCGCTTTTTTTCGCCTGTTCAGTTCAGCCGCAGCTGCCGCGGCATACAAGCGTAACAGGCAGAACGATCTGCTGAGGAGGCAGGGCCGGATCATGAATCCTCCTGCGCAGAAGATCGATCGCTGTGCAGGCTTCCTCCTGCAGCTGCGGATCGATGGTGCAGATCGGCTTTGGAAAATTGATATACCGCAGAATATTGTCGAAACCAACGATGTCCGGGCCGTCGGTTTTCATGATGCCCGCGTTTTCCATCAGCGTGATGAGACTCCAGGCCTCCACATCGCAAAAGGCAAATAACGCGGTCATTCCGTCTTCGATCCAGCTTTGCAGCTGCCGAAGGGTATCCTCTTCATTTTCCGGCTCGGCATAATGATGAAGAATGCGCTGGAACTGAAACTTCCGGCCGTGCGTCTGAGCATACCGGAGTATGAATGGGAATGCCAGGGATTTCTGGTGAATGAGGGGCCTTCCTGCCTGATTCACGGGGACAGGCTGTATCTGACGTATTCCGCCAGCGCCACGGATGAACGTTACACGATGGGCCTGCTGACGCTGAAAGAAGGCGGAGATCCTCTTCGGGCAGCGGACTGGCACAAGTCGCCCGTCCCTGTGATGATCACAGAAGAGGAAAACGGTCTCTACGGTCCGGGGCATAATTCCTTCACCACGGACGAGGAAGGAAAGGATCTGCTGGTTTTCCATGCCAGACCTTATCCCGGATTCAGGGGGAGCGCGCTCAGCGACCCGAACCGACACTGCTTCCTGCGGCCGGTGCGATACGATGAGGAGGACCGTCCGGTATTCCAGTCTATGTGTTGAAAGACAGGCATTTTTCCTGTCGGATCAGTCGCCGCCGAAGGCGTCCTGATTCTGATTCGGGCTGGCACGCTTGCCGATTTCCGGGAAGCGGCGCTCCAGGGCGGCCAGGGAGATTTCGATGTCCTCCTCGGCTTCGCTGGGATGAGTGCAGCCCACGGTGACCATATCGCAGGGACGAATCGTGTTCCAGGAGAAATTCAGCCCGACATAGGGCGTGACACGGCCCGCGGCCATCGGCTTGATGGTCATGACGGGCTTTTTTGCATGATGAATGATGGAGGCGACGGTCTCAATCTCCACCTGCATCAGAAAGCCCATACAGTTGTAGATCTGGATATAGGTTTCCACATCATAGCCGTTGTCATCGGAATAGGTGATCAGTTCCGGCATATGGGCAGAGAGACCGGGGATCATTCCCTCCTGGCGGATCATATCGGTGTAATCCTCCAGGCGGGGGATCTGATGCAGGTTTTTGTTGACCAGCTGCTCGACGCTGGAATGATGGAGGAGGCAGAAGGTCGCGCCGCATTCCCTGCTGCGGTGAATGGTGGCCCGGGCTTCCCGGCGGGCGGCTTCGTTATCATCCACATTGATGATCGGCGTATCGATGAGGATCATCTTTTGTCCGGTTCTGTCCTGAGCCTCCCGGACGGCTTCCTGCATGACGCGTTCCTGCTGCAGGGGGCCCATAATCGTATCCACGCCTTCATCCATAAAGGCTTTCAGCAACGGAAATACTTCGTTTCCGCCGGGAAATCTTGCTTTGATCTGCCGGTCTGCAGCCGGACTCCGGTGACTCC
>CACYCQ010000025.1:0-6494 GCA_902772995.1 uncultured Eubacteriales bacterium
CCCTTTGAGGTGGATGGCAGGGAATATCCTCTGGGGTACTCTCTCTTTGAGGACCGCTATGAGTATGAGAAGGACTCCCGTGTGCGCAGGGCGGCTTTCGAGGCGTTTTCAGGGCGACTTCGCAGCGTGGAGAATGCCACGGCGGCTGCATATCTGGCCCAGGTGCGGCAGGAGAAGATCCTTTCCGAACTGAGGGGATATGACTCCGTCATCGACATGCTTCTGGAGGAACAACGGGTCAGCCGGGAAGCGTATGACGCCCACCTGGATGCGTTTTTTGAAGGGATTGCCGTGCCCATGCGCCGCTATGTCCGGCTCCTGGCGCGCGTGCACCATCTGGACCAGATGACCTTCGCGGACCTGAAGCTGCCGCTTGATCCGGACGCGGGTCCGGAACTGGAGAGCGGGGAAGCCGAAGCCCTTTTACTCGAAGGGCTGCGTCCGCTGGGAGAGGAGATGGAAACGGTGATCCGCCGCGCCTTTTCCGGGCGCTGGATCGACGTGGCCCAGAATGAGGGCAAGGACACCGGCGGATTCTGTGAGAGTCCCTACGGATGCCATCCCTATATCCTCATGACCTGGCAAAACCGCATGAGCGATGTCCTGACTCTTGCCCATGAGCTGGGACATGCCCTTCACTTCGAACTGATCCACCGCGAATGTCCGGTGTTTGATGCGGAACCGTCAAGATATCTCCTGGAAGCGCCGTCCACCCTGAACGAGGTGGTGATGGCCGGGAGCCTGCTTCAAAGGACACGGGACCCCAGGCGTCGCAGGTGGGTGCTGTCCTGCCTGATCGGGGACACCTACTACCACAATTGCGTGACCCACCTGCTGGAGGCGGTATGGCAGCGGAAGGTTTACCGCAGGGTGGATGCTGGAGAGGCACTGACGGGCGGTGACCTGTCCGGTATGATGCGGGAGGTCCTGGAGACATTCTGGGGAGGCGAGGTCCGGATCCTTCCCGGCGCGGAGCTGACCTGGATGCGCCAGCCTCACTATTATATGGGCCTGTACTCCTATACCTACAGCGCCGGCCTGTCCATCGGCACCCGGATGGCCCGTGCCATCCAGGAGGAGGGGGAACCGGCCCGGCGGCGCTGGATGCAGGCGCTGGCGGCCGGGGGACGGGTGACTCCCGGGGAATTTGCCAGGCTGGCCGGCGTGGAGATCCGGGACGGCTGTGCTGCCCGGGAAACGGTGAAAACTGTCGCATCCCTGGTTGAGCAGGTGGAGGAAATGACCTGCAGACTTGACAACTGAACGAGCGTGCCGGCTGCCGGAATTCCGCCAGCCGGCACGGTTTTGCAGAGAAAGCGGCACGTCTTGAATTCTGTTATGGCTCTGGATATAATCGGAAACAAGCATGCGGAAGGAGAGGGCAGGAAATGAGAAGGGGTCTCAGGAGGATTGCTGTCGCGTGCGGGGCGCTGCTGGCACTTGGCGCAATCCTGGCGGCGGGAAACTTTGCGGTGAACAGGCTCCGCGCGGGGATACAGGACCATCTGTGGGCGCTGGAGGGACAGGTGGACCAGCTGTCGCGGCTAAGTCAGAGAAATGCCGCCATGCGCCAAAGGGGAAGAGAAGTACCGCATTACCAGTTTCGTTATGACTGGATGGGAGGGGAACACCTGATTGCGCATGCCATGGGCGGACTTGAAGGACGGGCCTATACCAACTCCCTGGAGGCGTTTCACCATTCCTATGATCTCGGATACCGGATCTTTGAGGTGGATATGGCCCTGACTCCGGAAGGCGCCCTGGTTCTGACGCACAACGGTGCCGGTCCCTATGATGAATTCATGCGGGGAACGGGGGAATACACACGGCTGGATATCCGGGATTTGATCGCGCTGATGCGCGAGTATCCGGAGATTGTGGTGATTACTGACACCAAATACGCGCAGCGGGAGGAATACCTGCTTCAGTTTACGCGGATTCTTGAGGCTGCCGGGCAGGCGGATGCATCCATCCTGCAGCGCATCGTGCCGCAGGTGTACAGCGTGGAGATGCTTCATGACCTGATGGCGCTCTATCCATTTTCCTCCGTCATCTACACCCTGTACTATACGGCAATCTGGAACATCGATTCCGTCCTGGACGTGTGCAGGGAAACGGGACTGGGATTTATTACCTTTCCCTGTGACGAGAAAGATCTGGATGTCATTGCTCCCTGGAAGGAAGCGGGAATCCACGTGGCAACCCATACCGTCAATGATCCCCGGATGGCCCGCCGGCTGCTGGACATGGGTCTTGACATGATCTATACCGATGACCTGAATCCCGCTGATTTCAGGTAGAGAGAAACGGAAGAGAAACATGAAGAAACAAACACCTGTCTGGACGGATGACAATCTGTCTTTCCGGGGACTGCTGACAAGGGGGGCGGTACTGCTTGTGCTGCTGCTGATCCTGGTGTGTGCCGTTCCCAGATTCCTTCGCTATAAGCCCATGAACAGTCTGTACGGGATTGTGGACCCGCAGACCGGGGCCCCTGTGACCATGATTCCCCTGGGTTCGGGGGATGTGGATGTGGGACTGATCTCCCGCGTCCTGCAGACATTCCCCAAAACCACGCTTCTGCTCAACGGCGAGCCATCCGGGGAGATCGTACCTGGAGAATGGACCCGGGTGCACTTTGGAGCGGACTGGTTTGAAACGCCGGGAACCATTGTGGTGACCCTGGTGCATGAACCGTTCCCGGGAATCAGGGTATACAGCAATGATGCGCTGATAGGAGTCGAATGATGAAGACGAGGAAAACAGGGGCCCTTCCGCGTATGCTGGCGGGCCTTGGAGTGCTGCTTCTTTTTTCAGCGGTGGTGGCCCTGCTTGGAGAGTGCATCTGGCGGGGATCCATTCATGAGGGGGTCCTCTGGGCGGGAAGCTACAGGATGTTCTATGGGCGACAGGTGCTCTTTGTGCTGCTTATGGCCCTGCTTGTACTGGCCCTTTCAAGGAGGGCGGGTCTGTCGTGCGGAATCTCCGCGGGCGTACTGACGGTCTTTGCCCTCGTCAACAAATTCAAAATCTATCTTCGGGAGGAACCCTTCAAGTTTTCGGACATTTATCAGATCTCTGAGGGATTCTCGGCGGGGATCAGGTATCAGCTCCCCATGGATCGCTTTACCTGGCTCCTGATAGCGCTGGTGGTGCTGACTGTCCTGCTGATGTGCGGCATTCACCTGTCCAGACAGAAGTGGCGCTGGCGCCTTGCGCAGGCAGCCCTGGCAGCGGGACTGATGGCCGTGCTGGGGATCTCCGGAATGGAGGCCTACAGCAATACGGCCGCGTTCAGCCAGATTGAGCTGTATCAGAAAAACGGACTCTTTGGCGGATTCACCTGTACACTGCCCAGAAAGATCCGGGAACCGGATGACTACAGTAAGGAAACGGTGGACCGGATGCTTTCCTCCGGTCCTGTCCCCCGGAAGGCGGAAGAAGCTCCCGATATCTTCTTTTTCATGTGTGAGAGCCTGTATGACATCTGCCGGGATCCGGACATCACGGTATCGGAGGATCCGCTGTCCAACCTTCGGAGGCTCCAGGCGGAAGGATGGCAGGGCAATCTTCTGGTGAGCCAGTATGGCGGGGGAACCGCAAACACGGAATACGAAATTCTCACAGGGTACCGGGCCATCGATATCGAAGGTACGGCATACGTGATTGAAAACAGCATGCGTCAGGGAATGGATTCCCTGCCCTCACTGCTGGAGCGCTACGGGTACCGGACTACCGCCATTCACCCGGGACCGCCGATGTTTTACTCCAGACGGACCGCCTATCAGAAGCTGGGGTTCGACAGGAGCCTCTTTACGGAGGATCTGACCCATGCTCCCGTGGAATTCGAGGGAGGTGTTCCTTCGGATCACTGGCTCTTTGGAGAAATCCTGGAACTTTGGAAACAGGACCGGGGGAACGCGC
This sequence comes from uncultured Eubacteriales bacterium, assembly GCA_902772995.1. Taxonomy (GTDB): domain Bacteria; phylum Bacillota; class Clostridia; order Christensenellales; family Aristaeellaceae; genus Ventricola. The sequence goes on from CACYCQ010000025.1 coordinate 3,925, forward strand.
CGAATTTCTATTATGTGGTGACACACCAGAACCACGGCGGGTTTTCCAGTCTGCAGGTTGAGCAGCAGATATCGGCGGAAGGCGGGACCAACCCGCAGGAAATGAATATCTATGCCAATCTGATTCATGTGACGGACAGGGAGCTTCCGGCTCTCTTTGATGCCTTCAGGGATTCAGACAGGCCGGTGCTGGTGGTGCTCTTCGGCGACCATGCGCCATCAGGTATCGGCATCGAGTATGGTGATTCCCTGGAAAAGCAGTATTTCAAATACACCACGCCGCTGCTGGTATGGAGCAATTTCGGCTATGAAATGCCGGAAAAAGACAGGACGGAGATCGCCACCTACCGTCTGGGGGCCATTATTCTGAAGGCGCTTGGATACGGCGCGGATCCCTATCTGAACAGCCTGTCGGACCAGCCGGACCTGTTTTTCCAGCCGGGACTGGTGGCCCGTAAAGGCACACTGGTCCAGGAACCCGAAACCTGGCAGGAAGAAAATGGACGGCTGTGGATGCTGCACTATGACCGGCTGTACGGGCAGCGGTATGCCTCGCCGGTCAGCCCCTGAACGACAAAAAGCGATGGCCCGGGACGGTCCATCGCTGAGGGGATTGGGAAGGAGAAAAAGACGGGAATGAATATCAGCATCCGTATGCTGCCCGGACTGGTGCTGCTTCTGGCGGGCGCTGGCATGACGCTGGCCTCGGGAAAGGTCGCGCGGGTTCCCGAACGGGAACCCGCAGTCAAGATTGCAGGCGTACTGGTCTGCGCCCTGGGGGCACTGCTGGTGTTTGTGCGGTAGGTCACGTTTCCGCAAAGCCTGGGTGCTCCCGCAGGCTGCAGGTGTCCAGCATCGAATGGAAGGCGTCCAGGTACTCCTCCAGAAGCCGGGCTTTGCGGATGGCTTTGAGGGGTTTGCGGGGAGAGGCAAAGCAGGACGCCATGTATTTGCCGATTTCCCGCATGCGCCCCAGGGCAGCATGCCGGTCATAGCGGGTGAGGACTTCGTCGAGCAGCTCCTGATGGAAGCCGGACAGGTCATCAAGGCAGAGCGGCGCCCCGCCCCTGACCTCCCGGGCGAGGGCGGGATTGGCGATGAGTCCGCGGCCCACCATGATCCCTGCAAATCCGGGAAAGGACGCACAAAAGCGCCGGCACGCAGGGGCGTCAAAGAGATCCCCGTTGTAGAAAACGGGGAAGGGGCTGCCATCAAGGTGGGGCAGCACGGCCTCCGGAAAGGGGTGCCCGCTGTACTGCTGGGCCCGGGTCCGGGCATGAACGATGAGGCGCAGCAGAGGGTAGTTCCGGTAAATCTCCATGAGACGGTCAAATTCACCGACGGCGGTGTATCCCAGCCGCGTCTTGATGGAGATGCGAAGGGGAGAGGCGGCGAAGATTTCGTCAAGGAACAGTTCCAGACGGCTGCAGGAGGAGAGCATGCCGGCTCCCTTGCCCTTGGCGGTGACCGTGCCTGAGGGACATCCCAGGTTGAGGTTCACCTCGGAATACCCCAGATCTGAAAGCATCCGCGCCACCTCCAGAAAGTGGTCCGCACGGGCGGCGAGCACCTGGGGGACCAGGGCAACGCCGGAGTTGTTTTCCGGCAGTACATCGGCAATTTCCTTGCGGGTCAGGCCCCCGGCGGTGGGGGAGAGAAAGGGCGTCATATAGCAGTTAACGCCGGGAAAGCGGGCGGCATGGAGCCTCCGGAAGGCGGCGTCCGTAATCCCCTGCAGGGGAGCCAGTTCAATCCACATGGAAGTCCTCCGTGGGTCGGGCAGTGTGCCCGGAATGATGAAAGTTCAGGAAAGCCGCCGCACTGCGGCGTGAAGAGGGACATGGATCGGGAATCGACATTCCGGCAGCTGCTGGTTCTGGGCTGGCCGGTCATGGTGGAGGAAGCGCTGACGACGCTGGTGCAGTATGTGGATACGGCCATGGTGGGCCGTATCGGCGCAGCGGCCTCGGCGGCGGTGGGGCTGACGGGACCGGTCACCTGGCTGGTGAATGCCCCGTTGTGGGCCATGGGAACAGGGGTTCTGGCGGTGATATCCCGGGAGATGGGGGCGGGCAACCCCCGCAGAGCCCGGCAGACGGCGGTCCAGGCCCTCTGGATCGCCGCCGGCGCGGGACTGCTCCTGTTTTTGCTGACGGAGGCCATTGGCCCGGTGCTCCCTGGAATCATGGGTGCGGAGGCCAGCCTCTGTCCGCTGGCCAGTGCCTATTTCATGATCGTCTGTGCGCCCATGGTGTTTCGGGCGCTGTTCATTGTACTGGCCAGTGCGCTGCGGGCGGTCGGGGATACAAAAACGCCCATGCGGATTTCCCTGATGGTCAATCTTCTCAACATCACGCTCAATGCCCTGCTGATCTTTCCGTCAGGGCAGGTGGAGGTGCCGGGCACAGCCCTGAGGCTGCCCGGCTTCGGCCTTGGCGTGCGCGGCGCCGCGCTTGCCACCGCCTGCGGGTATGTGGCCGGCGGACTGCTGATGGTGCGGGCCATATGGCGCCATCCGGTCATCAGCCCCGGACAGGAGCGCCTGGCCCCGCAGAAAAACCTGCTTGGCGC
>CACYCQ010000026.1:0-7646 GCA_902772995.1 uncultured Eubacteriales bacterium
ATCCTGTCCTGGCTGACCAATGCGGGACCGGTCCTGCTGATCATTCTCTTTCAGCCGGAGATCCAGCGCATTCTCCAGAGCATCGGCAACCGGTCGGTGCTGGATACCGCCACTTCGATCGATGACACGGAAACGATTATCGACGAGGTCATCCTGGCTCTGCGGCACATGTCCCTGCGCCGCGTGGGCGCCCTGATCGTCTGGGAAAACGGCATTCATCTGGATGATGTGATTGCCACCGGCACCCGTGTGGACGGCCTGGTCTCCCAGCCGCTGCTGGAGAATATCTTTGAGCCCAAGACCCCCCTGCACGACGGTGCGGTGGTGGTCCGGGAAAACCGCGTGGTGGCTGCGGCATGCCTGCTGCGCCTGTCGGACACCACCGGCGTGGGACGGGACCTGGGAACCCGGCACCGGGCCGGCATCGGCGTAACGGAAATCTCCGATGCGACGGTGTTCATCGTCTCCGAGGAAACCGGCATTATCTCGATGGCCGAGGGAGGCCGTCTGATGCGCAACATGGATGAGGCGTCCCTGCGCCAGGTCCTCCACCGGCTGTATGACACGGGAAACCGGAACCGCAATCTTCTGGACCTGTGGCACATTGGGAGAAGGGAGGACCGCCAGTCATGATGAACGACAACAGGCACCGCAGGACGAACGGGAAGGGACGGTTCTTCAAGGTCCGGCAGTTCTTTGACCGGCTGATGAACAACCGCATTTTCCTGGCGGCGGTTTCTCTGGTGGCGGCGGCCATCATCTGGGGCGTCATGGTGGCTTCGGACGGCACACTGGTGCGCAGAAAGTATTTTTCGGGAATTCCCACCACCCTGACGGGTGAATCCTCCCTGCTGAGCCGGGGGTACATCGTCACGGATGACCTGTCCCAGACTCTGCCCAGCGTGAACATGCTGGTGGAAGTGACCCAGGCCAATTACGACCGGGTCACCGCCTCAAGCTACAACCCCCATTTTGAGCTGAACCAGGTGACGGGAGAAGGGGAAAACCTGCTGAGCATCGTCTATTCCTCCCAGATCTACGGCCAGGTGATTTCCTGCGAGCCCTCCGAGATGACGGTGCATGTGGAGCGTTATGTGTCAAGGCGCGTGCCGGTGGTCCTGGTGCTCGACGGGAGTCTGGCACCCGGCCTTACCCTGAGCAGCTACCGTACGGACCCCAACATGCTCACGGTCTCCGGCCCCCAGTCTCTGGTGAACCGGGTTTCCAGGGTCATGGTAACCCTGGATCAGACCATCCTGTCCTCCAAGCGCATGAGCGACCGGATGGCCGTGGCCATTACCCTCCAGGACAGCGCGGGGGCGACGATTCCCATGGAACGGCTGACCGTGACCAATCAGGGCGTCATCACCAGCACGGTGAACGTGGAGGTGGAAATGCAGACGCTCCGCAGCGTCAGCCTGATGCCTGAGGCGTTTGTCACGGGAAATCCGGCGGAAGGGTATGTCCTCTCCGGCGTGGACATGGAGATCACGGAGGTCCCGCTGTCCGGCACGGAGGAAGCCCTGCGCGCCATCCGCTATATTACGGGGGACAATCCCCTGGACATCTCTGGAGCCACCGGGGAGGTAAACGGCTATGTCCGTATCCACCGGGTGGCCGGCATGGACAGCAGCGTCCCGGCGGAGGTGGCGGTGAAGGCCCGCATTGTTCCCATCCAGGGGACAAGGACGTTCAGACAGCTGACCATTGAGTGCCTGAACCTGGGCGCCAGACAGATCGCCACCCTCAATCCTCAGCGGGTGACGGTGACGGTCAGTGGGCCGCTGCCTTTCCTGAATGAACTGACCGCAGGAGACGTCCTGGCCTATGTGGATGCCTCTGGCCTGGAGGCGGGAAGACATGTCCTGCCGATTCAGGTGAGGGTGGACAATGCGCCGGAACTGACGTTCTCCCTGGGCGCCGCCGAGGCATCGGTGACTGTGAGAACACGATAAAACCTGAATCCGGGCGCTGCTGCGACCGGATTTTTAATTAAGAAAGGGAGGTCATGATGGGAACCTGGATGGAAGCGATCTTTACCCTGCTCTTTGGCTGGGTCAGGGCGCTGGCAAACATGATCTGGGATGTGTTCACCACGGACCGCACGACCCTGCTGGAATGGCTGGGGAAATACTGGATTCCCCTGACGGTGACACTGGTGGCGGTGGGCCTGGTGGGAGACTGGCTGGTCTGGCTGATCCGCTGGCAGCCCCGGCACCGGGTGGCAGTGAAGGCCAAAAAGGTATTGCATATTCAGGATGACAGGACGGCCCGCCCCCGGAAGGAGGAGGACAGTGACTGGCTGCCCCTGGAGAGGGAATCCGCCGAGGCCCGAGCCCGGAAGATTTCCGATGAAGAGCTTGGACACTATCCCGGCCGTGCCTTCCGGGACCAGGAGGGATCCAGGGAGGACACCCGGATTCTGCCTTTCCCCGGAGCCGGAGATACCGTGGATGAGGAGGACTGGTCGGCAAACCGGGACCAGGCGGACGATCGGACCCGGGCGATGCATCCGCTGCCGGTCAGCATGCCGGAGAGCGCGAAGCGCGACCCCGGGACTGAGGCAGGGCAGCCGGCGGCTTCCCGGACGGAGGAGCAGACCCGCAGACTCACCCTTCAGGAATCCCACGTGATGAGAAGAAGCGTACCCGTGGCGGAAAACGGGACCCTCAGGATGGACCGGACGCAGGCAGGGATGGAGCAGACCCGGAAAATGCCCGTTTCGTCCCCTGCAGCAAGGAGGGGGCCCGTGACGGAAAGCGGGACCCGGAAGATGGACGCTGCGCCAGCTCCGGTGAAGACGGGAATGCCCCCGCGGGAGGAGACCCCTCAGGAACGCTATGCGCGTGAAATGGAGGAGTACAGGGTAAAGAAAGCGGAGTATGACCGTCAGATGGAGGAATACCGCAGGAAAAAGGCTGAATATGAAAAAAAGGTGGCGGAGATTCCTAAAAGAAGGACTGCGCAGGCCCGGACAGGCACGGGCCGTTCCCAGGCGGCTCCGGTCCGGGAGCAGCCGGCGCCGGAGAAAAAGGGCATCATGCATGCCCTTGGAAACTTCATCGGGGATGAGGAGGAGGACAGGATCCAGCGGACCAGTCTTCCTCCCAGGGTGGATGTGAAGGATGCCTACCGGCCGGCCACCCTTCCCAGGAGGAGGACGGGTGATCAGGATTGATGAACTGATGCCGCCGCTGCTGGCGGCCTTGTCCATCGGCATGGTGGCCGTCATGGCGCTGGGACTGCTCCGGCGGGGGATCCGTCTGGTGCTCGACGGGGAGATGGCGGAACCTGATACTCTGCCGGGAGAATTTCCCGTCTCCCCGCTGAGTCTCAGGGAGGTGCTCCTTGTGGCGGCCATGGCCCTGGCCGTGCGGGTGGGGGTTGCCCTGCTGGGGTATCTGATGTACCGGCTCAACGGCGGAACGGAGGACCTGCTGGCCTCCTTTGAGGGGATCTGGCTGCACTGGGATGCACGGCACTACCTTGGCATCGCCCGGCAGTGGTATACGGACATGGGGAATGATCGGCTCCGGCTGGTCTTCTTTCCCTTCTATCCGATGCTCATGCGGGGACTGTCCCGCCTGACGGGACTGGATCCCTTTGCTGCGGGGACCCTGCTGTCCTGGTGCTTTTCCGCGGGGGCGGCGGTGGCGCTGTATGACCTGGTCAAGTCGCTGCGGGACCGGAACCCGGCCTGGGCGGCCGTGGGGCTGTTTCTGCTGTGCCCCTTCAGTATTTTCATGGGCCTGGTCTATACGGAGGCACTGTTCCTCTTTCTGACCCTTCTGTGCATGTGCCTGCTCATGCGGGGCCATCCCTGGGCGGCGGCGCTGTGCGGGATGCTTGGCGCATTTACAAGGACCCCCGGGGTAATCGTGGCCGGACTGTTCCTGGTGAGGCTGCTGCGGGAGATCTGCGGCAGGCGGCGGCCCAGGGTCATGGCTGCGTTCCTTGCACAGGCCCTGATGGTGTTTGCGGGTCTGGCGATGTACTGGCTGATCAACGTCCTGGTGACGGGTGCCCCCTTTACCTATCTGACCTACCAGAGGGAGAACTGGCATCAGGAGGCCGGGACGTTCTGGAACTCGGTGGAGAACACCGTGAACTACTTTATGGATACCGCGGGGGAAACGGACCACTGGTTCCTCTGGGGGGCGCAGCTGGTGGTCATTCTTTTGACCCTGCTGCTGATGATGTTCAGGCTGCCGCATCTGCCCTTTGACCTGGCCGCGTGGAGCCTGGTGTATGCCCTGGTGGTGATTTCCCCCACCTGGCTGCTGTCGGCGCCCCGCTACCTGTATGCCATGGCCACCTGGCCCCTGATGCTGGGGGACGTGCTGGGAACGGGAAAACGCTATACGGCGGCCATTGTCCTGTTCTCCCTGCTGCTGGCCGTCTGGGTCTACGGCTATATGATCGTGATCGAGGTATACTGAAATGATAGTAATGCTGTGCCTGAACCCTGCCGTGGACAGGGTGTTTCGGATTCCGGGCTTTGCTGCCGGGGAGGATTACCCCGGACAGCGTCCCGAAACCTACCCCGGCGGCAAGGGTGTCAATGCGGCCCGGGTGCTCAGCCAGCTGGGAGAAGAGGTGCACCTGGTGGCCTGGATGGGCATGGGCGGAGAGGGCATCCGGAGGGAGATGAGCATGCGGTGCCCGTGTACCTTTCTGGAGGTGGAGGGGAGCGTGCGCAGCACGGTGAATGTCATCGACCCGGACAGCGGGCGGGAGACCGTCATCTCCGAACAGGGCTTCAGCGTGACCGGAGAGAATCTGCGCAGCCTTTATCAGACCCTTGAGGGGATGCTGCACCCCGGGGACGTGGTGGCCTGCTCGGGCTCCCTGCCCCAGGGGGCACCTGCGGACCTGTATGCGCGCATCGGCGCGCTGGCGGATGAGAAGGGAGCCCAGTGCGCCGTGGACTGCCAGGACCGGTACCTGAAGGCCAGCCTGAACGCGCCCGGATATGTGCTGGGAAAGCCCAATGAGCGGGAACTGTGCGCCCTGGCCGGCGTAGAGCGGACCCGGGATCCCGGGAAACTGTGCCGCCTCGCCCGGGGCGTGATGCCGCCCTTTGAGCGGCTGGTGATCTCCATGGGCGGGGACGGCGGACTGCTGGTGACGCCCCGCCGTGCCCTGAAAGCCGAACTGCCCCGGGTGCGTCTGCGCTCGAGCGTGGGCAGCGGGGACGCGGCCTTTGCCGGAGCCCTGTCAGCGGTGCACAGGGGCGCATCGGAGGAGGAAGTCCTGGCGCTGTCCATGGCCTGCGGAGCCGCCAATGCGGAGGATCCCGGGGTGGGAACGGTGAAAAGGGAACGGGTCCTGGAGCTGCTGGGGAACATCCGGGTCCGGGAGATGGAGGAGGACGGAAGATGATCCGCGTAGGATATGATGAGGCTGTGCGGACCATGCAAAGGGCCCTGCAGGGCCTCCTTGATGAGGGGCCTGCCCGCGAGATGGCGGAAATCTTCGCCGGCAACTCCATGGACGGCATCCACAGCCATGGCATGAACCGCTTTCCCAGGTTTGTCCATGACCTTCAAAGCGGCATCTCGGACCGGACGGTTCTTGAGGCAAGGCGTGTGGGAGCCCTGGGGGCCTTTGAGGTCTGGGACGGAGATTGTGGCGTGGGGCCCCTCATTGCCCGGCAGATGGCCCGGCGCGCGGCGGAACTGGCCGGGGAGCACGGCATCGGATGCTGCGCCCTGCGCAACAACAGCCACTGGCTGAGGGCGGGGCGCTATGCCCTGGAGATGGCGGACAGGGGGTTCATCGGGCTGTGTGCGACCAATACCTGTATGAACCTGGCCGCGTATGGCGCCCTGGAACCCTCCACCGGAAACAACCCCTTTGCCATTGCACTGCCGGGCCCGGAGGGAAGCCTGCTTCTGGACATGGCGGTCAGCCAGATCGCCTACGGGAAGCTGGAGATCCTGGCCCAGCAGGGACAGAAACTGGATGGATGCTACGGGGTGGACCGGAAGGGGGAACCGACGGATGACCCCCGGGAGATCCTTGAGGGCGGGCTTCTGCTGCCCATGGCGCAGTGGAAGGGCAATGCCCTGTCCATGATGATCGATCTGGTGGTGGCCTCCGCCAGCGATGGACGGACCTCCCGGCAGATCGGGGCGTCCGCTGTCCGGGAGCGGGGCGTGAGTCAGATCTTTGTGGCCATCGACAACCGGCGCGCACTGGATGCAGACCATATCGATGCGTCCATCCGCCAGACCATGGACTTCCTGCAGCAGGTGAGGCGCGCGCCGGGTTCCCCGGAAATGCACCTGCCGGGGCAGCATCTTCAAAAGATCAGGGAAACACATCAAAAGGAGGGGATTCCGGTGACGCAGGAAACCTGGGACCGGATTGTCCGCCTGTCAGAAGGAGGAACGTTGGATGATTGAAACACCTGTGGGAGGCGGCCTGAGGCGGCTGATGGAGAAGAAGTGCACACTTCCGGTGAGGCTGATTCTGCTGGCGCTGTCCGTGGTGATCTTCGCCTTTTTTGCCAGAAATGCCCGCTATGCCGCCATTGATGATGCGGTGAGCTTCAATTTTGAGCCCCTGTACAACCTGGCCATGGTGAGCTTTACCGTGGTCTTCCTGATCCTGATGCTCTTCCAGTTCAGGGAAGGGGGAAACGTCTCGGTGATGACCTGGCTGCTTCTGACGGTCATCACCGGCTGCGTGGTGCTGGGCAAGATTTCGCTGCTGGACTATGTCAGCGACGACTATGAGATCTTCCTGTCCGGATGGCTGGAGGAATACGAGGCCCTGACGCTCAAGCAGGGTCTGGGCACCTATATCGGCAGTGACTACTCGCCGCCCTACCTGTATATTCTCCTGCTGATTTCACGCCTCAAGAACTATCCCTGGATGTACATGATCAAGGCCGTCTCCATGGCGGCGGAGGGACTCATGGCCTACAGTGTCATGAAGCTTTCCTCTTTGAAGCTGCGCTCCGGCCATTACCGGCTCCTGGCCTTCCACATGACCCTGCTGCTGCCCACGCTGGTCTTCAACGGGGCCTACTGGGGACAGTGCGACGTGATCTATTCCGGTTTTTGTCTGCTGGCGCTCTTCCACGCCCTCAAGGGCCGCGGTGCGCTGAGCATGGGTCTGGTGGGTGTGGCGCTGTCCTTCAAGTTCCAGACGGTGTTTATCCTGCCGGTGCTGCTGCCCCTGTGGCTGCGCAGGGATGTGAAGCTGTGGAACCTGCTGATGATCCCCGCAGCCTACATGGTCATGATGATTCCCGCCCTGTGGGGAGGAAAATCCCTGCACCATGTGCTCACGGTGTACCTGCAGCAGGCGGCAAACTACAACTTCCTCACCATGAACGGACCTTCGCTCTACGAAATCTTCCCGCGCATCAAGGGCATGGAAAACGTGATCTACAACATGTTCTCCAACATGGCCATGATGATGGCCCTTGCCTATATGGCCGGCGTGTGCGTGCTGCTGATTCTCTACCGGGATGCCCTGACGGATGAGGCGGTGATCCTCTCCGCGCTGGTGCTGACCGGCGGCATTCCCTATCTGCTGCCCAAGATGCATGAGCGCTACACCTTCATGGCGGACCTGCTGGCGCTGACCGTGTGCCTGTTCAACCGCAGGCGCGCCGCGCTGCCGCTGCTCTTTGG
>CACYCQ010000027.1:0-16147 GCA_902772995.1 uncultured Eubacteriales bacterium
ATCATGACCACCAGGATCACCAGTACAACGGGCAGGGGGCCAAAGGACAGGACCTTGCCGGTGGCGGCAGCATCCTGCAGAAGAATTGCAGCGATAAATCCGGCAAATCCGGCGACGCGGCCGCCGGAAAGGTCGGTACCGGCCAGAATGATACATCCTGCAACACCCAGCGCCATGGGAAGACGGGCTGCGGTGAGCTTGACCAGGTTGATGATGTTGGGGAGCTTGATAAAGGCGGGCTGGCGAATCCAGGTGTAGATGGCCAGGGCCATGATGATCAGAATCATCGCATGATCCAGAAGCCAGTTCTTGATGTTTACCGTGGACTGCTTGGAGCTCTGTGCCTGAGACATGTTTGTTCTTCCTCCTTATGCATATTTAGCCGCAAGGGTCATAATTTCTTCCTGAGTCGTATTGTCCGCGTCCACTTCGCCCGCCAGACGTCCGCCTGACATGACGATAATCCGGTCACAGACACCCAGAAGTTCTGGCATCTCGGAGGATACCATGATCACAGACTTGCCATCGCGTGCAAGTTTCTGAATCAGCTGATAGATTTCATACTTGGCACCGACATCGATACCGCGGGTGGGTTCGTCAAGCAGCAGGATATCGGGGCTGGTGAGGATCCAGCGTCCGAAAATCACCTTCTGCTGGTTGCCGCCGGAGAGCGACTGAATCTTCGTCTTCTGGCTCGGCGTCTTGATGGACATGGCGCGGATCATGTCGTCCGTCTTTGCAGCCATCTCCTTGTCCTTGAGGAAAATGCCCATCAGGTAATTCTTCAGGCTGGAAATCACCGTATTCTCGCGGATATTCAGGATTCCCAGAATACCCGTCGCACGGCGTTCTTCCGTCACCAGAGCGAAGCCGTTCTTGATGGAATCCTTGGGGTCCTTGTTTTCAATCAGCTGCCCGTTCTTGTAGATCTGTCCGCTCTTTTTGGTGGCGGCGCCAAAGATGTTCTCCAGCAGTTCCGTACGGCCGGAACCGTCCAGACCCGCAACGCCCAGAACCTCGCCTTTCTTGAGGGAGAAGGAGACATCCTTCAGGTGCGAATACTCCGCGGTCAGGCCTTCGACCCTCATGATGTCCTCAGACTGCGCGCAGTGCGGCTTCGGCGGGAACTGGTTGGTCATCTCGCGGCCGACCATCAGGCGGATGATCTCCTCCTTGGTCAGGTCCTTCGCCGCCTTGGTGGCAATATACTTGCCGTCGCGCATGATCGTCACATCGTCACTGATCCGCAGGATTTCGTCCATTTTATGAGAGATGTAAATGATGCCGCAGCCGCGGTCCCTCAGCATATTGATAATGCGGAAAAGATGTTCGACTTCCGTTTCCGTCAGTGAGGAAGTCGGCTCGTCCAGGACCAGGATCTTGGCGTTGAAAGAAACCGCCTTGGAGATTTCGACCATCTGCCGCTGGGAAACGGGCATCTTGCTCATGATCATCTTGGGATCCACATGCACGTCCAGTTCATTGAAAACGCGCATGGTATCCTCATACATCTGTTTTTCACTGACAAAGGGCAGGCCTTTCATCATCGGATATCTGCCCAGCCAGATGTTGTCCATCACGTTGCGCTTCAGGGCCTGATTCAGCTCCTGATGCACCATGGCCACGCCATTGTCCAGGGCTTCCCGCGAATTCTTGAAGTTGATTTCCTTTCCTTCAAGATAGATATGTCCCGAGTCTTTCGAATAAATGCCAAAGAGGCACTTCATCAGGGTCGACTTTCCGGCTCCGTTTTCACCCATCAGGGCATGAACCGTACCGGCCCGCACGGACAGCTCCACGTTGTCCAGTGCCTTGACGCCGGGGAAAGATTTACTGATGCCTTCCATCCTCAGCAACAGGTTGTTATCTTGCATTCCGCTTTACTCCTTCTCGGTGAAGCTCAATAACGTACAACGCGGAGGGAACAAAGAATTATTCCCTCCGCGCTCGTATTGCCTTATACGCAGAAACAGTCCGGATGATTACTCGCCGGTGTACTCCGCATACGGGATCTGGACGAACCAGCCGTCAACGATCTTGTAGTTCGCGTTCAGGCCGTCGAAAGCGTCCTTGCCAGCAATCAGGTTGGCGGTGATGGTGGCCACGGCATCAGCCATGCCCTCAGCATCCTGCTTGATGGTACCGGTCATCTTGCCGGCAGCGATCAGTTCCTTGGCAGCGTCAACAGCGTCAACACCGAACACGGGGATGAACTTGCCGTCGCCGGTGTTGAAGCCAACACCCTGCAGAGCGTTGATGGCGCCGATGGCCATGTCGTCGTTGTTGCAGATAACCAGCTCGATCATGTTGTTGTTGGACTCGCTGTACTGAGCCAGGATGGTCTGCATGTAGTCGTTGGAAGCCACGGAGGACCAGGTGCCGTTGGGGTCGACCAGGTACTTGTTGGCGTTTTTGTCGTCATAGAACTTCAGGGGAGACTTGCCGGCAGCGACCAGAACCGCATCGGCATTCTCAACACCGTACTTGGTGCGGGCGATGGCTTCCTGATTCGCTTCGTCGCCCTTGAACATGACGTAGCTGATGACGCCGTCGCCGTTCAGGTCGAGCTTGTCATAGTTGGCCAGGACGTAGTTGCCGATCATGGTGCCCTGCATCTGTCCGGCTTCCTCGAAGTTGGTGCCGACGAAAGCAGCCTTGTCATAGGAATCGAACATGGCCTTGGCTTCCGCATCGTCCTGAGACACGGCACGGTTGAAGAACACGGCAGGCAGATTGGCGTTCTTTGCAACGTCCATCAGGCTCTGGGCGGTTCCGATGGCGCCGGAGTCAACCAGGTTGATGACCACAGCGTTGGTTCCGGTAAGAACAGCGGTGTTGATGTCGTCGGTCTGGGTCTGCTGAACACCATTGGAGTCCTTGTCGGTCACCTTGATGCCCTTGGCTTCGAAAGCCTTGTCAAGAGCGGTACGGACGCTGGTCAGATACACATCACCGAAGGTATACCAGGATACCAGGGCGCTGTCTTCCGCCAGTGCAGCGCTGCAGAGCATCGTCAGAGCCAGTGCAGCAACCATCATCATGGCAAAGAACTTTTTCATGGGAATACACCTCTCATAAATATATTTCAACGGCATGCGCCGCTGATAACAAAAGGAACAAAGAACACGTCTGTTTTCTGTGCAAGACATTATATCTCTCCCTTTTCTTCCTGTCAACTTTGGAGAGATGCCAGGGGAAAATAATGCATATTATTCAAATTCCCGAGCCTGTTTTTGTATTTTTTCGCCATTTCTTAAGCGTTCAGCTGCCACCGGTTTCTCATAAAGCTCATATGTTTCTTGAAAAAGCAAATGCGCGTTTCCTATAAATATAGTCATCCAACAAATCCGCGGCGGGCCCGTCCCCGCGCTTCATTTTTCTGCGGATTTTCCGTCCTGCGATCCGATTTTCGCCCCTTCCCCGCCATCCCCCGGTCAGCAGGCCTGTCTCTTTCAAGGCTCCCGAAGACGGCCAAGAACCGCAAAACAGGGCATCCGGAAAACCCCCGGATGCCCTGTCTGATGTGAAGTTTCGCCGTTGCCTTGAAAGCCGCCCCTGGGAGATTACTTGAAGTAGCGCTCCAGGAGACCCTTGAATGCCTTGCCATGACGGGCCTCATCGCGGGCCATTTCATGAACCGTGTCATGGATGGCATCCAGGTTCAGCGCCTTGGCCTTCTTGGCCAGTTCGGTCTTGCCGGCGGTGGCGCCGTTTTCAGCGTCCACGCGCATCTGCAGGTTCTTCTTGGTGGAATCGGTCAGCACTTCACCCAGAAGCTCCGCAAATTTGGCAGCATGCTCGGCCTCTTCGAAGGCGGCCTTCTCATAATACAGGCCCACCTCGGGATAGCCCTCCCGGAACGCCACGCGGCTCATGGCCAGGTACATGCCCACCTCGGAGCACTCGCCGTTGAAATTCTCGCGCAGGCCTTCCTTGATCTCTTCCGGAACGTCCTTTGCCACGCCGACCACATGCTCAGCCGCCCAGACCATGTCTCCGGCCTGCTTGTTGAACTTCGAAGCCGGCGCCTTGCAGACAGGACAGCGGAAATCGGCAGGAATATCTTCTCCCTCGTACACATAGCCGCAGATGCTGCATACCCACTTTGTCATCTTGATGTTTCCTCCCTTTTCATATCGTTAGGTCAGGTTGTCTGTTGTCTGTGCCGGTTCTGTCTTTGACGCCAGACAGGACCGGCATATGCCATAGGTCATCACTTCGACCTGATGTGCCTCATGTCCGTAGAAGCCGACCGCTTCCATGGCGACTCTTCCCAGATCCGCCGGGATATCGTACAGCTGTCCGCACTGTCTGCACTGAAGATGCAGATGCGGCGCCGAGACCCTTTCGTAAATCGCTTTTCCCAGATCCGTGGAAAGACGGTGCACCCTTCCGGATTCCACCAGTCTGTCCAGCGCTCTGTATACCGTCGCCCTGGACATCTGGCCGGACTGCTCATAAATGTCCTCTGCAGTCAAATGAAGGTTCTCCCGGTCCAGAATATTGAGAACTTCTCTCATCTGATGGGTAATCTCAGATTTCATGTGAACGCATCCTTCCTTTTGTCCTGATGCATTCTATCACGGACACCACACCCCGTCAACGGACAATTCATGTGTGAGACTTATTCTCATTTCTATCCGTCATCTTCGCTTCCTGTCCGCCTGCTTCGGACCCGCCTGCGGGGAGATGGCGCAGCCTGCCCGGACGGGTTTGACGGGATTTCACGGATGCACAGAACCAGCAGCAGCAGCCCCTCGATCAGCAGCAGGATCCTGGAGGAGAAGAATTCTCCGGATGCGGCGTTGATTCCCTGAACCAGCAGCGTCCCTGCCGCAGTCCTCCAGGGATGGGCGCGTCCATCCTTCAATGCCGCGCCTCCCAGCAGAACCGCCAGGATCGCCTTCAGTTCAAGCCCCTGGCACATGCTTCCCGCAGCCATGTCATAGCGGATGCATTCCAGAAAGCCTGTGACGGCCGCCGCAGCGCCCGTCACCATAAACAGCCCCATCAGCTGGCCGACTCCCAGTTCCCTCTGCCGCGTCCGGCCTCCTCCGGTCAGCGCACGGCAAAGGAGCCACACGCCGGCACCCAGCAGCATGGAAAAGGGAACCCAGCCCTGCAGCGTCGCCTTCCCCGCCGTCAGCAGCGGCCATCTCAGCAGCTGCACAAGACCCGTGTTCTGAAGTCCGGCCACCGTCGACGAGCCGGATGCCGCCGCACTGAGCCCGTAAACCGCCTGCGCCATGGCGAAGGTCACCAGGGACGCCGGCAGTTTTCCCAGTGTGATCAGGGTCCCGCTGACCGCTCCTGCCGCAAGGCCTGAGAGCAGGGCCAGCAGAAAAACGATCACCGCGCTGAGCGGCTGTCCGGGAAGAAAACGCGCCGGGACGGGCGCCTGCAGCATGGCGGCCGTCATCAGGCAGGCCGCCCCCGCCACCCTGCTCATGGAGAAATCCACCATCCTGTGCCGAAGGCATGCCTCCATGGCCAGGGTGACCGGAAGCATCAGCACGGTTCCGGAGAGAAGGCCCAGGATCCGGTCCGGAGTCAGGAAGCCCGGCTTCACCAGCGCCGTATAGGCAAAAAAGAGGAGCAGCAGGCTCCAGATCAGATTTTTCCCCAGGACCTTGCCCAGGGGCCGAAGCACCTTGCCCGCCTTTCCCGCAAGGCGATAGATCCGGTACCGGTTCATGTGACTCTCCCCCTCACCGCCGTTTGGCGCCTTTCCTCCGTGTCATTGTATGCTTCACGATTTGTCCGTGTCAATGCAGCCTCCGCTCCTGCGGAGAGGTCCTTTTCTCCGCAGAGCGCATTCCAGGGTTTCCCGATGCGTCCCCCGCCGCCCCCGGCGGAGGGCGCCCCGCACGCTTTTGAGCGGTCATCCGGGCCGCTTTGCCCTTTCTCTGCTTACTCGGTTGTTTTTCCTGTGGTTCGGTTGTATAATCCCGAACACTGTCAGTAAGAGTATCTTGGAGGAATCACCATGCCTGATATGATCCGACCCCTTTCGCCTTCCTGCATTGCCGAGATCCGGGATAATGACGTGTTTACCGATGTTCTCTTGATCGTTTCCGCCGAAAAGCGCGTCACGGCTGCGGGAAAATCCTATCTGGATATGACCCTCGCCGATGCCACCGGTTCCATCAATGCCAAATTCTGGGACGGCACCCGGGATGTTCCGCCTGCAGGATGCGTCATGGATGTCCGGGCAGTGGGCAACAACTACAACGGCCGGATGCAGCTGCGCATTGAGAAGTTCAACGTGCGCACGCCCACCGATGCCGACATGAAGAAGCTGGTGGCCAGCGCGCCTGAAGATCCCGACAGGATGCTTGAGGAGATCAGCCAGGCCGCGGATCAGATCAGGGACAGCGATATCCGCCGCATCACCAAACGGCTGCTTGAAAAGGCCGGCCCCCGCCTGCGGACCTTTCCTGCCGCCAAGCAGATGCATCATGCCTACAGAAGCGGGCTCCTCTACCATACCGTGACCCTGCTGCGCCTGGCCAAGGCCATCCTTGGCGTATATCCCCATCTCAATTCAAGCCTCCTCATCGGGGGCGCCATTATCCACGATCTGGCCAAGATAACGGAAATGGATGCGGGAGACAAGGGGGTTGTCTCTGACTACACCGTTGACGGCAAGCTCATCGGGCACCTGGTCCGCATGGTGGCGGAAATCGAGATCGTCAGCCGTGAACTGGACGTTCCTCCCCAGAAGGCCGTCCTCCTTGAGCACATGATCCTCTCCCACCACGGGCAGCCGGATTACGGCAGCCCCAAGCCGCCCATGTTCCCCGAGGCAGAGGTGCTCCACACCATCGACAATCTGGATGCCCATCTGGCGGCCATGCAGGATGCCGTCATGCGTTCGGATGAGGGCGGTTTCAGCGAGCGCCAGTGGGGGCTGGACAACCGTCAGATTTTCCGTATCCCCGACGGCCTCATTGAAGGCTGACCATTCGTTCATGTGTCCACGTGGACTTTCCTTTGTGAAGGGAGCCCCTGACCGGCGCGCGGAGCCTGCCGGCCGGGGGCTTTTTCGTGTTTCCCCGCGCCCGGCGCTGCGAAGCTCACATCCCGCCCAAAGCCCCTGAGCATGCAAAAACCGGCCTTATTCAGGCCGGTCAGATTCTGACATTATCCCTTTTCAAGGGTGTTTTTCAATTCACGCGCTCCCAGCAGCAATGCGCCGGTCACCCCGGAATTCACGCCGAGGGCCGGAGGAACAATGTACTGGCCGATTCTCTCCGGGGTCAGGATTTCACTGGCCACATACTCTCCGAGCTTGTTGAGCACGGCGGTGCGGATTCTCGGAAATAGATGGGTCTGCTGCATGACTCCGCCGCCCAGGACGATCTTCTCGGGAGAAAGCATCAGGATGATATTCACGCACATCTGGGACAGGTACTCCACCTCCAGGTCCCATGCCGGATGATCCTCCGTCATGAGCCGGGGAGACAGGCCCCATCGTTTTTCAATGGCCGGACCGCTTGCCAGGCCTTCCAGACAGTGCTGGTGAAACTGACAGCATCCCTCCGCCATGGAGTCATTATCCATCGGGCAAAGAAGCATGTGACCCAGTTCCGGGTGAACCAGTCCATGGACCAGTTCCCGGTTCACCACAATTCCGCCGCCGATGCCGGTTCCCACCGTCACATACACCAGATTGCTGACGTTTTTCCCGGCTCCCATTTCCAGTTCCGCCAGCGCCGCGGCATTGACATCCGTGTCAATTCCCGTGGGCACCTTCAGGGCATCCCTGAGTACCTGATACAGAGGATAGTTCCGCCACCCCTCCTTGGGAGTCCGGGTAATGCTTCCGTATTCCGGGGATCTGGGGTCCAGGTTCAGCGGTCCGAAGGACCCGATTCCCAGGGCATCAATATCAAACCCCTCGAGGAAATCGATGATCTGGGAAAGAGTTGCATCCGGCTCCGCCGTCGGAAAAATCGCCCTTTGCAGGACGCCGCTTCCAGGCGTTCCGATAGAACATACCATCTTTGTTCCGCCTGCTTCAAGTGCACCAATGAGCATGTCTCTCCCCCTTTCATGTCCCCCGTTTTCCTTTTCTGCGGCAAGATGATACAATACCCGTTGTATTGTGTCAAACATCATTTTGAAAGAAGGTGCGCCCCATCGTCACCGCCAGTTCCTCCCAGCTGCAGGCGCTTCGCAGCCGCCGGGAATCCCTTGCCCTTCCTGAGTTTTCCGCTTCCCGAAAGGGTCTTTCCCCTGAGAGTCTGGATCTCTTTACCCATGCCGCGCAGCGCCTTGCCAGGCGCTACCGCACGGTCGGGGCCTCGGTGATCCTGGTTTTCCCGGAAGGCGTCCAGGTCATCTGTCTGGGACGCCGGTCCCTTCATCCCCCGCTTCCGGTACTGGAGGACACCGCCTTTCGGGTGGCCTCCATCACCAAAACCTTTGTCTCTGCCGGAATCCTTTCCTATTTTGAACAGCACGGCCTGTCCCTGGATGCCCCCATCCGGGACCTTCTTCCTCTCTCCATTGCGCAGCCTGTCACCATGCGCCATCTGCTCACCCATACCGCGGGTCTGGTCCCCGAGGTTCCTGAGGACGGCAGGATTCCCTTCTCCCGGCTCCTCACCCGCCCGGAAATCTGGAGCGGTGCCGCTCCCGGGGAACAGTTCGTCTACAGCAATCTGGGGGCCGGCATCGCCGGTGCCGTTGCGGAACTGCTCAGCGGCCTTTCCCTGCAGGAGCTTCTCGCCCGGCAGCTGTTCTCGCCCCTGGGGATTGAAGCAGGGCTGGGTCCCGCGCATTTTCCCCGGCCGGACAGCATCGCGCGGGGGTACCGGGTTCGTTCCCTCCTGCCCCCCGTACTGCGCTATGATCCCTCCCGCCTGCAAAGCTCCTCCTTCCCGGAACCGGGCACGGACTACCAGGCGGGAATCGGAAGACTGTGCACCACGCCCCGGGGCATCGCCGCCATGATCCGCTTTCTGTCGGCCCGGGAGGACACCCCGGTCCTGTCCCTGTCCATGCTGGAGGAAATGCGCAGCCTGCAGGACGGAAAGGGAGGAATCCGTCAGTGCGGACGGGGCCTTGGCGTGGCTTTCCTGCCCGATCTGTTTCCCGGGTTTTCTCCGGTGGGCCACCAGGGAGTCGCCTACGGCATGTGCGCGGAGATGTTCTGCGATCCCGCCACCGGCACCGGTGTGGGGATTCTGACCAGCGGAACGCGTCTGTCCTACATTTCCCCCCTCATTCTTCCCGGATTTGATCTGCTGTGCCTGGGTTTTGAGGCCCTTCGTTCCGGACTGCAGAATCCTGTCCTTCTCTGACCTCTTCACATTGCCGCCACATTTCTTCTTAATTCTGACCATAAACCACCAATTTTCCAACATGAGGATGATTTATACTTGCCTCGTTCTCAGGGAAGGACATCAAAGCAAATACTCATGAAGGGAGAATACCTCTATGAAAAACAATAAAACGCTTCGCACCCTGTTCGCACTCATCGCCATCGTATCCCTGCTTCTGACCGCCAGTCTGAGCATCATCGCCCAGGCCGATACCGGCAAGCACTTTAGCGTGGTTGAAGCCGCCACCAACGCGGATTCCCTTTCCATTTCCCAGATTGCCGCCAAGACCCGCACCTCGGTTGTGGCCATTGAAACCGAATCCAAGGTCACCGTCAGCGACGACCCGTTTTACGGCTACGGCAGCCCGTTCGGCGGACTGTTCGGCTACGGTTTCGGCTTTGGTGACGGATATGGCTACGGCGGCCGCGGCCGCAACAGGGAGTACACCTCCCGGGCTGCCGGCTCCGGCGTGATCATCTCCGAGGACGGTTACATCGTCACCAACAACCATGTCATCTCCGGCGCCGACAAGATCACCGTGTATGTGCTCTCCGAGGACGGTACTGAAACGACCCACGAGGCCACACTGGTGGGCGCCTCCGAAAACAACGACATCGCGGTACTGAAAATCGATGCTAAGGGACTCAATCCCGCACACTTTGCCAAGAGCTCGGACCTCGAGGTCGGCGAACTGGCCGTGGTCGTGGGCAATCCCCTGGGTACCGTCCACTCCAGCGTCACGGCCGGCATCATCTCCGCCCTTGAGCGTGAGCTGACCATCGACAAGGTCACCATCAATGCCATCCAGACCGACGCCTCCATCAACCCCGGCAACTCCGGCGGCGGACTGTTCGACTCCTACGGCAACCTGGTCGGCATCGTCTATGCCAAGTCCTCTTCCCTGCAGATCGAAGGCATCGGCTATGCCATCCCCATCGATTCCGTCCGTGACCTGATCGAGCAGATGGTCAACGATCCTGACTCCGTCACCGCACAGACCAGCGGAAGCCGCATCATGCTGGGCATCACCATCACCACCGTCACCGAGGAAATCAGCAAGCAGTACAACATGCCCGTGGGCGTGTATGTCACCGAGGTCAGCTCCATGTCCGCCGCCGAGCGTGCCGGCATCCAGCGCGGCGACATCATCACCAGCTTCGCCGGTGAGAAGGTCACAAACGCGGATGACCTGAACACCATCAAGGCCAAGCAGACTCCGGGCGATTCCGTCGAAGTGACCGTGGACCGCAACGGCAGCGAAATGACGCTGCGCCTCATCGTGCCCCAGCCCACCGATGTGGACATGACCACCGGCAAGTAATCCCGCAACAATTCATGACCTTATGGCGCTCTGCATGGCAGAGCGCCTTTTCATATATCTCCGCCGCCTTTACTCCTTTCCCCGTTTTGTGCTATAATCATTCTGTTTTATTATGTCATTTCGGAGGTCGCATGCGAACTTTCAGCGCAGTCTTCCTGATTCTTGTCCTCTGCCTGTTTCTCCACTGCTCCCTGGCTGAAACCATCGTGTGGGAGGATGAAAGCGGCCAGGTGATTCTGGGCGATGATGGAGACCTTCATTTTATCAATGCCGACAGCGCGCCGGACGAACTGCCGGAACCAGATCCCACTCCCGCACCCGAACCCGGATTCCTCCACGTTCCCACGCTGGCACCTGCGGGCAGTCTTCCCGAGTCAACCGCCGTCCAGGGGAACATCCCCGCACGGACCCTCCGCCGCGGGGACAGCGGCACGGATGTGGAAGCCCTTCAGCAGCGTCTCAGTGAACTGGGTTTTTATCACGCCCGCGTCTCCGGCGGCTATTACGACGTCACCCGCAGGGCCGTGAAAGATTTTCAGTCCCACAACGGCCTTGCCGCCGACGGGATTGCCGGACAGGAGACCCTTGATCTCCTGTTTTCCTCCGGAGCGCGCGCCGCTTCCGAATCGCCCCGGCCCTCCCCCACGCCTGTTCCTCCCCGCTACAAG
Source organism: uncultured Eubacteriales bacterium (assembly GCA_902772995.1). GTDB lineage: Bacteria > Bacillota > Clostridia > Christensenellales > Aristaeellaceae > Ventricola. The sequence continues at coordinate 11,319 of CACYCQ010000027.1, forward strand.
CTGATGGTGGATGTCACCAACCAGATCACAAGGGCCTACACCTACGACGAAAGCGGTGAATACACCGTCCTCGTCCGGGAGATGATCTGCTCCACCGGCACGCTCCGCAATCCCACGCCGCTGGGAACCACCATCATGCCCAAGTCCCGCGCCCGCTGGGGCTATTTCCCCACCTGGGGCTCCCATGCCCAGTATCTGACCCGCATCGACAAGGCCAATGCCTTTCATTCCGTCCTGTACTCCTCCCCCAACGAACAATCCCTGGTGACTTCCTCCTTCAAGGATCTGGGCACCCGCAAATCCCACGGCTGCGTCCGTCTCCTGGTCAGCGATGCCCAGTGGATCTATGAAAACTGCACCCAGGGGACCATCATCACCGTCTATGAAAGCGGGGTCTATGACCCGGAGTACACCATGACCCTCAAACCGACCCTCAATGAACAGACCCAGCGGGAAAACCCCCTGCCCTATCCCACGCCCGAGCCCTTCTATTCTCCTCAAAACTGGCCGACCACCTACCGGACGCTGTCCCGGGGCAAGAGCGGCACGGACGTCTACATGGTCCAGTGCCGTCTGAAGGAGCTGGGATATTACCACGGCACCGTCACCGGCGGGTACTACGGCGGCACCATCGAAGCCGTGCGCGCCTTCCAGCAGGCCAACGGCCTCAAGGCGGACGGCGTGTGCGGCAGACAGACCCAGCAGAAGCTCTTTGCCGACGCTCAAAGCCTGGTGGCCGACTACCTGTCCTTTGCCGCCATGTCCCCCACTCCCCTGCCTGAGGTGACCCTCACCCCCGAACCCTCCGCCACGCCCACTCCCCTTCCCACGGCGACCCCTGAGCCCGCCATGTTCCAGCCCGTGGAGGCCACGGTCGGGTAATTCTGACAATCTGTGGAGAGCACGCTATGCTGTTTAATTCCTACATCTTCATTCTGGCTTTTCTGCCCGTAACCCTGTGCGTCTACTTTCTTCTGGGAAAGGTCTCCGACCGTCCGTTCAACAAGGTCTTTCTTGTGCTGGCCTCCTTTGTCTTCTACGGCTACAACAATCCATGGTATGTGCTGATCATCTTTTCCTCCATTGTGGTCAATTACCTGCTGAGCCAGGGGATGCTCCGCAGTGAAGGGAAGCTGCTTCGCAGATGCCTTCTGCTCACGGGCATCGCCGCCAACCTGGGCGTGCTGTTCATCTTCAAGTACCATGACTTTTTTGCGGAAAATCTGAATACCGCCCTGCACCTCTCCCTGCCGCTGCGGCACCTGGCCCTTCCCCTGGGAATTTCCTTCTTCACCTTCCAGCAGCTGTCCTACGTGATTGACAGCTACAAAAAAACGGTCCCCCGCTACGACATCCTGGATTATTCCCTCTTTGTGACCTTCTTTCCCCAGCTCATTGCGGGCCCCATCGTGCTTCACAGCGAGGTGGTCCCCCAGTTTTCCGATCCCCGGAACCGCCGCTTCAACGCGGACAACTTTGCCCCCGGACTTTACGGATTTGCCCGCGGCCTGTTCAAAAAGGTCGTGGTGGCGGACACCTTCGCCATCGCTGTGGAAACCGGATTCGCCAATGCGCTGAACCTCAATACCCCCGAGGCCTGGTTTGTGGCCATCGGCTATACCCTGCAGCTGTACTTTGACTTTTCCGGATATTGCGACATGGCCACCGGCATCGGCCTCATGTTCAACATCCGCATCCCCATCAACTTCAATTCCCCCTACAAGAGCCTCAGCATCCGGGAATTCTGGCAGCGCTGGCACATCACCCTGTCCCGCTTTCTGACCACCTATGTCTACTTTCCCCTGGGCGGCAGCCGCCGGGGAACCGCCCGGACCTGTCTCAACCTCATGATCGTCTTCCTTCTGAGTGGGCTCTGGCACGGCGCGGGCTGGCTGTTCCTTCTCTGGGGTCTCCTGCATGGCGCGGCCAGCGTCCTGTACCGGCTTTTCCGCAGGCAGTATGACGCGCTCCATCCGGCACTCCAGTGGATTGCAACCTTCACCTTTGTGGTCATCGCCTGGGTGTTCTTCAGGGCCACCAGCCTTTCCGACGCCATGGCCATCGTCAAATCCATGTTCATGATGAACTTCGGTCCCCTGCGGGACGGGATCACCTCGGCCTTTGCCCTCCCGGGCGGACTGCATCCGGGCTACAACGCCCTGATGATGATGGCCTGGTACGTCCTTTCCCTGTTTGCCTGTCTGGGACTGCCCAACGTCTATGAGCGGACCTTCCGCTTCAGACCCACCTGGATCAACGCCCTGACCACCGTGCTGCTGCTGGTCTACTGCACCCTGTGCCTTTCCCATGTCAGCGTTTTTCTGTATTTCAATTTCTGATTATTTCCCGATTCTCTCACAAAGGAGGCTGTGCGTTGAGCATCCGGAAATGGCTCTGTGTTAGCCTCATTCTGCTTTTTTCCATATTTGCCCTTATTGCCCTGACGGTCTATCTGGTGGATCCGCTTCAGGTCTACCGCATGGCACGGTTCTTTCTTCCGCCCATCGACAACACCACCCAGGTCTATTCCAATGCGGGCATCGCCCGGAGCTATGACTATGACAGCGCCATCGTGGGCACCTCCGTCACGGAAAACTTCAAGCCCAGCGAGCTCTCCTCCCATCTGGGCGGCAGCTTTATCAAGCTGTGCACCGCCGGCGGAAATGCCCGCAATCACAAGGTCCTGATGGATCTGGCCTTCCGCACGCACCACATCCGTCGGATCGTTTTCGGACTGGACATCTACTCCTTTATCGGGAGTGCGGATACGCCCAAGGTTCCCCTTCCCATGTACCTGTATAACGACAATCCCTTCGATGACGTCAACTATTTCCTTAACCGCAGCATTCTCGGGTCCTTCCTGCCCAGGTGCCTGTCCACGCTGGGACAGTCCCAGGACCCGTCCCTTCGGGACAGCATGTACTCATGGGCCGGCAGGGACCCCTACGGTCCGGATGCCGTCCTTTACTACGCTGAATTTACGCCGCCAGTGGTCAATCCCCAGGCGGAGGAATATCCTGCCCAGAGCATTCAGAACCTTGAGCAGAACCTGCTTCCCCTGATCCGTGAAAACCCGGAGACCCGGTTTGACATCTTCCTTCCGCCCTACAACGCCACGGAATGGTCCACCATGAAAAGCCGGGGCTCCCTGGAGGCCATGCTGAAGGTCCGGGAACTCTGCTGCGATGCCCTGCTTGGCCTGCCGAATGTCCATCTGTACGATTTTTCAGCCCGGACGGACTGGGTCCTGAATCTGGACAATTACAAAGACACCACCCACTATGGGGAATGGATCAACAGCGCGATCATCCGCAGCATTGCTGCAGAAGAAAACCTGGTGACTTCCAGGGAGGAGTTTCTCAATCACTCCCGTCTGCTCGCACTATGGGCAGAGCTCCTGATGGAAGCCCGGACATGGAGGGAGGATCTGCCCATTGAATAACAAACGGAGAACAGCCATGCCACCAAAGAAGAGAAAGAAAAGACGCAATGCCGTACTGCTGCGGACCGGGCGGGTACTGCTGACCATCGCTTCGATCTGTGTGGTCGTTGGAATCTGCGCCGGAATTTCCTCTTTCATGCCGGCTCCAGCCGACCGTCTGGCAGCCACCGCCACCGCTGCACCGACGCCAAACGGCCCGACACCGGTCCCCACACCTACCCCTGTCCCCACCATTACCCCGACACCCGCCGAGTTCGTTCCCTTTGGAACCATACTGTCTGAAACGGCCTATCCGTTTGCAGACATCAGTCCTTTTACAGATGTCGCCACCTCCTATGCGGAGATCGAATCCACGCCTCTGCCGGAAGAAAGCCCTGCCGCCACAGTTCTGCGCAAGGGGATGAAGGGAGAGGAAGTGATCCGTCTTCAAAATGCCCTGATTTCCCTTGGTTTTCTCAGCGGTCAGGCGGATGGAGATTTCGGCAGCATGACCCATTCCGCGCTGGTTGCCTTCCAGGCCGTCAATCATCTGACAGCGGACGGAATTGCCGGTGAAAAAACGCTCTCACTCATCTATTCCGGGAATGCCCTCACCGTTCATGATGCACCGGATACGGATTTTCTGATCCTTACAAACCGCAGTCATCCCTTGAATGACAACTACGTTCCCTCCAATCTGGTGGATATCTCTTCTGTCCTTCCTTCTGATCTGGTCAAGATCAAGTACAAGGGAACCATGGCCGATCGAACGGCAACCCAGGCCATGAAGGAAATGCTCAGCGCCGCAGTCAGCCAGGGCATCGGAAAATGGCAGATTTCCTCTGCCTACCGAAACTACAAGGAACAGCAGAAACTGGTCGATAACTCGGTCGCCACCTATCAGCGCAACCATCCGGAGTGGAGTAAAAAGAAATGCCTGTCTGCCACCTATAACACGGTTGCACCGGCAGGAACCAGCGAACATCAGACGGGCCTAGCCTTTGACATGACCGTTCCCGGGGTCAGTTTTACAGGAACGGAACAGCAGAAATGGCTCCACGCGCATTGTCATGAATACGGATTCATCGTCCGTTATACAGAAGATAAACAATCCATTACAGGGTTTATCGCGGAGTCCTGGCATGTGCGCTATGTTGGCAAAGATGTAGCGGCAATTATCGTGAAAAACAATTGGTGCCTGGAGGAGTATCTGGATGCCCTCCATTGAATAATCCGGCTGGTATATGAGATTTCTCCAGCTCCTTCACAGTCATGCCAGACCTCACGGCGGTTTTCATCATGTTCCCCTTGAATATAGTGAATCCCCCGGAGCCATATTTGCTCCGGGGGATTCACTATATGTGCTGATGAACAATGGAGTAAGATTGGGCTGGCCCGGAGAACAGGG
>CACYCQ010000028.1:0-8882 GCA_902772995.1 uncultured Eubacteriales bacterium
GGGCTGTGCCAGGACGTGACGGAGGCGGTCCGCATCCGCAGGGAAAGGGACTTTGCGCGGGCGGCCTATGAGCAGGCCCGGGATGCCAGCGCTGTCTACGCCCGTCTCAATGACATCACCGGAAACTACCTGTGTACCTATGTGGCGGACCCGAAGACCGGGCATTACCGGGAATTCAGCGCCACCGACGGTTATGAGGAAAGCTTTGACCAGGCGAAGGAGGGGGAGGATTTCTTTGCCGCCCTTCGCGAAGCGACCCGGAGCTTCTGCCACCCCGAGGACAGGGAGCGGGTGATGTCGTCCCTCTCCCGGGAGCAGATCATGGACGAAATCAGGCGCAAGGGGATCTACACCCTGGACTACCGCATCCTGAAGGACGGCACGCCCGTCTATGTGCAGCTGAACGCCGTCATGGAGACGTCGGGGGCAGGCTCCCGGCTGATTGTCGGACTGAGCGACGTGGACGCAAAGGTCAGGCAGCAGAAGATCGGCCAGGAGATTGCGCGCCAGAGGGAAATCTACGACCAGATCACCGCCAGCCTGGCGGAACAGTACGACACGCTGTACTACATCGACATCGAGACCGGCACCTATGTCGAAATCGCTTCAACGGACGAATACAAGCGGCTGAACGTGCCGGCCACCGGGAACGACTTTTTTGCGGAGAGCCGCAGAAGCATACGCAGGTATGTCCATCCCGATGACCAGGGCAAGGCCCTCCACCTTCACTATAAGGACGTGATGCTGAACAACCTGAAGCAGGGGAACTCCTTCTCGATGAACTGGCGGCTCGTGGTGGACGGCCAGGTCCGGCACATCCGCCACACGGAGATCCTGTCCAGGGACGCAAAGCACATCATCGTCTGCATCAAGAAGATCGACGCGGAGGTTCAGGCCAGCCTCGCGCTGGAGGAGGACCAGAAAAAGAGCGTGACCTTTACCCAGATTGCGGAGCGCCTGGCGGATCATTATGACATGATCTATTACATTGACTGCGACAGTGAGCATTACGTCGAGCTCTCCGCCCGAAAGCAGTCCGGCAAGCTCAAAATTCAGGAGGAAGGCGATCGTTTCTTTGAAACCGCCAGGAAAAACGCGAACTGGCTGATCTATTCCGAGGACCTCGAGCGGGTCAAGCTCTTTCTCGACAGGGACCGGCTGATCTCCCAGCTTGAGGACCGGCGGCAGGTGATCTCGGACTACCGCATGGTGATCGACAGCAATATGACCCAGTACACGCGCATGTCGGCGACGTATTCCTCTGACCGCAGCCACTTCATCATCTGCGTTGAGAACCGCGAGGAGGAGGTCCGCAGGGAACAGGAGCACCTGGCGGCCCTCTCCCTGGCCAACCTCATGGCCCGCCGGGATGAGCTGACGCACACGAAGAACAAAACCGCCTACCACGAGATGGAGGATGAGCTCCAGAAGCAGATCGATGAGGGGAATGCCTCCTTTGGCGTCGTGGTGTGCGATATCAACGGCCTCAAGGTCATCAACGACACGCAGGGGCACAAGGCGGGGGATCAGTACATCAGGGATGCCTGTATGCTGATCTGCCGGTCCTTCGCCCACAGCCCGGTGTACCGGATCGGGGGCGACGAGTTTGTGGTGGTGCTCACGGGAGAGGACTACGTGGACCGGACAAGACTGCTTTCCGTCCTGCGCCGGCAGGTGGAGGAGAATATCCGCATGGGCGACGGGCCCGTCCTGGCCGCCGGCCAGGCGGAGTATCTGCCGGATGAGGACCATCTGGTGGAGGAAGTGTTCAACCGCGCGGACAGCCAGATGTATGAGAACAAGACGTACCTGAAGGAGCGCAAGCAGCTGCAGGAGAGCCGTTCCTTCAAGGAGGGGAGCAGCATCCGCTTCATTACGGATGAGAGACGCTTCCTGCTGGACGGCCTGTTCAGGTCGTTTGAGGTGGTTGCAGAAGGAACCTACGTGTTCGTGTGCGACATGAAGTATGATTTCTCGCGCTGGTCCAAGAATGCGGTGGACATCTACGGCCTGCCCTCCGAGTACATGTACGGCGCGGGCGACATCTGGGAGGACCACATCCATCCGGAGGACCGGGAGGCCTACCACAGGGGCATCGACGAGATCTTTTCCGGGAACCTGGCGGGGCACGACATGCAGTACAGGGCGCGCCGCGCCACGGGGGAATACGATGTGTGCACCTGCCGCGGCACCGTGGTCCGGGACCCCTCCGGTGAGCCGGACTATTTTGCCGGCGCCATCCGCAATCACAGCAGCCAGGGGCATATCGACACCCTCACGGGGCTCAAGAACCAGTACGGCTTCTTCGAGGACCTTGACAGCTATCTCAACCGGAAGGCGTGCTGCAGCGTGATGCTCTTCGGGATCCGGCACTTCCACGAGATCAACGAGATGTACGGGTACCATTACGGGAACCGGGTGCTGCAGTTCTACGCCAGAAAGGTCCTGGAGCTTGCCGGGAACAAAGGACAGGTCTACAGGATCGACGGGACGAAGTATGCGCTGATCAGCGGCACGCTGCCCGTCCCGGTGCTGGAGGAGAGCTACCGCCTCTTCCAGGCGTATCTGCGCGGGGAATTCCAGGTGGATAACAAGAAGATCATGCTGGAGCTGCACGGCGGGGCGCTGCGGGTGGACAGCTTTGACATCGATTCCCAGACGATCTATTCCTGCCTCAATTATGCCGACGAGGAATCCAAGCGCCGCCAGCAGGGCAACCTGGTTGAATTCCACAACGACCTGAATGCGGAAAACCACCGGCGGCTGGAGCAGCTCCACGCGATCCGCGCCTCCATTATGCAGGGGTATGAGGGCTTCTATCTGCTGTATCAGCCGGTGGTGGACGCCAATACGGAGCAGCTGATCGGCGCGGAGGCCCTGCTGCGCTGGGAGAACGGCACCTTTGGCAGGGTGCAGCCGGACCAGTTTGTCCCGGTCCTGGAGTCGGACCCGCTGTTCCCCCTTCTTGGAAGATGGATCCTGAGGGAAGCGGTCATTGCCGCCCGGCGGGTGCTACAGGACTATCCCGATTTTGTGATGAATGTCAACCTGTCCTATACTCAGCTTGAAAAGCCGGATTTTGTGGACATGGTGGCGGGGATCCTGGAAGAGCTTGACTATCCTCCGGAACACCTGTGCCTCGAGGTGACGGAGCGGTGCAGGCTGCTGAATCTGGAGCTGCTCAAAAATGTGGTGGCGAATCTCAAGTCCAGGGGCATCCTGATTGCGCTGGATGACTTTGGAACGGGCTTTTCCTCCATTTCCATCCTGAAGGAGATTCCCGTCAACATCATCAAAATCGACCGCAGCTTCGTCACTGCGGTGGAGAAAAAGGATTCCGACAGGAGGATCGTCAGGACCATCGCGGATCTCGCATCCATCTTCGGCGCAAAAGTCTGCATTGAAGGCGTTGAGACGGGGAAAATACGCGATATTCTGAAGGACTACCAGGTCGAGAGCTTCCAGGGGTATTATTACGCGAAGCCGCTGCGCATTGAGGAACTTCTCAAATGGCGCGGGGCGGAGCCGGACTGACGGGAAGGGAGCGGCGTTTTTCCGCGGGCGGCGGAGGGGAAACCCTCCCCGCCGCGCCGGTCGCGGCCGATGCGCGGGGAAACGGATGCAGGAACAAAGAAAACCCCTTTGATCTCCCCGCGCAAAGGGCCGGGGAGATTCAAAGGGGTTCTCAAAATGCGCTGCGGCGCATGAAGGGGACGCGGCGGGGGGCGTTATTTTCCCGCCTTCCAGGCTGCGATGCGCCTGGCCACGTTTTCCTTCAGATTGTTGTAGAAGAAGATGTAGTCGCCGTTGTGGAAGCTCTGCGGGCCGAAGACGTCGCCGCCCACGGGCTCAAAATCGGTGTGAGTCAGGATCACGCCGCGGCCGGGGACCACCTGCGCGTCCGCGCCGATGTCGCCGATCTCCAATGCGCCGGTTTCAGGGTTGGGCACCAGCGATCCCAGGTTCTCTTCTGCCGGGGCGTAGGTCTCGTCGAGCTTCCAGTTGAGCGGGTTGATGCTGATGGCCCCGGGCAGGACCACCACGTTGCTGACATTCCCCTCCACGTTCTTCGGGCCCTCAGTGTTCCAGCTGATGATCACGCCCGTGTCGCTCTCGCCGGTGGCAAACTTCAGGTGGGGGTTGGCCTCAAGGTAGTCCTTCGTGATGGAAAAGCCGATGAGGTAGGCCGCGACCATGCGCTCCAGGTACTCGGGATGCGCCTTCATGTAATCCGCCAGCACGAGGGACGCGATGCCCGACCCCTGGCTGTGGCCCGCGAGGATGAACGGACGTCCGTTGTTGCAGTGCTCAAAATAGTAGTCAAGGGCCGCGGTGATGTCCTCATAGGGCAGGGAGGCAAACGCGTTGCGCGGATCGCCGGTTTTCTTCCCGACCTCCCCCGCGTGCCGCATGCCCGCCTGACGGTAGTACGGGATGAACAGGTTGGTGTCGCCTTCGTACACGCTGGCCAGGGCCATGTGGTCAAACTGCACGCCCGCCAGCATGTCGGGATTGTCAAGCGGGGCGTAATCGGGGTCGCCCTCGCCGGTGCCCATATATTCCGTGGGGTAGATGAAGAACGTGTCCACGTCCTTGAGAATCCCCGGGACCTGGTACCAGCTGGCCACCCTGGAATAGTCGGGTGCGTCCTGCGGGGAGGACGGTTCCGCCAGCGCGGCGATTCCTGCGGTCAGGACAAAGGCGGTCAGACAGATGAGTGTCAGTACGGAAAACAGTCTTTTCATATATTTTCTCCCTTCTGATGCAGGAATTCAAGGCGCGTTCCTGCGGGTCAGGCATGGGCCCCTCCTTTCCGGATCCCGGAAAAGAAAAGGGCCGCCGTATGTATTATGCAGGTTTTACCCGCCTGCCTCAATGGCTGTTCCGGAATGTCACCCTCCGGAGACCCTCGGGAAGCGGAAAAGAAGGGGAAGAGACGGAAAACCGGCCCTGAAGCGCACGCCGGGCGGGAACGGGGAAAAGGAGAAAGGAGAACAGAGGGAATGGGCCTTCTTTTTGCGCGGACCCTGCGAAGGCTGAGAACGGAGAAGGGGCTTTTGCAGCGGGACCTGGCGGAGCGGATGTATGTGACGCGCTCGACGGTGGCCAGGTGGGAAAACGGCAGCCGAATGCCCGATGCCGCGACGATGTCCCGGCTTGCCGCATGCCTCGGGGTGGATGTCAGCACGCTGCTGCTTGCCGGGACGGAAAGGGACGAAGCTCCCCATGTGATCATGGTGGATGACCGGAGGACCATCCTTGCCGGAGGGGTCCCCGTCATCGAGTCGGTGATGCCCGGCGCCAGGGTGACGGGCTTTACCCGGCCCTCGGAGGCCGTCGAATACGCGCGGGAGAACCGGGTCGACCTGGCCTTCCTGGACATCGAGATGGGCAGAACGAGCGGGCTCGAGCTTTGCCGCACGCTGCTGGAGATCCATCCCCGCACCAATGTGGTCTACCTGACCGCCTACAGCGATTATGCCATGGACGCCTGGGACACGGGCGCCAGCGGATACATGCTCAAACCGCTCACCGCGGAGGGCGTTCTGCGCCAGCTGGGCCATCTCAGGTATCCCTTTTTCTGGGGAGGTGAGGGGAAATGATCGATATGGAGCTGATATCGGGGGTTATCCTGATCGGGGCCTCGCTGATGCTGGCGCTGCTGGGACTGGGAGCGGCGGCGATCATGCCGGGAATTGACCGGTGGAGCAGGCGCTTTTTCATGATCTACTTTCTGTGCCTGGCGCTGTACGCCGCCTTCTGCCTGGCGGAGGGTTTCAGCTACCTTCGCCCCGAAATGAAGCCGATGCAGAAGGGGATCGTTTACATGGAAACCTTGTTCTCATCGTTCCTTGTGCTGCTGATGCCCGCGTACCTGCTGCACTGCTGCGGGGAAGACTGGCGCAACAGCGCGCTGCTTGCCTCGGTGGGGACCCTGTGGATCCTGTTCTTCATCATGATGAACATGTCCCTGTTCACGGACTGGTTGTATTCGTTCGGGCCGGGAAACAAGTTCCTTCGGGGTGACCTGTATTCGCTGGTCATCATGCAGTTGGAAGCGATGCTGCTGTTCAATCTGGCGGGGGTGGTCCGCAGGAGACACAAACTGTCAAAGAGGGCCTTCGGCGCGTTCCTCGCCGGGCTGCTCCCCATGACGCTTGCCCTGTTCATCCATCTGTTTGTCTCCGTGTACGATCTGCTCACCGTGGGCGTTGTCATGAGCGCCCTTTCGATGTTTGTGCTCATCCTGTCGGACCAGATCGGACAGGACCTGCGCATGCAGCGGGAGATTGCCCATCAGCGCACGAGCATCATGGTGCTGCAGATGCGTCCCCACTTCATCTACAACACCATGACGACCATCTACTATCTCTGCAAGCAGGATCCCGACCTGGCGCAGCAGGTCACGCTGGACTTTACCACCTACCTCCGCAGGAACTTCAAGGCCATCGCCAGCGAGAAGCCCATCGCCTTTGCTGAGGAGCTGGAGCATACGCGCGCGTATCTTGCCGTGGAGCAGGCGCAGTACGGGGACGGCCTCCAGGTGGAGTACGATACGGCGCATACGGATTTCCGGGTGCCCCCGCTGACCCTTCAGCCCATCGTGGAAAACGCCGTCAAGCATGGCATGGACCCGGATGCGGGTCCCCTTCGGATCCTCATCCGGACGGCCAGAATGGAGGCGGGCAGTGAAATCACCGTGGAAAACAACGGGGCCGATTTTGAGCCGGTCGATGACGGAGAGCCCCATATCGCCCTGAAGAACCTCCGGCACCGCCTTGAGCTCATGTGCCAGGGAAAACTGAAGATCTCTCCCCGGGCGGGAGGGGGAACCGTGGTCAGGGTGACGATCCCCTGACAGGCGAACCGCCCCGTCTCCCGGAAGCATGTGCCCGGGAACGGGAGAGGTGAAGGGACCCGGCCGGATGCAAAAAACCGGACAGGGCCAACGGTGGACGGCGCGGCGCAGCACGGGGGAGTGCCGCAGGCCGCCTGCCGGATCAGGTGATGAGCTGCGTCCGGAACCACATGCGGCAAGGCGCTGCAGGTGGTTCCGGGCGCTTTTTTTGCAGGCGGGAACCCTGGGCAAGCTGACGAAGCGGCCCGGGTGAAGAAAAAACCCGCCAGAGGGCGGTACCTTCGGGGGCGGCGCCCCTTGGCGGGACGCCGATTTTGTGCTCGTCAAATGGTTCATTTTATGTTAAAATAAAAAACCGCTGCGGCCCGGCCGCGCGGAAACGGTGCCGGTGAAGGATGCCGTTCTCTCTCCGGAAGGAGGGAGAACAGGCCGGCCCCGGAACTTCGGGGCGGGGCGAAGGAGCCCGATGGGGAGCCGCCGCGCAGGAAGGCCATGACCGGACGAAGGAGGATGGAAGGATGGACATCAGGGATTTCAGGTGGACGAGGGAACCGGCCAGGTGGAGCCTCACGGAGGACAGGGCCTCCATCACCACCTCGCCGCATACGGACCTGTGGCAGCGGACTTACTATCATTTCCGCAACGACAACGCGCCGGTGCTCCAGATGGAGACGGAGGAAAAGACCTTTTCGTTTGTTGTCAGGACGGATTTCTCCGGGAGCAGCCACCGCTTTGACCAGTGCGGCATCGTCATGTACCTCGATTCGGAGAACTGGCTGAAGGGCTCCGTGGAGTTTGAAAACGGGCAGTTCCAGCACCTGGGGTCCGTGGTCACCAACCACGGCTACTCTGACTGGGCGACGACGCAGATCCCGGCGGACGTGAAAACCATGTGGTACCGCCTCAGCCGCAGGGAGGATGACTACTGCATCGAATGCTCGCAGGACGGCGTGACTTTCTCCCAGATGCGGGTGTGCCACATGTGGGAAGGGGCGGGAAGGATCCGTTTCGGCATCTACGCCTGCAGCCCGGAGGATTCCAGCTTTACGGCGGTGTTTACGGACATGAAGGTGACCGGGTGCGCATGGAAGGCGCACGACGGACAGGAACCGGATGAAATATGAGCGGGACTTTCCGGGCCCCCGGGACAGATCCGTGGAAGGCAGCGACAGAACATGCCCCCTCCGGCCGCGGCCGGAGGGGGCATGCGGGAAAACGGGGGGATTGTCCGGAATAAAAAACAGGGACGGAAGAGGTCCGTCCCTGAGGAAAGAGCAACGGGATCAGAGGAGGTCCCGGCAATCCTGATTCTTTCTGAACCAGGAGGATGCATAGCTGCAGATGGGAACCACGATGCAGTCCTGTTCACGAGCATAGTCGACCAGACAGTGCATGATGGCGTCGCCGACTCCCTGAGAGACGTAGCGTTCCGGGACGTCGACGCGGTTGATGATCAGCGTCTTGCCGTTGCACTGGTAATCACAGTGCCCGGCGATCCAGTTGTCCGAGTAGGCGACAACCTGGTCCAGTTCAGAATTCATAGCAACACGATACATGACGGCACCTCCTTGTTTGACAGATAAAGGACAACGGAAGCCCTTCGGCTTCTTCCCGATCGATTATACAGGACTATGACGGAAATGTCTACAGAGAAACATCTACATATTGTGTGAATCCTGCACAAATCTGACGGTTTTTGGGGGATATCTGCCAAAAAGTTTTAAAAAGATCATAGTTTGTAGGACAAACAGATCCGGGAGGTATGGGGAAGGCGGACGCAGGACCGGCAGACAATCCCCCCGGAAGGAGGGTGCCGGGGGGATGCAGTCCCCGGGTTCCGGAGGCGGGAAGCTGCCTGCCGGAAGCGTCCCGGGACCGTTCACGTCCGGGCGGGGAGGGTGAACGCCCGCGGCCCGGAGCCGGGTGCCCCGGGGAGGGGCGGCACGCGTGACCCTTACGAAAGGCTGCCCGGAGTCCGGAATCCGGCGCTTGGGGTCCGCGGCTGAAATATTGACCGGCAAAC
>CACYCQ010000029.1:0-9467 GCA_902772995.1 uncultured Eubacteriales bacterium
CGCCGGGAGCCCCCGGCATTTGCCGCATGGACCGCCCGCAGGGCGTCAAGGGGGCGCTTGCGGTCATTCAGTTTGCCCGCAAACCCCACGCGGACCACCTCCCCGGACAGCTTCCGGGGCGTTCCGTCCAGCCACGCCGGCGCGATGCCGTTGGGGATGACCGCGGTCTTTTCCCCAAACGCCTCCTGCTCCTCCCGGGGCAGCCATCCGGTCACCTCGCGCCGGATCCCCTCCGAGAGGAACACCACCCGGACGGCATCCCGCAGGATCCTCCGCGCCAGGGGACGCAGGTGGGGCTCATACCTGTAGATCGCCGCCACGTCGCTATAGCGCAGGGTCACCATGTAGGGCAGGCCGGTCTTCCGGGACAGGCTCCGCGCAATGGACCCGTCGGTAAAGAGGGTATGGGCGTGGATCAGGCGGACCTCCTTCATCCGGACCCTGCCCAGAACCTCCGGGACCGTCCGCTGGGCTTTTCTGAAAAAAAACAGCGTGTCTGTGTTGCGGAGGGTTCTGCACAGATAGGTCTGCACTCCCGGCATGGGCGGAGGACCTTCCGGGGGAAGGCTGATCTCCGGCGCAAACACCACCTGCTCCAGTCCCTGCCGCTCCAGCTCCACAAACAGCTCCGGAAAGACCCGGGAACCGCACAGATTGCGGCAGATATGCAGTATCTTCACGATTGATTCTTCCTTTTTGCGCCATCCTTCAGGAAAGAAGGCAGGGCAAGCAGCCCGAAGAAGGATCCCGTGCCGTAGGCGAAGTGGAACGCCGGGAACAGAAATACCTCCAGGGGCAGGTATCTGAGGCCTTTTTTCTGGGAGATGTCCCAGGCGTAGAACAGGTCCAGCGCAAGATACATGCCCCACTCCAGCAGAAGAAGTCCCTTGAAGAAGAAGGAGCCCGTCGCAAGCACCAGCGCAAGCAGCAGCAATGTGGAAAGGACAAAGGCAAACGGAACAAAATGCCGCAGGCTCATGGACCCCGGGACCAGGGCCATGGTGATCACATTCCATTTGCCGTTCATGAATCCCATCCTGAGAATGCCGGAGAGAGTGTCCCTGCAGTAGTACACAAAGCGGATCCGGTGGTTGAACCAGATTTTTCCCCCGTTTTTGCGGATGCGGTAGCTCAGTTCATTGTCCTGGTTGCGCGTCATGCGCTCGTCGTAATAGCCGATGCGCTCAAACAGATCCCGGTGAAAACATCCGAAGGCCACGGTATCCACATAGCCGTCCTTGTCCGCGGTGCGGAAGGTGGAATTGCCCACGCCAAAGGGGGTGCACAGCATGGCTGCAATCCCCTCACCCACGAAGCCGCGCCCGCGGGTGTCGCAGTAGCCGCCCACGTTCTCGCACTCCCGGGTCAGGAGGGTTTCCACCGACAGCCGGACATAATCCGGAGGATACTCGGCGTGGGCGTCCAGGCGCACGATGACCTCCGCCCGGCTTGCCCGGATGCCGATGTTCATGGCATATGGAACGGTCCGGTGGGGATTTTCAAGCAGCCGGATCTCAGGATAGGTCTTTTGCAGCTCCAGAAGCTGCTGAACGGTCCGGTCATTTGACTGTCCGTCAACAAAGATGACATCCATCCTGTCCCGAGGATAGTCCTGCCGGAAGATGGTCTCCACGCATCTGGAAATGTACTTTTCCTCATTGCGCACCGGAACCACCACCGATATGGTCGGGTAATCCACAAAAACCCCCTCCTTCCCTTGAAAATTATAGCACAGTCACCGTATCAGTACCACATCCAGCCCCGGAACCAGTTCATGGCATCTCCCCATTCGCGGCTGACCTCGCAGCCGGAGGCCAGCGGATAGAAGGCCGCAAACAGGACCACGGCCGCCACCATCAGCACCGCCATCAGGACATGGCTGACCCGGGGGAAGCGCCTTTCCAGATGGCACAGGCACGTGGAGGTGGACAGGATGATGAAGGGCACGCTGGCAAAGTAATGGTAGATGAAGGTCAGTCTTGAAACCAGCACCCAGGGCAGATACGCCGAGAGGAAGCCCACCACCAGCACCGGCAGGGCCCGCTCCTCAAAGCTGCGCTCTCCCGCCCGCCTTCCCTCCGGGGTCAGCAGATAGCTGCGCACAAACAGCGCCATCACCAGGCACATGGCCACCAGTCCCGTCCACCACACGGCCGGATTGCCGAAGGAGAGGATCGTGGACATCTTGCCCGGCAGCGGGAAATCCGCCTGATAGTACCACATGGGCTTGATGATCAGGGGCCACTCGTACCAGGGAGAGGCAAAGTAGTGGGTCGCCTGCAGCCCTGCGTGATAGTCAAACATCAGGGTCTGGGCGCTGATGAGCCGCTCGATGGTCCGCCCGTTCAGGCGCACCTCGCCATAGGCTTCCAGATAGGGAATGTAGCTCAGGCAGTAGATGATCACCGGAATCACCACGAAGTAGACGATGCACATGCCCAGCGTCTGCAGGGCAAAGGGCGCAAAGCCGTCTGCCACGCGGGCAAACCGGGGATCCTCATTGCGGTGGGCCTGGGCGTAGCGGGCCTGGCAAAGCAGCTGCCACATCCGGGCAAAGAAGAGCACCGCAATGCCCACCGCGCCGTAACAGCCGATCCACTTGCTTGAAATGGCCAGACCCGTGCAGATGCCGCACAGCAGCAGCTCCCGGTGCATGTGCCCCTGGGAATCGCGCCAGGGACTCATCTGGAGCCAGCGGATCATGAACAGGAACATGAGCATGATGAACAGCACGCCGAAGGAATCGATCGTGGCGATGCGCGTCTGGGTGAAGTGCATGCAGTCCGCCGTCAGCAGCACGGCGCTCAGCGCCGCCCAGCGGGTGCGCCGCAGCAGGGAAAGGCCCATCAGGTAGATCACCGGGATCATGAGAATGCCGGCAAGGGTGCCGGCCAGGCGCCACGCAAAGGGCGTCATGCCCAGCAGGCGGATGCACAGACTCATGAACACCTTCCCCAGAGGCGGATGCGTCGTCTCATAGGTAGGCAGGGCGTGGGCATGCTCATAGCCGGTGCGGGCATGGTAGATTTCGTCAAAATACATGCTGTTCAGGTAAGACGGACGGTCCGGCACCGTCTCCTGCTCGTCCACCAGCACGGAGGGATCACCGGTGCGGCCCTCAACGCCGCCTTTCACGGACACCGCATGGATGGGATAGGGCACGCCCTTCTCATTCACGGCGGCCACCTCCCACAGGGCTGAACCCGCTCCGTGGAAACGGATGCGGATGTATCGTCCGCTGAAGGTGAGCGCGCTGCCCGAATAGCCGATCACATCATCGTTCTCATCATATTCCGCCAGGCGCACGGCCTGCCACTTGAAGCAGGTTCCCCGGTCAAAGTACGCCTCCGCCTCATCGGTGTAGTTCTCGCCGTCATCGGAGATTTCAAATGCGAACTTCGTGTCGGAGATGCCGCCGTAGTAGTAGATCATGAAATCCTCGCGGACCCCGCCCAGGTCCAGGACCACCGTCTCGTTGTCCGCGGAAGAGACATATCCCGTCTGCGGGGCGGTGGTGCTTCCCAGATTGTAAACGGCAATGGAGCCGTAGAGGACCATGAGGCAGGCCATGATTCCCAGGTCCAGCATGCTCACACGCACGCGGCTCTCAGAGGGCGAAAGGATCTGCCCCCGGAGATGTTCATCCCGGCTCTGGCCGTAGACCTCCTCCCGGGGCGTGGTGCGCACCTTCTCCGGAGGACGGACAGGATCCTTTCCACGGCACAGGTCCACCGCTGTCCATACGGTGATCCCAAGGCTCAGCAGCTGCAGCGCCCCCAGCACATATCCCAGCCAGAGATTGGGCGCAATGAGGTAGTCAAAGGCCAGCACCACCCCGATGTTCACCGCCGCGGCCGCGGAGGCCAGGAGGAAGGCAAACAGCAGCCTCACATCCTCTTCCCGGACATAGGCCAGCAGCAGCACGATCAGGCCGGGGAGGATATAGCGCTCATGCATCTTGGGCCCCAGGACAAAGATCATCTGCAGGGTCAGCGCGGCGGAGAGGATCAGGCGCCTCAGCCCGCCCCTCAGCAGCAGCGCGATGCCCGCGGCAAAGGACAGGGCCATAAGGGCATAGCCTGCCTGTCCGTAGGTGATGCCCCACAGAAGCACCTCGGTGTTCTTGACCCAGTTTCCTCCAAGCAGGAACATGAGGTTCCCCGTGGAGAGGGTGGAATAGTCATAGCTGGAGAGGGTCTCCAGATACTTGTCAAACAGCCACGTGGCCGACGTCTGGTTGAGGGAGAAGGGCACCACGATCACCAGCGTCACGGCGATGCCCAGGAGGATGCCCACCAGCACCCGCCGAAGCTGCCCCCTGTCCTTCACCAGCGTCATGATGAGGGCCACCATTCCCAGGGGAGCCAGCAGCCCCGCCTGGGGCTTGGTCAGCACCGCCAGAGCAAAGAGCGGGATGGCGATGTCATAGCGCTGTCTGTCCGCCTGCAGCAGGATGAGCACCAGCAGCAGACCCGTGATCACGTCGATCTGTCCCCAGCAGCTTCCTGTGATGATCAGCGCGGGATTGAAGGCGACCACCGCACACAGGAAGATTCCCCCGCCGGCCAGGGTGCGCCTGCGGGTCAGGCGGTAGAAAAGCCATGCCAGCGCCAGGTCGCACAGGATCGGCACGGACTTGAGGAGCACCTGGATCCCCATGGAGGAATACCCGATGCCAAGCAGCCGAACCAGCTGCCCGATGACCCCCAGCACCAGCATGTAGGCCGGGGGATAATCGCAGAAATACCCTTCCTCATAGAAATGCGCCGGTCCCCCGGAAGCCATCTTGCCCGCCCATGCGGAGAAACAGCCGATATCCACGCCATATCCGGGCACCGTAAAGGACAGCACGACCCGGATTGCCGCAGCCAGCAGCAGCAGCGCAGCCACGCCGCGGCCGCTTCCTGAAGCCCGCTGCCCGCGGGTGCGCAGCCAGAGCACGGCCAGCAGCAGGTAGCCTCCCGCCGCGGCCAGCAGCATCGGAATGCTGATCTGTTTGAGATCCGTCCCGCCGCGCTCCTTGTCCTCCTTCGCCGGCTCCGGAGTCTTCAGGTTCAGGACCAGTTCCCCCACGGGGACCTCGCTGACCTCCTCCAGGACCACGTCCGTAAACCACGCCTTGCCGGTATTCTCAGAGCCGTAGCCTCCAAGACGTACGGCCACCGTCGCTTCCTTCTGTCCCGCACCGGTTCTGGCATACAGGGCCAGCTCTTCCCATTCACCCCGGGTATCGTGCACCTCCCGGCTGGTCCCGAAGATTCCCATAAAGGACAGGTTGGCGCCAATGCCGCTTCCGCAGCCTTCGGCCCGGGCACGGGCGCTCAGACGGTAGGTGGTGTTTTCTCTCAGGGTGACCGTCTGCTCAAAGCGGGCATCATTCAGCCCGGCATTTTCAATCAGCGCCGCCGTGGTTCCATCCTCCAGGGTCACCGCCTCCAGATAGGAGGTGCCGGGGCTGGTGACCCACATGCCCTCCTCCCAGTCTTCGGGATGCTGGTCCCTGATCACGGAAAAGTCTCCGTTTTTGATGAGATTTCCTTCCACGGGCCTGTCCGCCTGCCGGGTGCCCAGCACCAGGACAAGCGCCACCAGCAGCAGTGCCAGCGCCGCGCCGATGATCAGAACCGGTTTTCTGTTTCCCTTCATCCGAGTCCCCCAAAACGTTCTTGATTAATCAGGATAAAATGCCGCCCTATTGTAATCCCACAGGGGTGAAAAAGCAAATCGGAGAAAAGCGTGCCCTGTCCTGCGCTCCCCCGGAGCCCGGAGCCCGAAAGGCGCTACCGGACAGGGAGCCCTTTTCCCCTGGACACAGGTGGTCTATAATGGAGAAAACAACAGGAGGCACCGCGATGAACACCTCTCTTCAGCACGCCCGCCGGCTTCTTGACCGGCTCCCCCGGGCACATCTGGGCTTCTTTCCCACGTTCCTGCAGCCCCTTGAACGGCTCTCCGCACACCTGGGCATCCGTCTGTACGTCAAGCGTGACGACTTTACCGGCATCTGCCTGTTTGGCGGCAACAAGGTGCGCAAGCTGGAATACCTGCTCGGTCAGGCGCTCGCTGACGGCGCCACCCACGTCATTACCTATGGCGCCACGCAGTCGAACCATGCCATGGAAACCGCGGCCGCATGCCGCCGCGCGGGCCTGGTCCCGATCCTCTACCTGACCGCAGTCGTGCCGCCCCGGCCCGGGGAGCTGCGGTCCAACCTGCTGCTGGATCACCTGCTGGATGCGGAGATCCACATCGTCCCCATCCTGCCGGGGGAAACCGAGACGCAGGCCGAGGAGCGCTCCTTCCGGATGGGCAGGGAGCGCGCACGGGAGCTGAATTCCTCCGGTCATGTCTGCGTCGACATTCCCATGGGCGGTGCAAGCCCCCTGGGCTCGGTGGGCTTTGCCGCCGCCATGGTCGAGCTGCAGGAGCAGTGCGAAGCCCTGGGCTCTGTGCGCTTTTCCCGCATCTACCATTCCACGGGCACCGGCGGCACCATGGCCGGACTCCATGCCGGGCGCGCCATGCTGGGCCTTGACACGCGGATCATTTCCGTCGCAGCCAGTCCGAAGGACGAGGCGGCCTATCTGGACCGGGTCCTGGCCCTGTCCCATTCCGTGCTCACGCTGCTTGGCAGCCACGCCGAACCGTCGCGGGACGCGATGGAGCTGAACCTTGAACAGTGGCAGCCCGGCTATGAGCAGCCCAGCGAGGCATCCAGCGAGGCGATCCGCCTTCTGGCGCGCACGGAAGGCCTGTTCGCGGACCCCGTCTACACCGGAAAGGCCCTGGCGGGGCTGCTGCGCGATGTGGATGAGGGCAGGATCCGGCAGGGAGAAACCGTTCTTTTCTGGCATACCGGCGGCGCCACCGCCCTGTTTGCGGAGCCGGAAATTCTGGGGTCCCTCCTCTGAGCTGTCCCAAAAAAGGGTGTACCCGAATGGGTGGATTTCAGCCGGCGGCTGAAACGCGTCTCATTCGGGTACACCCTTTTCTGTTTTACGGGCACGCCGCCCCGCTGACAAAGTTCCCGATAAAGCTCCTTCTGTGAAGGGGGCAGGGGCCGTACTTTCTGAGGGCATCGATGTGCTCCCGGGTTCCGTAGCCCTTGTTGCGGGCAAAGCCGTATTCCGGGTATTTCGCGTCCATTTCCACCATGAGGCGGTCCCGGGCCACCTTGGCGATAATGGAGGCCGCCGCGATGCTGTAGCAGGCGGCATCCCCGTGGACAATCCCCCGGACCTCCCCCTCCACGGGCAGGGAGGAGATGGCGTCCACCAGAAACAGTCCGCAGGGCGCGCCTCCCGCGGCGCGGGTCATGGCCTCCCTGGTGGCATTGAGGATATTGATTTCATCGATCCTCCCGGCCTCCACGAATTCGATCCGGGAGAACTCCGCGATCTCCAGGATCCGGGCGCTGAGCGTTTCCCTGCGTTTTTCGCTGAGCTTCTTGCTGTCATCCACATACAGCAGCAGGGGGTCCCGGGGCATGATGACGCAGGCCGCCGCAACGGGTCCCGCCAGCGGTCCCCGGCCCACCTCATCCATTCCGGCAAACCGGATTCCCCGGGCCCAGAGCTCCCGGTCCATGGCAGAGATCTCTTCCCTGCGCGCTTCCCAGTCCTTTTTCACGCCTTCTCCTCCTCCGGCACCTTTTCCAGGGTCAGCCTTCCCAGCTTTCCGCTCCTGAACTCATCCAGGATCACCGAAGCGCCCCGTTCCGTATCCGCAATGCCTCCGGGAAGCAGCCACCCGCGTCCCCGGGCCGCCGCCTCCAGCAGCGCCACGCCGTCCCCCTCCAGGTCCCGGATATGGAAGCGCTCCGACACTGCCTGCGGGCACAGCTCCCTCAGGGTACACAGCAGCCTCGCCGCAAGCAGCTGGGTATCCAGCACCTGGTCGTTGATGCTGCCGATATACGCCAGACGGATGGCCTCCTCCTGATTCTCCATTTTGGGCCACAGCAGTCCGGGGGTATCCAGCAGCTCCAGATACGGGGTGATTTTCACCCACTGGTTGCTCCGGGTCACGCCGGGACGGTCCCCGGTCCGTGCAATGGCATTGCCGTTCAGGCGGTTGACAAATGTGGACTTGCCCACATTGGGAATGCCCACCACCATGGCCCGGACCGTCTTGCGGACCCCGCGGGCGGCCAGCCTCTCCACCATCTCCCGCGTGAGCGCGGCAAGACTGTCGGTGATCTCCTTGGCCCGGGAACGGGTGCTGTCAAACGCGCGGCAGGCAATGCCCCGGCTGCGGTAATAGGCCGTCCACGCCCGGGTCATCCTCTCGTCGGCCAGATCGGCCTTGTTGAGCACCAGCAGCCGTTTTTTCTCTCCCAGCATCTGGGACAGGTCCGGATTTCGTCCCGCCATGGGCACCCGGGCATCGCACAGCTCAATCACCGCATCCACGCGGGAGAGCTGCTCCTGAAGCAGCCTCCTGGATTTGGCCATGTGCCCGGGGTACCAGTTGATCATCCGCTCCTCTGCACGAAGCAGAATTCCGTCTTCTCTTTCCATAGTGTCCTCTCGATATAGAAAATGGGCTTCCCGGACGGGAAGCCCATAACAGCACAATTACCTCTCCTTGATCTTGGCGGCCTTGCCGGTCAGATTACGCAGGTAATACAGCTTCGCACGACGGACTTTGCCGCGACGAATGACCGTAATCTTGTCAAGGCGGGGAGAATGCAGCGGGAAGGTACGCTCAACGCCGATGCCGTAGGAAACACGGCGAAGCGTGAAGGTCTCACGAACGCTGCCGTTGCGCTTTGCGATGCAGATTCCCTCGAATGCCTGAAGGCGCTCACGCTCTCCTTCAACAACCTTCACCATCACGCGAAGGGTGTCGCCGACATTGAACTTGGGCAGATCCTTCTTGAGCTGCTCGCTTTCAATCGCACGGATGATCTCGCTCATTGGTCGATTTCTCCTTTCATCATAGACGTTCATGTCCAAGCCTTTCTGGCTGACAGCGGAGCGCCCGTATCACGGTCGTGGATTATATCATTTTCTTGGCGTATGGCGCAAGCACTTTTTTTTGCATTTTCGGGGCAGCGGCCCCTGTGATCCGGCATCACGGGGAACATCCGCCCTGAGACCATCCGGCCATGGCGGCGGGGGCTTCGCGGCAGTCTGTCAGGATCTGCCTGGTTCCTCCACGGGAGCCGGACTGACAGCCTCCCTCATCCTGCTGTTGATCCAGTCAGGAACCGAAACGACGATCCGCCGGAGACGCAAACCCGTCCCGGAGGATCGTCAGGGAGATCCCGTTGTGAAAAGGTCTTTCTTCCTCCCCGGCCGCCGGCTCCCCGTCTGTCTTTTTCTTACGGCATGCATCCCATGTCCGAGAACCTGTTCGGTCGGGGAAATGCCGGGGGGCCGGAAGCCGGTGCTTATCCGGGCATGGAATCCAGCACCTCATCCAGGGCGGCAAAGAACGCGTCGACATTCTCCGGCAGGGTCGCC
>CACYCQ010000030.1:0-29432 GCA_902772995.1 uncultured Eubacteriales bacterium
ATCGGTGCCACGACCCTCAATGAATACCGCAAGTACATCGAGAAGGATGCGGCCCTGGAACGCCGCTTCCAGCCCGTGCTGGTGAGCGAACCTTCGGTGGAGGATACCATCAGCATCCTGAGGGGGCTCAAGGAGCGCTATGAGGTCTATCACGGCGTGAAGATTCAGGACTCGGCCCTGATTGCCGCCGCTACCCTGTCCAACCGGTATATCTCGGACCGGTTCCTTCCGGACAAGGCCATCGACCTGGTGGATGAGGCCTGTGCCACCATCCGCACGGAGATGGATTCCATGCCCCAGGAGCTGGATGATGTCCGCCGCCAGATTATGCAGCTGGAAATCGAGGAGGCGGCTCTCAGGAAGGACGACGACGTACTTTCCAAGGAACGGCTGCAGGACATCCAGCGGGAGCTGGCGGACATGCGGGACAAGTTCAACTCCATGAAGGCCCGTTGGGAAAATGAGAAGAACAGCATCAGCCGCGTGCAGAAGCTCCGCGAGGAGATCGAAGCCGTGGGCGGCGAAATCGCCAAGGCGGAGCGCAACTATGACCTGAACCGGGCCGCTGAGCTCAAGTACGGTCGCCTTCCCCAGCTCCAGAAGGAACTGGCGGAACAGGAGAAGATTGCCGAGGACGCACGCTCGGACAGCACCCTGCTGCGCGACCGGGTCACGGACGAGGAAATCGCCCGCATCGTGGCCAAATGGACCGGCATTCCCGTGTCCAAGCTGGTGGAGAGCGAACGCGAGAAGCTGCTGCACCTGGATGACACCCTGCATGAGCGGGTGATTGGCCAGAACGAGGCGGTTTCCAAGGTGTGCGATGCGATTCTCCGCAGCCGCGCGGGCATTCAGAACCCCAACCGCCCCATCGGCTCGTTCATGTTCCTTGGCCCCACGGGCGTGGGCAAGACCGAGCTGGCCAAGGCCCTGGCCCAGGCGCTCTTTGATGACGAGAAGAATATGATCCGCATCGATATGAGCGAGTACATGGAAAAGCACAGCGTCTCGCGTCTGGTGGGCGCACCTCCGGGATACGTGGGCTATGAGGAGGGCGGACAGCTGACCGAAGCCGTGCGCCGCCGCCCCTATGCCGTGATCCTTTTTGATGAGGTGGAAAAGGCACATCCGGATGTGTTCAACATCCTGCTTCAGGTGCTTGATGACGGCCGGATCACCGACTCTCAGGGCCGGACCGTGGACTTCAAGAACACCATCATCATCCTGACCAGCAACCTGGGATCCTCCGCCATCCTGGAGGGAGTCCGCCCGGACGGGAGCCTCTCTGAGGGCGTCAAGGCCCAGGTGGAGGAACTGCTCAAGCGGCAGTTCCGTCCGGAATTCCTGAACAGGCTGGATGAGATCGTCTTCTACAAGCCCCTCACCCGCGGAGAGATCGACCGGATCGTCGACCTGCAGATTGCGGACCTGAACCGCCGCCTGCAGAGCCGCCAGCTGCACGCGGTGCTCTCCCCCGCTGCCCGGAACCACGTGGTGGAGGCCAGTTTCGATCCCGTCTATGGTGCGCGCCCGCTTAAGAGGTTCATTCAGCGGGAGATCGAGACCCTGATCGCCAGAAAGCTGATCGGCGAGGACGTGCCGCCCAGGTCCGTGCTGCACATTGACTATGACGGGGATGCATGGATATGCGAAGCCGAGCCCGAAGTATCCGTTTCCTGACCTGAAATTCGAAGGCCGCAGTGAAGCATTCACTGCGGCCTTTATGGTTTCAGAGGGTCTTCAGAAGTTCGCTGATCTTTTCCCTGTCCGCATAGTTGAGCACGGAGGAGCGCCCCTCCAGCGCGGTTTGGAGCCGCTTGCGGGCGCTGTCCCGGTTCCCTTCCTCCAGATCATACAGGGACAGGAAGTAGTTGGTGTCGATCAGGCCGGGCTTGAGCTTCAGCGCACGGTCAAAGTAGACCCTGGCCTGCGCCTTGTCGTGGAGGAGCCGGTAATAGGTCTGGGCGAGGTTCTCAAGGAAGATGGGGTCCTCATCATCATATTCCAGGGCGGCCTGGTTGAATGCGAGGGCTTTTTCAGCGTTCCCCTGCTCGATGAGCAGGTATCCCAGCACGCTGTAGATATTGCCGTAGCGGACGGTTTCAAAATCCTTCTCAAGGATCTCCACCGCATGGTCCAGGTGTCCCTTCTTCCAGAGGATCACCGCGTACTGGATGTGGATATCCGTGCGCTCCTTGTCCGGCATTCCGCTCAGCCGGTCCAGCTTCTTGAGGATCTCCAGCGCTTCGTCAAAATAGGCATTGCGCACCAGCAGCGTGGCCATGTTCTTGAGCATGGCGGGGTTGTCCATGCCTTTGCGATAGGCTTCCCGATACAGTTCCAGGGCCTGGTCGTACTGGCCCTTCCGGTGGGCGTTCATGGCTTTGTTTCCGGCAAGGTTTCCAAGGATACTCATGGCGTGTTCACTCTCTCCGTTTCTTTCATGATTTTGCGCCGGAGGCGCCGCAGGCGGGCAAAGAGACTGTGAATCTCCTTTTGCCGGTCCAGGCCTAGTGCCTGGCGCTGACTTTCGATTTCAAGGGCGGTTTCCGCGTAGCGAAGGGCAGCCCGGGCATCCCGCAGATGATGCTCACAGTACATGGCCATCTGCAGGTGCGGCCAGCTGCCGTTTTCGTGCCGCCGGATCATCTCCTGGCACAGCCGGACGGTCTGTGCCCAGTCCTTTTCCTTTTTGCAGTGCATGGCCAGGTACAGGTGTCCCTCGGAGCGCAGATGGCGCGTTCCCACGATGCGGTAGCAGGTCCGGGCTTTCTCGGCATGGCCTGTGCGCTGCAGGGTTTTTCCGATGCTCAGGACGTCCTCGTCATGTTCCAGCTCCTCCGGGTGGCGGAAGGCGGCGCACAGGGCGCCGGTGAGCTGGGCGAGGCTGAGGACATCCTGCAGGTTGTGACGCAGGACCGGCTCGATATGTTCGAACTGTCCGGTGCGCAGATAGGAAAAGAAGCGTTCGGGCACCTGCGCCCCGGGCAGGTCGTCCTCCCGGACAAGCCCCAGCGCCGCTTCTTCCACAGAGGACAGGTTGCACCGCTTGAGCCTTCGACGGTAGACCCGGCGGGAGACATGCATCAGGTCCAGATGGGGATACGCCGTGGGGGTGACGTGGATGCGGTTGAGGATCATCCGGGACTGGAGCAGCGGCAGGTCAAAGATCTTGCCGTTGAAGCTCACCACAATGGTGTTTTCCGTAAAACAGCCGGCCACGGCCCGGAGCATCTGCTCCTCCTGGTCATATCCTGAGAGCACGTACTGGGTGATGCGCAAATGGTCCCCCTCCATCCTCCCCAGCCCGATCTCGAAGGCGATGGTCCCCGCGCCGCCGTTCAGGCCCGTGGTCTCGGTGTCCACAAACAGCAGGTCATTCAGGTCCCAGCGTGTCCCGGTAAAATAGGGATCGCAGGAGCGGACTTCCTCCAGGCAGGTTTTCTCCAGTCCGTAAAGCTGTGACATGGGCAGGACGGTTTCCCGGAAATAGAGGGCGCGCTCTTCCCTTTCCCTGGGCGGCGGGGATGCCGGGGCTTTCCGGGAGCTGTTCATGGCATCCAGTTTGTCTTTCAGGCTTCTCATTCGGCCATCAACCTCTGTGCAAGTTCCAGGGCAATGCGCTTCCCATTGGCGCCCACCTCTGAGGCGGGTCCCACGCAGGACGGGCAGCCGGCCTCGCAGGGACACTGGCGGATCAGGGACACCACGTCGCTGAAAATCAGGGTGCGCATGCGGAAGACCTTCTCGCTCAGGCCGATGCCCCCGGCATAGTTGTCAAAGACGATGAGGGTGGGCCTGCGGGTAAAGCTGTCCCGGACATGGTACTGAACGCAGATGTCCCGGGGAGAACACATGAGGTAAAGCGGCAGCACCTGGCGCAGGGCATTGGACAAGGCCAGCATTCCGCCCTGCAGGTCGTCCATGCTGTAGCCCTGCGTCAACGAGGAATCCATCGCCCACATGCAGGCTTCGGTAGGCATCTCCAGTTCCGGAAGGTTGACTTCCCCGAAGCCCAGGTTTTCCTGGGTATCCAGCTTGAATTTCTTGAACATGGTCACCAGCCAGGTCACCACGATCTCGCAGAAGGTCAGGCTGGCCTGCGGGAGGGGCATCTCCTGCAGCACGTCGATGACCTTGATGCTGGTGTTCAGGTCGGCATCCGTGTAGTAGTCCACGTCCACCTGCCGGACATAGGCCTTCTTTTCGGTAAAGTCCAGTTTTTCCACCTGGTACTGCTGTCCCTCCTGCAGGTAGATGGCGTGCTCGTGCAGCAGCATGGGCACGGTATAGCGGTCCATCTCCCCGATGACATTGCGGTGGGCCGGATTGGTGATGTCGATGATCACGAAGTTCTCGCTGTTGACCGAGCGCAGGGAGACATCCGCCGCGGGAAATTCCTCGGCGGTCCAGTGGTAGCGGCCGCCGCTCTTCATGAGAATCTGCTGCTCGGACAGGTAGTCGAGCATCTCTCCGGTGGACACGTCCCGCGCAAAGGTCTCCTCCTCCAGAAAGGGCAGCTCAAAGGCGGCGCACTTGATGTGGCTCATGAGGATATAGAGGTTGTCCGGGTGGACCAGCGCATTTTCCGGGGAGCTCGTGAAAAAGTATTCCGGATGGGACATGAGGTACTGGTCCAGTCCGGAGGAGGAGGCCACAAGGATGGTCAGGGAGCAGCTTTGCCTGCGTCCGGCGCGTCCGGCTTCCTGCCAGGTGCTGGCGATGGTGCCCGGGTATCCGCACAGCACGCAGGCATCCAGCTGCCCGATGTCGATGCCCAGTTCAAGGGCATTGGTGGCCACCACCGTGCGCACTTCCCCGCTGCGAAGGCCGCGCTCGATGCTGCGGCGCTGGGTGGGCAGGTAGCCGCCCCGATAACCCCGGACGCGTCCGGAATTTCCGATGGGATCCCTGACGCGCTCCTTGAGGTGCCTGGTGATCACTTCCACCGTCAGACGGGACTTTCCGAACACGATGGAGGGGATGTCGTTGTCCACCAGGAGTGAGGCGAGGCGGATGGTTTCCTGAAGGGAGGACTTGCGGATTCCCAGCTGCCGGTTGACCACCGGCGGATTGTAGAACACGATGTGTTTTTCCCCGGAAGCCGCGCCGTTGTTGTCAATCAGGGTCATCTCCCTCCCCGTCAGCGTGGCGGCAAGCTCCGCGGGATTGGCGATGGTGGCCGAGCAGCAGATGAAGACGGGGTCTGACCCGTAGAAGGCGCACAGGCGATGGAGCCTGCGGATCAGGTTGGCCAGGTTGGAACCGAAAACCCCCCGGTAGACGTGGATTTCATCGATGACCACGTATTTCAGGTTTTCAAAGAGCTTGACCCATTTGGTATGATGCGGCAGGATGCCGGAATGGAGCATGTCCGGATTGGTCACCACGATATGCCCCGCCTGGCGCACTGCTCTGCGTGCGGCAGCCGGGGTGTCTCCGTCATAGGTATAGGTCTTGATGTCCCGGCCCAGGAACTCGATCATGTCATAAAGCTCGGCCACCTGGTCCGCAGCCAGCGCCTTGGTGGGAAAAAGGTACAGGGCGCGGGTGTCCGGATTGTCCAGAATGGCATTGAGCACGGGCAGGTTGTAGCACAGGGTCTTGCCGGAGGCGGTGGGCGTGACCACGCACACGTTCTCCCCCCGGCGGACCGCCTCAAAGGCGCTGGCCTGGTGGGTGTACAGCCTGTGGATGCCCTTGTGGTGCAGGACATCGCCGATCTGCGGGTCCATTCCCTCCGGAAAGGGACAGGTACGGGCTTCCCTGGCCGGCAGGGTGTGCCAGCAGGCCACATTCTCCATGAAGGAGCTGTCCTCCTTCAGTTGTCTGACGAGCTGTTCCAGATTCATCTGACTCTCTCCCTTTGTCTGCAGTGCCTGCGCAGGCACTTTGTGGATGCATTCAGTTTTCCCGGCGCTTGACGAGGGACAGCAGCATGCTGCGCAGAATTCCTGCTGTCAGTGCATCCTTCATGCTCAGCGGCAGCGGAACCGCCACGGGATTGATGGCGGCGCACATCAGCTGGGCCTCCTCCAGGGTCACCAGTCCGTCGGTCTTCAGGGCTTCGATGATCCTCAGGGCGTCCTGCATGCTGATGGAAGTGCCCACGCGCTGGTAGAGTTCATGGAGCTGACCCTCCCTTGCTGAGGCGGCCAGACGGACGATGCGGATGTAGCCTCCTCCTCCGCGGCGGGATTCAATCACGTAGCCGTGATCCGGTGTGAACCGGGTGGACAGGACGTAGTTGATCTGGGAGGGGGCGCAGTGGAAGTGTTCCGCCAGTTCATTTCTGCGGACCTCGACTTCGGCGTTTTCCGTGTCGTCCGTGCCCGTCATCAGTTCCTTGATGAACTCCTCGATCAGGTCGCTGAGTCTTTTCATGGATTTCACCTCGTTTTTACTTTCTTTGACAAAAGTATACCCGAATTCGATGGCACCCGCAAGGGCCAGGCGGGGGGAATTCCGGAAAGAGGCGCACCTTGCGCTGAGCAGGGGGGCTATCGTATAATTCCCTTGAACGTCTGAATTGGAAGTGAATCTATGATAGCCATCTCAACACAGGATCTCGGGAAATCCTTCGGGATCCATGATGTGCTGAAAAACATCACGGTGACCATCCAGCAGGGGGAACGCATCGGCATCGTGGGGATCAACGGCTGCGGAAAAACCACCCTGATGAACATCCTCGCCGGTCAGCTGGTCTGGGATACGGGGACGCTGTCCATGGCAAAGGGCATGGAGATCGGGTATGTGGCCCAGCAGGACATGCTGGACACCGGCAATCCCCGCACGGTCTGGGAGGAACTGTCCTCCGTCTATGAACCGGTCTTCCGGATGGAGGAAAAGCTGCGTCAGATGGAGGCCGACATGGCGCATGCGCCGCAGGACTCTCCCCTGTTCGGGGAGTACGACCACCTGATGGAGCGCTTCACGCAGGCGGACGGCTATGCGTGGAAAAGCATGGTGC
The DNA here is from genome assembly GCA_902772995.1 of uncultured Eubacteriales bacterium. Classification (GTDB taxonomy): domain Bacteria; phylum Bacillota; class Clostridia; order Christensenellales; family Aristaeellaceae; genus Ventricola. The sequence goes on from CACYCQ010000030.1 coordinate 6,971, forward strand.
TTGGAGTCCTCAACGGTCTGGGGTTTACCCCGGAGCAGCACCATCAACCCCTGCGCAGCCTGAGCGGCGGTGAGCGGGCAAGGCTGTTTCTGGGCAAAACCCTCCTGATGAAGCCGCAGGTTCTGCTGCTGGACGAGCCCACCAACCATCTGGACATGGACACGCTTCAGTGGCTGGAAAACTATCTGTGCGCGTACCCCGGCACGGTCCTGGTGATTTCACACGACCGGTATTTCCTGGACAACGTGTGTACCGGCATCGTGGAGATCATCGGCGGGGTCAGCGAACAGTACAGCGGCAACTATACCCGCTACCTCCAGCAGCGCAGCGAGCGCTATGAGGCCTGGCAGCGCGCCTATGCCCTGCAGCAGAAGGAGATCGAGCGCCAGAAGGCCATCATCGCCCGCTACCGCATGTTCAACCGTGAAAAATCCATCAGGGCTGCGGAGAGCCGTGAAAAGGCCCTGAACCGGATGGAGCGCATCGACCGGCCCGTTGAATCCCGGAACATCCGGCTCTCCTTTCATGCCAGAAAGCGGACCGGAGAGGACGTGCTGCTTGTCGAGGGTCTTGGAAAACGATATGGCACCCGGCAGCTTTTTGAGGGCCTGAACCTTCATGTGCGCGCCGGGGACCGCATTGCCGTCATCGGTCCCAACGGCGTGGGAAAGACCACGCTGATGCGCATGATCCTGGGGCAGGAAATGCCGGATGAGGGCAGCGTCCGCTTCGGTGCCAATGTGGAGGTCGGTTACTACGACCAGCACCAGGCCGGTCTGCATCCGGAAAAGGACATCCTGGATGACGTCTGGGACCGCTTTCCGCAGATGGAACAGTCCGATGTGCGCGGCGCCCTGGGGATGTTCCTGTTCACCGGGGACGATGTTTTCCAGAAGATTTCCACCCTCTCCGGCGGAGAAAAGGGACGCGTGGCCCTGACGGAGCTGATGCTGCAGCAGAACAATGTCCTGCTGCTGGATGAGCCCACCAACCACCTGGACATGGATTCCAGGGAGGTTCTGGAGGATGCACTGGAGGACTTTGAGGGAACGATCCTCACCGTCAGCCATGACCGGTATTTCATCAACCGCATCGCCAACCGGATCATCGAAATGATGCCGGGACAGATTACCGAATACTTGGGCAACTACAATGACTATCTGGAAAAGAAGAACCAGCCCCGGGAGGAAATCCGGGAAGCCGGAAAGACCCGTACGGAGCTGGACAAGGAGAAAAAGAAGGAACGCATGAGCCGTCTGCAGGTGCGGCGCGTGAAGGCCGAACTGCAGGAGACGGAAAAGAAGATTTCAGCGCTGGAGGAGGAACTGTCGCAGCTGGAGGAGCGCATGGGCGATCCCGGGCTGTATGCCGATTCTTCGAAGGCGGAGCAGGTTCAGAAGCGGTACAACCAGGTCAGGGCGGAACTGGACCCTCTGTATGAGCTGTGGGAGAACACCGAACAGCTGCTTGCACAGCTGAGCGAGGACAATTGATCGGAGGAGAAAAACATGTTGTTTATCGGTATCTGCGGTGCCAGCGGCAGCGGCAAGTCAACCCTGGCGGAAGAACTGGCCACCATGGTCAACAAGAGCATTCTCATCATCAATCAGGATGCCTATTACTTCGATCATCCGGACATGACCTTCGAGGAGCGCTGCCACCTCAACTACGACGAGCCCGGGATCTTTGATCATGACCTGCTGCTGAGGGATGTGACGCAGCTGTTGTCCGGGCAGGCGGTGCCCCGCAAGCGCTATGACTATTCCCTTCATGCCCGGGCGGACCGCACGGATGAGGTGCTGGAGCCTCATGACGTGATCATCCTGGAGGGCATCCACGCCTTTTATGATGACAGGCTCCGCTCCCTGATGGACCTGAAGCTGTACATGCATGTGGAATCAGATATCTGCCTGCTGCGGCGCATCCAGCGGGACATCAACGAGCGCGGCAGGACCATCGACAGCATTGCCATGCAGTATGTGACCACCGTCAAGCCCATGTTTGACCAGTATATCCGCAATTATGAACAGTACGCGGATGTGATTGTGGCCGGCGGCGGAAAGGATGCCAAGATCACGGAGATCCTGGCCGGCTACGTGAACAACGATCTGCACCTGTACCGGGGCCAGAAGTCCAAGAAGAACTGAAAACGAAACCGCAGGGAGCCCTCTGGACACGGAAGCCGGGATGTGTGTCCGAAGGCTCCCTGTCATCCGGGAAGCCGTTTCGTCCTGGACGCTCCTGCGGTGCGGGACGGCTGACTCGTTTTCGGGCATGCGGGTGTCCCCTGCTTCGGCCCCCTTCCATGCGCAGGGTAAGCGGTTCGGGGCAGTCAGGGATGCTGCGGAGTTCTTTGAAAAAATCAATGCGCCAGGAGGAAAACTCCCGGCGCATTGATTATTGTTTCACCTGCAGACGGACCAGCGCACGCTCAAGCTTGGCGGTGGCAAGAAGGAGCTCCTTCTTGTCCCCGCGGGCAGCCTGAATGCGTTCTTCTGCACGCTGCTTGGCCAGAAGAGCGCGCTCCTTGTCGATCTGCTCAGACCACTCGAAAGTGGTGGCGATAACACGGGCTGAATTATCGATCATGGACAGAAGACCGCCGATACAGGCGGCACGATGAACAGTCCCGTCCTGCTCCACGATCTGGGCTTCGCCCACACCGATGGCCGTCGTATAATTCTCATGATTGGCAAGAATACCTACATCCCCGTCAATGGTGCGCAAGCGGAGACTTTGCACGTCCCCTTTGTACAGCATGCCGTCGGGCGTGCTGACGGTGAGGGAAAAAGTACTCATGCTCACTCACCCTTCCTGCCCTTTGCCACCGCTTCATCAATGGAACCCACGAACAGGAAGGCGCTCTCAGGCAGGTCATCGTGCTTTCCTTCGATGATCTCGCGGAAGCCGCGGATGGTTTCTTTGATGGGCACATACTTGCCCTGATAGCCGGTGAACTGCTCCGCCACGCTGAAGGGCTGGGACAGGAAGCGCTGAATCTTTCTCGCACGGGAAACGATCAGCTTGTCCTCCTCGGACAGTTCATCCATGCCCATGATGGCGATGATGTCCTGCAGCTCGCGATAGCGCTGGAGGATCCTCTGCACTTCGCGGGCCACGCGGTAATGCTCCTCACCCACCACGTCCGGGGTCAGGATCCGGCTGGTGGATTCCAGGGGATCCACGGCGGGATAGATGCCCAGGGATGCGATGCTTCTGGAAAGCACCGTGGTGGCATCCAGATGGGCAAAGGTGGTGGCGGGAGCCGGGTCGGTCAGGTCATCCGCGGGGACGTAGACGGCCTGAACGGAGGTGATGGAGCCCTTCTTGGTCGAGGTGATGCGCTCCTGCAGGGCACCCATTTCCGTTGCCAGGGTGGGCTGATAGCCCACGGCGCTGGGCATTCTGCCCAGCAGTGCGGACACTTCGGAGCCTGCCTGGGTAAATCTGAAGATGTTGTCGATGAACAGCAGCACGTCCTGGCCTTCCCGGTCACGGAAGTATTCCGCCATGGTCAGTCCGGAGAGGGCCACGCGCATACGGGCTCCCGGCGGCTCGTTCATCTGTCCGTAGACGAGGGCGGTCTTGCTGATAACGCCGCTCTCTTTCATTTCGTAATACAGGTCGTTGCCTTCACGCGTCCGCTCGCCGACTCCGGTGAAGACGGACAGTCCGCCGTGCTCCTTGGCGACGTTGTTGATCAGTTCCATGATGAGCACGGTCTTTCCCACGCCGGCGCCGCCGAACAGACCGATCTTGCCGCCCTTGGCATAGGGAGCGATCAGGTCCACGACCTTGATGCCGGTTTCGAGGATCTCGGTGGAAGTCTCCTGTTCGTCATAGCTGGGGGGATCCCGGTGGATCGGCCATCTCTCCACATCCTCAGGGGCGGGCTGATTGTCGACGGGGTCGCCCAGAAGGTTGAAGATCCTTCCCAGGCACTTTTCGCCTACAGGAACCGAGATGGAGGCGCCGGTATCCACCGCCTTTTCGCCCCGCACAAGACCGTCCGTGCTGTTCATGGCGATGCAGCGAACGATGTCATCTCCGATATGCTGTGCAACCTCCGCCGTGATTTTCCGGTTCCCGCACTGAATCTCAATGGCATTTTTCAGCTTCGGAAGCGCTCCGTCTGAAAAACGGATATCCAGCACGGGGCCAATCACCTGCGTAACGGTTCCGACAAGTCCATTAGCCATTCTGTTTCTCCTTTATTTCTTGAATCAATGCTCGGCACCTGCCACGATTTCCGTAATCTCCTGGGTAATCGCATCCTGACGTGCCCGGTTGTACTTGAGAGACAGGTCGCTGATCATCTCCGCGGCGTTCTTGCTGGCGGCATCCATGGCCGTCCGGCGGGCACCCAGCTCGCTGGCCACGGACTCGCAGACGGCACCGTAAACCATTCCGCCCAGGTAGTTGGGGACGATCGCTTCAAACACCGATACCGGATCCGGTTCAATGAGCATCAGCTGCTCGACCGTACTCTTCTTCTCCCGCTCCCTGCGAAGGGACTGCAGCGGAAGGAGGCTTTCGGTTTCGGGAACCTGAGACAACAGGGAGACAAAGCGCGTGTAGATCACGGTCACCTTCTGGAATTTCCCGCTCATGTATCCCCTGGACACCAGATGTCCGATGGTGAGGCAGTCAGGAACCGAAATCGTGGCCGCTTCCGCAAACTCGTCGGTGACGACCTCGATGGAATTCCGGAGGGCAAAATCCAGTGTGCGTTTCCCGATGGGAATGATGCAGGTCTCGATTCCCGGCTGCTCCATTTCCGCAAGCGCCCGTTTGAGGACGTTCGCGTTGTAGCCGCCTGCCAGCCCTCGGTCGCCGGCGATGACAATCAGACACTGCTTGACCAGGGACTGGGCATCCTGATAAGGGGAAATCCTCCCGTCGGCGGCGGTCTCTATGTCGGAGAGGGTTTTGCCAAGCTCCTCAAAATAGGGCCTGAGCCGTTCCTGTCTCTCCTTCGCCTTTCTCAGCTTTGAAGAGGCGACGAGTTCCATGGCCTTGGTGATCTGCATCGTACTTTCGACGCTTTTGATGCGGAGCTTGATATCCTTCATCGAAGTACCGGCCATCTGTGCTCTCCCCCCTTACTTCAGCAGAAAATCCTTTGTGAATTGGCGGATCGCCTGAGCCAGCTTGTCTTCGGTTTCTTTCTCAAACTTTCCGGTCTGCGCGATGACGTCCAGAATGTCCTTGTGCTGCGCATCAAGACGTGAATACAGAGCTTTCTCATACTCGCCGATGCGTTCCACAGGCACCTCGGACAGGAAATCATTGATGACCGCATAGAGAATGCAGACCTGCTTCTCCACGGGAATGGGCTGGTTCTTGCCCTGCTTGAGCACTTCCACCACCCGCACGCCCTGAGCCAGGCGGGCTTTGGTGTCCGCATCCAGATCGCTGCCGAACTGGGCGAAGGCCTGCAGTTCCCTGTACTGGCTGTAAATCAGCTTGAGGGAGCCGGCAACCTTCTTCATGGCCTTGATCTGGGCGTTGCCGCCCACGCGGGAGACGGAAATGCCTGGGTTGACGGCCGGCATGATTCCGGAATGGAAGAGCTCGCTCTCCAGGAAGATCTGTCCGTCCGTAATGGAAATGACGTTGGTGGGAATATAGGCGCTGACGTCACCTGCCTGGGTCTCGATGATGGGCAGCGCGGTCAGGCTGCCTCCGCCGTATTCCGGCGCCATCTTGGCGGCGCGCTCCAGCAGACGGCTGTGCAGATAGAACACGTCGCCCGGATAGGCTTCACGTCCCGGGGGCCTGCGGATCAGCAGGGACAGGGCACGGTAGGCCACGGCGTGCTTGGACAGGTCATCATAGATGATCAGCACGTCCTTGCCCTTCTGCATGAAATACTCGCCCATGGTGCATCCGGTGTAGGGCGCGATGTACTGCATGGGGGCAAGCTCGGAGGCGGAGGCGCTCACCACGATGGTATAGTCCATGGCCCCGGCGCGGCTGAGCTGCTCCACCAGCTGGACGACGGTGGAGTTTTTCTGGCCGATGGCCACATAAATACACACCACGCCCGTCCCCTTCTGGTTGATGATGGTGTCAATGGCCAGCGTGGTTTTGCCCGTCTGACGGTCGCCGATGATCAGCTCGCGCTGTCCGCGGCCGATGGGGATCATGCTGTCGATGGCCTTGATGCCGGTCTGAAGAGGCTGGTTGACCCCTTTTCTTTCGATGATGCCCGGCGCGGGGCTTTCAATGGGGCGGATCTCGCTGGTCTGAATGGAACCCTTGCCGTCCACGGGCTGCCCCAGGGAGTTGACAACGCGGCCGATGAGCGCATCGCCCACGGGTACGGAAACCACCTTGCCCGTACGCTTGACCATGCTGCCCTCGTGCAGACCGCTGTCGTCACCGAGGATAACGATGCTGACCGTGTTCTCTTCCAGATTCAGTGCCATGCCGTACTCGCCGTTTTCAAACTCGAGGAGCTCATTGGCCATGCACTTGTCCAGACCGGCAGCCCGCGCAATTCCGTCTCCGACGAGGATGATCGAACCGGTCTCGTCCTGCTCGATCTTCTTCCCGTAGTTCTGGATTTGCATTTTAATGATTTTTGAAATTTCTTCGGATTTCAAATCCATGAATTCACCGGCTTTCGTGTATATTTTGCTCCTATGCCTGCGATTTCAGAGCCTGACTGATCTGCTCAAGACGCCGCTTGATGGTGTTGTCATAGGAAACACCCGACATCTCGCAGCGCACTCCGCCTCTGATCGCAGGATCGACGGTTTCCTTCAAAACGATGGTCTTTCCGGTCTTTCTGCCCAGTGCCTCGCGGATATGCTCACGCTGCTCGCTTGTCATGGGCGTGGCGGTGGTCACCCTGGCCACCTCAATGCCGTGCTTTTCGTTGTAGATCTTCACGTATTCCTTGTGGCACTCGAAGATCTCGTAGAAAGCGTTGCGCTCGCACAGCAGCTTCATAAAGGACAGAAGCCGGGGGTCCACCCGGTTTGAAAAGGCTTCCTGTATCAGCGAAAGCCGCTCATCCTTGGCGATCATCCGGCTTGAAATCAGGCGGATATAGTCCCTGTTGTCCTGGAAGGCCGCGCAGACCATGTCCAGGTCTCCGCAGATCTCCGTTTCCTTCTGGGAATCCGCGGCAACCTCATACAGCGCAGAACCATAGACCACACCGAAGTCGCTCATGCCTGCTCACCCACATTCCTGATAAAGTCGTCGATGAGCTGCTTGTGATCCTCTTCCCTGATTTCGCGGTCGATGACCTTGGAGGCAATATCAAGGGCGATCCCGGAAAGATCGTCCTTCACATCGTTGAAGACCTTCCGCTTCTCAAGCTCAATCTCCTGCTCGGCCTTTTCGCGGATATGCGCCGCATCCTTGCGGGCCGCCTCGATGATCTCGCCGGACATGACATTGGCGCTGTCCGTGGCGGTCTTGATGACCTGGTCCGCCTCCTGCCTTGCACCGGCCATTTTGGCCTCATAGCCCTGTTTCAGTGTCTTGGCGTCGTTCTCTGCTTTTTCAGCTTCTGAATAATGGTTCTCTATCTCGCTTTTTCTCTTGTCGAGGATTTCTGTGACAGGTTTAAAAAGGAATTTCTTAAACAGTACAGTCAGCAAAAGCAGATTCAAAATCTGAAAAATCATGGTCCATGGTGCGATGGAAACCAGTTGCTGAACGTCCATGGAAGTCCCTCCTTTCGCGGCAATTTAATTAAAACTGACCGACAAAAGGATTCGCAAAGATCAGAATCAGAGCAATAATCAGGCTGTACAGACCTGTGGTTTCAGCAACCGCGCAGCCCATGAACATGGTGGTGGTCAGCGTGCCTTTCATCTCCGGCTGCCGGGCCATGGCCTCAAGGGCCTTGCCTACGGCGTAACCTTCGCCGATACCAGGTCCAAGACCGCCGATCATGCCGCAGCCGGCACCCAGGGCAGACAGGCCCGCAACGATAGCCTTTGCAAGAATATTCGTATCCATAAGTATCCTCCCTAAAAAGAAATGTTATACTCAGACTTTCTCTGCAGGAGAGAAAGTAAGAATCAGGATCAGCCGTCCGTTCCCGAAGCCTGCGCAATGTACATCATGGTCAGCATGCTGAAGATGAAGGCCTGCAGAAGGCTGGAGAAGAAGTCGAAATACAGGGACAGCACCGCCGGGAGACCGAAGGCAAACACCGGAACATGCTGGAGCACCTCACCGAACATGCCGGGAAGGTGGCGCAAAATGGCGCTGGAGAGCACGCTGAGCGCGCCATAGATCAGCGTCGTGATCACGCTGCCGCTGACGATGTTGCCGAAGTGACGGAAGCCCATGGAGACCGGCGTGGCAACTTCACTGATCAGGTTCATGGGAACCATGACAAAGACGGGCTGCGTGAAGCTCTTGAGGTAGCCTCCGAATCCGTTGCTGGTAATCTTGGTGTAGGTGATCAGGATAAACACGAACAGGGCCCATCCCAGCACGGTGGACAGGTCGCTGGTGGGCGCATAGAATCCCAGGACCGAGGACAGACTGCAGCAGGCGGACATGGCGAACATGGCGCCGATAAAGGGCACATACCAGGTGGAAGCATACTTCTTCCCCATGGTGTCACTCACCAGCCCGTGCACGGAGGTAACGATCCACTCCGCGATCACCTGCGCCCGTCCTGTGGGGTGCACCTCCAGATGCGAAGTGAGGACCTTGCACAGGATCACCAGAAAGATCATGACGCCCCAGGTGATGACCACGCTCTCCGTGAGCATGAAGCCGAAAAACTCCGGAATGGAGACAAGGATTCGTGCGCCTGTAATCTCTACATTCATGAATTGTTTCCTCCCATGTTGCCTGTTGACTGTTTGCTGAGGAAGATCTGTAAAAAGAAGATGACGATCCGCGGGAAGACCAGCGCGATGAGGCAGCTGATTCCGTCGATTCCGGGAATCAGGAAGGCCGCTACGCACACCAGAACCTGCATGAGCATCCGGAAGCTGTAGGAAGATTTGACCAGCCCCTTGGCGAGATCGGCATCCGGGGCGGAGGATGCCTTCCTCACCGCCTGACCCAGCAGGAAAAGGTTGAGCATGGCCGCAGCCACCCCGAGAATCCCGCCGATCACCACCCCAACCGTCAGTTTTCCAAGAAGCAGGTAAACCAGAAACATGACCAGCATCAGGATCCCTGACCCGATGGCAATGCGCTGAAGGGTTTGGCGGATCTCGTCCTGTCCGCCGGCTATATCCCGATTGTCCATTTTCCTTATCCCCAACACAGTTTTTTCAGACACTAAGCCTGGTCAGTATAACACTTCATAATTACCAGGTCAAATGAAAATCGCTGAAGCCACAAAGAAATGGAAAATCCTTTCACAAACGGCGCCGTCCTGTCCCGGTGAAACGGCGCGCGCCGGGAAGAACCAAAAAGAATCATCCTCCCGGACGCAGGGAGCGCTCGGGAGGATGAAGTGTTTGTCCGGTCAGAAAACCTGATCACAAGTCTGCTGAGCGTCCGAAAGGATCAGATCTCGGCGAAGTACTTGATGGTGCGGACCATCTGGCTGGTATAGCTGTTCTCGTTGTCATACCAGGAGACGACCTGAACCTGATAGGTGTTCTCATCGATCTTGGTGACCATGGTCTGGGTCGAATCGAAGATGGAGCCGAAAGTGCTGCCGATCACGTCAGAAGAGACGATGGGATCGGTGTTGTAGCCGAAGGACGCGGAAGCCTTGGCCTTCATGGCCGCATTGATGGTTTCCACGGACACGTCGCTGCCCTTGACGACCGCCACGAGGATGGTGGTGGAGCCGGTGGGAACAGGAACACGCTGAGCGGAGCCGATCAGCTTGCCGTTGAGCTCGGGGATAACCAGGCCGATGGCCTTGGCAGCGCCGGTGGAGTTGGGAACGATGTTGGCGGCGCCGGCACGGGCCCTGCGCAGATCGCCCTTGCGATGCGGGCCGTCAAGGATCATCTGGTCGCCGGTGTAGGCATGAACGGTGGTCATGATGCCGGAGACGATGGGATACTTGTCATTGAGGGCCTTCGCCATGGGAGCCAGGCAGTTGGTGGTGCAGGAAGCCGCGGAGATGACCTTGTCTTCCTTGGTCAGGGTGTTCTCGTTAACAGAGTACACGATGGTGGGAAGATCATTGCCGGCGGGAGCGGAGATGACGACCTTCTTGGCGCCAGCGTCAAGGTGGGCGGAAGCCTTGGCCTTGCTGGTGTAGAAGCCGGTGCACTCCAGAACCACGTCCACGTCCAGCTTGCCCCAGGGCAGGTTGCTGGCCTTGGGCTCGGCATAGATGGTGATTTCAGTTCCGTTGACGGTGATGGAGCCGGGCTCCTTCACGGTCTTTCCGTCTTCAGCAAAGACAGGCTCCTTGGAAGTCACCGTGTCCTTATACTTGTAAGAACCCTGAGCGGTGTCGTACTTGAGCAGGTGAGCCAGCATCTTGGGGCTGGTCAGATCGTTGATGGCAACAACCTTATACCCTTCTGCGTCAAACATCTGCCGGAAGGCAAGACGTCCAATACGACCAAAACCATTGATAGCTACACGAACCATCGGAAATTCCTCCTCTAAAAGTATAATCGGGATTTTACCGGATGTATTGTACTCAATTCCATCCGCTCTTTCAAGCCTTTTGCAACAATTTCACAATTCCGGACCGGTATCAGTGCCTGAAAAAACGCAGATTGTCCCCCGCTTTCCGGGATGTGTTCCCCTGGTAAACCGCCGCGGTCCCGGCGGTTGAGGAGGTTCACGCCTGTCCCTTTCATGCGGCCTGACCGGAGAGGCTGACGGGGGCGGTTTCGCAGACGGACCCAAAGACGGGAATCCCCGGAGGGATTCCCGCAGGTTGTGGCTCAGCGGACGGTCAGGCCGATGTCGATGTCCAGTCTCCGGTGGCCGGAATCCACCCGGATGATCTCTGTCAGGCCCGTCTCCGGATGGACATCGCTGTCAATCTCAGTGAGGAGTCCGTCGGAGTACAGCGTGAACTTTTCGGGGGGCAGGTCATTGACGCGCACCACGTAGTCTCCGGGACGCAGGTCGCGGAAATGGTAGAATCCGTAGGCGTCGCTCTCGAGGCTTTCGACCTCCTGCAGCCCCTCCGGGGTCTTCCGAAGCAGTGTCAGGCTGATGCCGGGCGCCAGGGACTCCCGGTAATCCTGGATGCCATTGGCGTTTGCATCCAGCCAGACGGTATCCCCGATCTCTCCGGGGCGTATGAGGCCTGCATGGTAGGTCAGCACTTCGCCCTGGCGCAGCAGGAGATTCTCCAGTTCAGCCTCCCTCACGTTTTCCTCGGGGGTCACGCAGGAGCCCAGGGGCGCCTGGCCGGGATCCGTGAAGAGATGGTCCGCGGGAAGCAGGAACCTGAGGGTATAGCTTCCCGGACGCAGACGGTCAAAGCGGTAGCTGCCGGACAGGTCCGTCACCGTCTCCAGGGTTTCCCCGCCGGTGACAAGCTGCACTTTAGCGGCGGCATGGGCCGTTTCCCCTTCGTCCATCCATCCGTTGACATTGAAATCGTTCCATACGATGCCGCAGATCGTTCCGGAGGCCACCAGGGTCTCGCCTGCCATCTGCAGACGGTCCCCCATGGCCATCTCCACGTCTGCGCTCTCGGCCTGCGTATCGTCAGGAGAGGCGAGGCGCAGCCCGGAATCCAGGCTGAAGAGCAGCTCGGAGGGCAGCTGATAGCGAAGACGGTAGGTGCCGGGACGGACCTTGTCAAAGCGATAGACGCCGCCCGCATCCGGCTGAGAGGTGGAGAGCACTGTTCCGCCGCTCATCAGGCTGACCAGCACTCCGCGGACCCTCTGCGCATCCGCCTGATAGAGCGTCTGCGTACGGTCCGAAAACAGCGTGCCGGTGATTTCTCCGGGAATGATGGCCCCGACGGCCAGGCGGTCCCGGGTCTCCCCTTCGCCGAACACGAAGGCCTCCCCGTGGCCTGTGCTGTCGTCCACGCCGGAGATGATGCTTTCTCCTTCGCAGGTGAAGATCATGTTTCCGGGCAGCCGGACGCTCAGGTAATAGTTGCCGCGCCGCACGAAATCCATCCGGAAGGTGCCGGATTCATCCGTCGTCGTGCGCATGAGGGTCTCCAGGCTGATGGCGTCCACCAGCGAGATGTCCACGCCGGAAAGAGAGACTTCCTGCGCGTCGCGTTTGCCGTTGTAGCGCTCATCCACCCAGGCGCTGCCGCTGAGGCTGCCTACGGCGACCATGCCCGCATCCAGGTCCGCATGGGTCCTGCCGGAGAGGATGGTCACGGGATCGGTCCGGGAGATGCGCCGGTCGATGTCCCGCACGAGACTCAGGTCTCTGCGGTCCTGGCTGTAACGGGTAAAGGCATATCCCTCCGGCAGAGTGAACTGCAGGGTGGCTTCTCCGGGCATGACCCCCTCCAGGGCATATCGACCGGAGGAATCCGTCCGGGTTTCAAGGGTCAGCCCCTGGTCCGTGCCTCCGGTGACCGCAAGGGTGACCGGGATGCCGGCGAGTTTGTCGGAGGAGGACACCTTCTTCCCCTTTTCATCCAGCCAGACATGCCCGGTGAGGGTGGATGGCCGGAGCGCGCCGATGGACAGTTCCCCGCGGGCTTCCCCCATCTTCAGGGCATCGAGGGAAATCACGGTCTGGGGCTCATTCGAGCGAAGGGCGATGGACGCCTTCCCTTCCCGGGTATACACATATCCCTCAGGCAGCGTGCAGCGCAGGGAATACACTCCGGGCATGAGATGATCAAATTCATAGGTCCCTTCAGGGTGCGTGGTGGTGCTGGCGGTCACCTCGCCGGACGCGGACAGCAGTTCCACCAGGCAGCCGCGCAGGCCGGTTTCCCCGGCATCCATGATGCCGTCGTAGTTGAGGTCCTCCCAGATTCGTCCGGAGAGGCTGCCCTGGCGGAGCAGGCCGTAGGCAACGCCCTCCAGAGGACGCCCTCCGCTGAGCTCAAAGTTGTCGGAAAATCCCCAGTTGTTGCGGAATTCCCGAAGGGCGACGCTGCTGGTGTCCTGGCCGTCGGCAAAGACCTGTCCCTCCGGCGCGTCGATGCGCAGGCAGTAGGTTCCGGGAGAGACGCGGCTGAAGGTGAATCCGCCCTGCGCGTCCGTGACGGTGCTCTCCAGCATCCGCCGGCCGCCCTGGGTGAAGAGGTGGACGCTTGCCCCTTCAACGGGGGCCGCGTCATCGGCCATGGAGCCCTGGTTGAGGGCGTCGACATAGAGACGTCCGTGCACGTCGGAGTAACGGATGACACCCGCATCTGCGCCGGTGACCGGAGTCCCCCTGTACACGGAGAGAATCCGGGTGGTGCTCACCGGGCTGTCTGCCCCCTGAACGCAGCCGCGGTTGACGGAACGTTCCGTGGACGAGAAGCCCATGCCCTGCGCCACCTCAAAGCGCACCTGATATCTTCCGGGCTGGAGGCCCTCAAACAGGTACTGCCCTTCGGCATCCGACACGGTCTGTGCGACGGTCTGTCCGTCCAGATCCAGCAGCGTGACGGCGGCACCCTCATAGGGGGCTTCGCTGCTGCCGGCTTCGGCGTTGGCGTTGTCATCGTAGTAGACCCGTCCGCCGAGGCTGCTGGTCTCCACGAGGCCGACATGGAAGACCAGGTTCCGGTTTCCGCTTTCCACCGTGAAGGCTCCGCTGCGTCCCGTATCCTGCATGCTCTGGGGCATGATGGAGATGCGGTCGCTCACGTCCAGACGGTCCGAGCTGCGGGTGGTCCGCCAGGTTCCGGTGGTCTGGTAAGACAGCACGTAGCTGCCCGGGCTGACATCCCGGAAGGTGACCAGTCCGTCCATGTCCGTGAAATAGGACAGGGTCTCCGCGTCTTTCCCCTGCTCCTGGCGGATGAGGGAAATGAGGATGCCCGGGACGGGAGCCTCATTGTGGTCAAAGACGCCGTTGGAATTTTCATCGTTGAAAACCCGCACCGTCACATCGGAAGGCAGGGTGATCTCCGCACCCACGTTGTCAAGGATCTCGCCCGGCCTGAGGGACAGGATGTCCGTATAGCCCCTGCCGGAGGAGACATGGGACAGGTCATCCCCGGAGGAATGGCGGATGAAGCCCCAGCCTTCCCCGGGATCGAATTCCACCCGGTAGTTTCCGGCAACCAGCCGCTCAAAGGCATAGCGGCCCTCACCGTCGGTTGTCACGGTCTGCAGCAGGGACTCCTCATCGCCTTCCGCTCCGTAGAGGCTGACGCGGACCGAGGGCAGCCCCACATCCTCGGAGGCGGAGGTGGCCCCGGTGGTCAGACGGTCACGAATCACCCGGCCGCGCACGGTACTGAAGGTGCAAAGGGAAATCGGGGGGACTGCGGCATGTTCGCCGACGGAGACGCTGACCTCCTTTTCCAGGGTGTCCGTTCCGGAGTCGATGAAGTAGAGTCCCTCCGGCGCGGTGCCCCGAAGGAGATACGTTCCGGCGGGCAGTCTCGGGAAGGCGTATTCCCCGTTTTCACCGGAGACGCTGTAGATGGGTTCTCCCTTGCCCCAGAGCTCCAGGTACATTCCCGGCACCGGCCGGGCCTCCTGGTCCTTCTGGAGGAGGCTGCCCGAGACGGAGGCGGCGGGCAGGCATCCGGCATTGAACACATGGCTGTTCTGGTCGATGTTCACCTGGAAGACGGGGCTCTGCCCGCTGCGGGGATTCTGCACGCAGGAGGTGATGAAGGGCGAATACACCCGGTTTCCGGTGAAGATCAGGGAATCATCCGCGGAGAAGTTGACGACATAGCGGCCGTCCGGGACGTCATCAAACAGGTAGATGCCCCGGGTGTCGGTCCGGCTGGTGGCCACCAGGTCCCCCTCCTCGGTGAGCAGCTGCACCTCCAGGCCGCTGCATCTGCGGGACTCGGCATCCTGCAGGATGCCGTCGCTGTTTTCATCGTAAAACAGGCAGCCGGTCACGCGGCCGTCGCTGCCGGAGGGGATCTGGTCAAAGGCCCCGGTTCCCGCCATCACGCCGGTTTCGGAGAGGGAGCGCTCCAGCTGCAGGATCTGCTCCTCGCCGCCGGATTTGTCCAGATAGACATACCGGGATGCAAGAAGGGCCGTGGCGGTAACGTCGGTCTGCCCCTCCTCCGTCCGGGCGCTCAGGGAGATCAGGCCGGGATTGAAGCCCGGAAGGGTGGATTCCCTGTGGCTCGCGGCGTCATGGTAATAGATGCGGATGCCCGAGATGTCATCGCGGACATCGGGGAAGGTCAGGGTGACAGGCAGCGTGGCATCCGGGATTTCCTGGACGCGGTCGGGCTGCCAGCCGCCGTTGCGGATGCGGTATTCCACCCGGGCGCCGTAGATGGTGCCCGCATCGTCCCCGGCGCCGGAGAGGGTGACGCTGGAGATGGAAACCCGCTTGCCGGGAGCGGACAGATCAATGCTGACCATGGGCGCATCCAGGGCATAGTCCCTGGAGAAGGTGCCGCTGTCCAGCACGACAAGGTTCAGCCCCTCCCTGTGGTCGCCGTACAGTTCGGAGGCGCTGGCAAAGCTGCCGGTCTGGGGAACGGGCTCAAGAAGGAAGCTGGCGCCGGTCACCTGACCGCCCTGGGACAGGTACGGCGCGATGTCCACCTCCTGCGAGGGGGACCGGCTCAGGGCGTATCCCTCCGGCGGCGTGTCCATGGTTACGGTATAGCGGCCCACGGGGATGGCCCGGTCATTCTGATAGGCCTCTTCCCCCATGGCAAACTCCAGCACGGTTTCTCCCTTCCCGTCCTCGAGCCGGTAGGTTCCGCCGGTGACATGCGCCTGGGTGAAGCAGTCAAGGGCATCCACCCGGAAAAAGCCCATGCTGTTGGAGACGGTGATCTCCGCGCGCTGCTCCTGTCCCGGATAGATGAGGACCTCATGGTACTCCTCATCCATCATGAACATGCCGTCCTCAGAGGACAGCTCCCGCAGGTAATAGGGCATGCCTGTCGGGGAGGCCGGCAGGTACAGCTCGCTCACCTCGTCGCTGCGGTTGGACCAGATCTTCAGCTGCTCTTCCCCGGAGGGATAGGGCACCATGTCCGAGGCGCTGCGGACATACAGGCCGTAGCAGCCGGCGAGCGGGATGATGAAGGAGTGCATCTGCTCGTCAAAGGTCAGCCCCAGCTTGGAGACGGTCAGTCTGCCGTCCTTGGCCAGGGAGACGGTCTGCTCCGTCAGGCTGCCCGCCTCCACGCGGAGATGGGGCGTATAGTCGGTCAGGGTAAAGCCGTCCACTTTTCCGGAGCACATGAGGGTATAGTCTCCCGAGGGGACATGCGCGGCGAAGAAGATCCCCTGATCCCCCATGGAGAGCGGGATGGACGCCTCGTCGCTGACCAGAGAGAACCTGAGCGCCTGAAGGTCGATATCCGACAGATCCGATCCGGAGGATACCTGGATGCGGACGGCGCCATCCATGGGCGTACACGCCACGGTGATTTCCTGAACGGTTCCGTCCGCACAGTCAAATTCCACCGTTCCCGGGAGAATCTGCCCCTGCAGTGTCTCCGGGAGGATGGCGGTGGCACGGTAGCGCCCCGCCTTCAGGTCCGCCGAAAGATTGCCGGAGAGGTTGCCGATCCTCACGCTTTCAGAGGATGACGGATCCTCCGTGAGGGGATCAATCTGCAGGCCTGTCTCCTGCAGCGGGGAATAGACGATTTCCCCGTGGGCATCCATCTCCCTGTAGAGCAGCGTGAAATGGACATGTCCCCAGGGGCTGAGCACCAGTTCCACGGGGGAAATCAGGCCCGCCTGCACGGTGGCTGAAACCGGCGCGGGCGCCGTATAGCCGCCGGGAATCCTGTCCGCGGTGAGAAGAACTTCCTCCGCGGCGAGCGGGGCGGTCAGCGCGATGCCCGTCTCATCGGAGGTTGCCGAGCAGACTTCCCTCCCGTCGGAGGAAAGGGTGACCTGTACCCCGGAGATGGCCTGCCCGTCCGGATCCCGGGTGGTGATCTCCAGCCGGCCGTCTGTGGACGGAAAGAGGATGACCCCCTCGTCCGAAGGCAGGTCAAAGGGCTGCGAGAAGGGACGGATCCCCAGCTTTTCGGCGGTTTCGGTGAGAAGCGCCAGCGTGTAGGTTCCGCTGACGTGATCCACCGTCAGCATCCCGTCATGAAGCTGTCCGGAGGTGACGGGGTTGCCATCCTGATTGAGCAGGAAGGCCTCGCCGTTTTCGGCAAGCGGTTCCTCTCCGGTATAGGGCGGCTCGTCCTGCCAGACCTGGCGGGCAACCTGGAAGGTCTGGCTGAGGGCAACCTGGATGCGGGCGTGGACCTCTTCAAGAGCGCCTTCAGGCAGGTGCACGGTGAGGCTGCTGCCGCTGACTTCTCCTGAAGAGGAGGTGAGGCTGAGCAGCTCCACCTCCGGATTCATCCGGAACTGCAGCACATACTCCCCCGCTTCCAGCAGCGGCGTCACGCAGATGCCGTCCGCATCGAGGGTGCATTCCAGACGGGCGCCGTCCGCGCTGCGCACGAGCAGCACCTTGCCCTGGTCCGCGTCGGTGGAATTGCTGGTGGTGATCATGATCCTGGAGCGGGTACTGCGGGCCAGAACCGTCATCTGCTGCGAGGATTCATGAGCGAAGGTCAGGAAGCCGGAGGGCGCATCCAGGACCACGGGAAGGCTGCCTTCGTAGAGAAGGCGGTAGGCATGCTCCCCTTCCAGGGCCCTGAGGACCGCCTGCCCCTGGCTGTCCGTGGTGTAGGTCTCCCGGTCATCCAGCACGATGGAGAGCCCCTCCAGGGGGCGCTGCGCGGGATTGCCGTCCTCGTCCAGTTCGACCACGGAGGCAAGCAGGGTCAGACTCTCATAGGTCGGATGCAGGAAGACCACCTCCGAGAGGGTCCCCGGCTCAAGGGTGACCTCCGTTTCCACGGGGGTCATCCGGCCATTGAGGGAATAGCTGTTAAGGGGCTGCTCCCCCTCGGGCAGGGAAATTTCCCGGATCCGGACAGTGACGGTGCCGGAGACGGTGTGGAGGGCCTGCCCCCGTTCGTCCGTGGTCAGCGACGCCGGACCCGTGTCACCGGAGAGCTCCACCACCGCGCCGGGAATCGGCGTCCCGTAGGTGTCGCGCACGGAAAGCGCCACGACTCCGGCTTTGCGGTTGATGACGGTCATCTCAGGGCCGGTCACGGGGATCAGGGATTCCTCGGGGAGAAATCCCTGAGGCGCGGATTCCTGCTTCAGATAAAACTCCACCTGCTCCGGAAGGGAGAAGGCGGTGGCCTCCCGGGTGGAGCGGATTTTCATGGGGGCTGAAGGATACAGGGGGTCGGCCCACGGGACAATCTGTCCGTCGGCGGAGATCACATATACGCCAAAGATGGCTCCCTCAAGCGGGACGTCCTGGAGCATTTCCCCGGACTGGGGGTCATATCCGCTTCCCAGCACGCGCAAATTCACATTGCCGGCAGGTCTGGAGGGACCGGCAGCGGGAACATAGATATACTGTCCCATCTGCTTTTCCTCAGCCATGGCCGGCAGGACGGCGCACAGGAGCAGGAGCAGGGAAGCCATGAGGCGTTTGAGCTTTGACATAGGCAACTCCTTATACTTGTGTCAGGACCTGAAACAAAGAGGGAGCAAAGGCTCCCTCTCTTCATATGCTGTTCTGCCTGGCGGTCAGCGCGTGGGAGCTCCACACCTTTCGCAGGGCTGGAGCTTGTTGTAGGGGCTTTTGTTTAGCTCCGAATAGGTAAAGGTCCCCTTGAGCGGGAGGAAGCGGGATGCCACGGAGGGGCATCTGGGATCCAGATGATACTTTTTCCCGCCGTCCTTGTTGTAATACAGTTTGGTCTTGGGGCCGGGCCCCGGGGTGGCCGTCGGGTCGGGTTCGGGGGTGGGCGTGATCTCCGGATCGGGGGTCGCCGGCGCCTCCGTCACCAGGATGCCGCTGGAAAGGGACTCCGGATCCACATACCACTTTTCATTCTCAAAGAGCGTGATGGCATCGTACTGGTAGGTACGGGTTTCTCCGCTGTAGGATACCTGCGCCTGGATACGGATGGTCCGGGCGGTGGTGGAATCCGTGCCGGAAGGCGGAGAAAGCTGTTCCCAGCTTTCCAGCGGGCGCTGGGCGAATTTCCAGAACAGCTGCTGCTGCGGCGGGTCCGTCTGGGTGCTTTGCCAGGAGGGCGGCGTGTACTCCACCATGTCTGCGATAATCCCCTTGTGCCACTTTTCCATGAAGTTTTCAAGGGCAATCTCCGACTCGGATTTCTCCCGGGAAACATCCGGGGAGGTGATCTCGGTCACGGGACCGGCGGCATACCCGTCCCCCGTATCCCCCGTATCCCCCGTATCCCAGGAGTTCTCCTCCAGGCCGTAGCTGTCCTCCGGATCATAAGCGCTGTAAAAATCCGCGGGGACATCTGTTCCCATCGTGCCGACCATGGATGAGAAGGCCGGCGTTGAGGTGACAATCGGGGTCTCCGTGGCAAAGGCCATGGTCTGCAGGCCGTTGGAGGCGGTGGTCCTTGTGGGCAGCGAGGTGATGATCATGATGATGTCCAGCACCAGATAAATACCGGAAATCACCAGTCTCCCGGGAAACAGGAAGGCTGACAGGAGCCACATGGCGGCAATGGCGACAACGGAGGCGACAACGAAGACAATGCGCAAAACGGGCACAAAAATGGAGATGATGGCCAGAATGGGCAGCACGATAAAAAACACGATCAGAAGAATCTGGTTCAGCTCGCCCTTGGGCATTCGCTGACGGGGTTTTTTATACAGGGCTTTTGTGCTCCCGGCCGGTGAAGATGAATGATTGGATCGGAATAAAGTGGCCATTTCAAACCTCGGCTGGTAGGAATTCAAATCACGGATTGCATAGTGAAACGCGTTGCATTATAGCATAGGATTGAAGGGAGCGAAAGAGGAAGTAAAAAAACATGCACACAGCAGACCCGTCCGGACTCCCTGAAGCCGATGAAGGGGCGGCCGGCAGTTCCCGAAGTGTTGGAGAAAAAGGCGGACTGCAGGCGTGGACGCCCAGACCGGCAACCGGTCTGATAAAAACAGACCGGAGTTCTGCAGCGGGATGCGCCAGAAAAGGCCGCACTGTCCCTGCATCCGGTGAATGGGGTGCCCACTCTCCCCTCTTTTTTCTCCCCGGTCCTGAGATTTGGGGATATAGCCCGGGAAGCGCTTCTTCCCGCAGTCACGCGGTCCATGCCCGGAATCTGACAGATTGATCCTGGGCCAGTAAAAGATGGGACTGTCCCAGGAACCGCATATTCCTTCAGAAACGCACTTTGTGCCTCCGGAGATGGAGACTTCTCCCGCATCCGATCCCCGGGATGTCATCCATGCGATAAACGGGAGCAAAAAAGCGGCGGATGCCGGAAGGCATCCGCCGCGAAGAAAAGCTTGATTTGGAAAATGGAGAAATCAGAGCTGTCCCATCTTCTCCAGGATGGCCGCATGTGCTGCTGCCAGTCTGGCGATCGGAACGCGGAACGGCGAGCAGCTGACGTAGTTCAGGCCCACCTTGTGGCAGAACATGACGGAAGACGGATCTCCACCGTGCTCGCCGCAGATGCCCAGCTTGAGCTCCGGACGGGTCTTTCTGCCCAGTTCGGCAGCCATCTTGACCAGTTTGCCCACGCCGTCCTGATCCAGCTTGGCGAAGGGATCGCTCTCGTAGATCTTCTTGTCGTAGTAGGCCTCCAGGAACTTGCCGGCGTCATCACGGGAGAAGCCGAAGGTCATCTGGGTCAGGTCGTTGGTGCCGAAGGAGAAGAATTCGGCCTCGGTGGCAATCTCGTCGGCGGTGACAGCCGCGCGCGGGATCTCGATCATGGTGCCGACCTTCACATCCAGCTGAACACCCTTTTCAGCCATGACCTTGTTGGCGGTATCCAGGACCACCTTCTTGACGAAGGCCAGTTCCTTCACATAGCCCACCAGCGGGATCATGATTTCGGGATGGATGTCATAGCCGTCTTCCTGGGTGACCTCGATGGCCGCCTCGATGACCGCACGGGTCTGCATCTCGGCAATCTCGGGATAGCGGACCGCCAGACGGCAGCCGCGGAAGCCCATCATGGGATTGAACTCATGGAGTTCGTCGATCTTGGCCACGATCTTGTCGGAGGTGGTTCCCAGCTGCTTTGCCAGATCCTCGATTTCAGCAGTCATGGACTTGGCGGGCAGGAACTCATGCAGCGGAGGATCCAGATAACGGACCGTCATGGGACGGCCTTCCAGTGCCTTGTACATGCCCTTGAAGTCCGCCTTCTGGAACGGCAGGAGCTTGTCGAGGGCAACCCTGCGCTGCTCTTCGGTTTCAGCCAGGATCATCTCGCGCATGGCGGCGATGCGGCTCGCCTCGAAGAACATGTGCTCGGTGCGGCACAGGCCGATGCCTTCAGCGCCGAACTTGACGGCAGTGGCCGCGTCATGCGGGGTGTCGGCATTGGTGCGCACGCGCAGCTTGCGGGCAGCGTCCGCCCACTTCATCAGGGTGGCAAAGTCGCCGCTCACGGTGGCGTCGACAGTGGGGATGGCCTCGGCATACACCTTGCCGGTGGAGCCGTCCAGAGACATCCAGTCTCCCTCGTGGAGGACCAGATCGCCGATGGTGGCCGTCTTGGCTTCTTCGTCCACACGCAGGACATTGCAGCCGGCGACGCAGCAGGTGCCCATGCCGCGGGCCACGACGGCCGCATGGCTGGTCATGCCGCCACGGGCGGTCAGGATGCCCTGGGCATGGTTCATGCCTTCGATATCCTCAGGAGAGGTCTCCTGACGGACAAGAACGACCTTCTTGCCGCTCTTGGCAGCCGCAGTGGCTTCCTCGGCGGTGAAGTAAATCATGCCGCAGGCGGCTCCGGGAGAAGCGGCAAGACCGGTGGCCACTTCCTTGGCCTTCTTGAGTGCGGCGGTGTCAAACTGCGGGTGAAGCAGCGCATCGAGCTGCTTGGGCTCAACCTTGAGGACCGCCTCGTCGGTGGTGATCATGCCCTCGTTCACCAGATCCACGGCGATCTTGATGGCGGCGGCGGCGGTGCGCTTGCCGTTGCGGGTCTGGAGCATGTAAAGCTTGCCGCGCTCGATGGTGTACTCCATGTCCTGCATGTCGCGGTAGTGGTTCTCAAGGGTATTGGCGATCTTCACGAACTGGCCGTACACTTCGGGCATGACCTGCTCCAGGGTGGCGATCTTCTGCGGGGTCCGGATGCCGGCCACCACGTCCTCGCCCTGGGCATTGATCAGATACTCGCCAAAGAGTTTCTTTTCACCGGTGGCGGGATCACGGGTGAAAGCGACGCCGGTGCCGGAGGTGTTGCCCATGTTTCCGAAGACCATGGTCTGGACGTTGACGGCCGTGCCCCAGTCTCCCGGGATGTCGTTCATACGTCTGTAGTAGATCGCCCTGGGGTTGTCCCAGCTGCGGAAGACCGCCTTGACCGCCTCCATCAGCTGGACCTTGGGATCCTGCGGGAAGTCCTCGCCCTTCA
>CACYCQ010000031.1:0-3373 GCA_902772995.1 uncultured Eubacteriales bacterium
ACCAATCTTGGACTGACCTGTGCGGTTCAGGCGGGAGCCAGATATGCCCTGCAAAAGGGATATCATGCCATGATTCAGATTGACGCGGACCTGCAGCATGATCCGCGCTATATTCCCGGGATGGTGTCCCTGATGCAGCGGGAGCCTCTGGACATGGTGATTGCCAGCAGGTTCCTTCATGAACCGAAGGATTTTTCCCCGAGAATGATCGGCAACCGGCTGATCAGCCTGGCCATCCGCCTGACCACGGGGAAGAGGATCACGGATCCCACGTCGGGGATGAGGATCTACGGGGAAAGGCTGCTTCCCTGGATGGCCATGGACCTCAACAGCAGTCCGGAACCGGATTCCGTGGCCTATCTTCTCAAACAGGGGTACCGTGTCCGGGAATGCCAGGCGAGGATGCGGGAACGGATTGCCGGGGAAAGCTACCTGAATGCATGGAACAGCATGAAATATATGGGAAAAATCTGTTGGAACATCCTGGTGATCATGTGGTTTCGGGGAAGGAGCAGATATTTATGTCGACAGCACTCAGACTGATGCTGCTTGCAGGCTCGATCTGGACATTTTGCTATATCCTGCGGAGCGTCCGGGAGTCGAAGATGCGGACGCAGGATTCCTTTTTCTGGATTGTTTTCACGGTGGCCCTGGTGATCCTGGGCGTCTTTCCGGGAGTGGCGGGCGCCCTGTCCGATCTTGTGGGGGTGGAGAGCCCGGCCAATCTCGTCTTTCTGACGGTGATCTTCCTGCTGGTGGTGAAGATGTTTTCCATGGACCGGAAGATTTCAAGGCTCCAGAACCAGGTCATCACCATGACCCAGAAAAACGCCATCGATGCCCTTGAAAGGGAAACGGAAAAGGAAGGAGCGGGGGAAGCGTGAGCGAGGGCAACTATACGGCGGGGGACCATACGTTTGCGGTCCTCAGCTACGGGGAAAGCCCGTTTCTTGAAGAATGCATCAGGTCCCTGCTCGGCCAGAGCGTCAGAAGCCGGATCGTGCTGGCAACCTCGACGCCCAATGAGGAAAACCGGCGCCTTGCGCGCAAGTACGATCTGGAGCTCCACGTCAACCGCGGCAGGGGAGGAATTGCCGGAGACTGGAACCACGGGCTCCGGTGCGCCGGGACGGAGCTGGTGACCCTGGCGCATCAGGATGATCTCTATGAGCGGACCTATACGGAAAAGCTGCTTCTCCGGCTGAACGCGGCCCGGCAGCCCCTCATCTATTTTACGGATTACTATGAAATCAGAGAGGGAAAACGGGTCGATGACAACCCGCTCCTGGGGACTAAGCGGAAGCTCCTTGGCCTTGTCCGCCGCTTCCCTTCATCGAAGATGGCCAGAAGGACGGCCCTGTGCATGGGCAATGCGATCTGTTGTCCGTCCATTACGTATCTGAAGAGCGTTGTGGGCGAGGACCCCTTTGAATATCATTTTTCCAGCAACCTGGACTGGGAGCTGACCGAGAAGCTCAGCCGCAGAAAGGGAAGCTTCGTCTACCAGCCCGAGCCGCTCATGGGGCACCGCATCCACGAGGAATCCACGACCAGCGCGGTGATCCACCAGACGGGAAGGGGCGGGGAAGATCTGGAAATGCTGAAAAAATTCTGGCCGGGGTGGATCGCCGGGATTATTGAGAGGTCCTATGCCTCCGCAGAAAAAAGCAACTCCCTGTAGGCGGGATAAGCCCCTCCCGCACGGCCCCGAACCGGAGGCCCCTCCTGAGCCCCGATAAAGGTCCGCCGCCCGTCTTCGGGGGATGCGCAAAGCGCCGTCCTCCGGGGAAGAAGGCGGCGGAGGACGGGCGGGAGGGCCTTTGGGCGCGGCAAAGCCTGCGGCTTGATACGCATCCGGACACGGGCATATGCGCAGGCGGATGACCGGAAGAAAGCCCCCGGTGCCGGCGGAAAAAACTGCAGGGGGAAGGGAAGCGTCAAAAGCGCAGAATCCGGGCATCGGACAGGGACCTGCTCCAAAGATACATTTTCACGTCTCAAACGGTCAATGGCCCGCTGAACCGTCCTTTTCGGCGTTTCAAACCATGCAGTGCGGCACGCATGGACACTGAAACTGCGAAAAAATGGCCGGAGGGAGGTTGACAAATGCCTGAGACGGTGATATCTTATGCACGCTGATTAGCACTCAACACTTTCGAGTGCTAACAAACAGCAGGCAAAACCGAAGGAGGAACAGGACATGGACATGATTGACCGGAAATACAGAATCCTTCAGGCAATCATCGACGACTACATCCTGACAGCTCTGCCGGTGGGTTCCCGCACCATATCGAGAAAATACGAACAGCGGCTCTCCAGCGCGACCATCCGCAACGAGATGAGCGACCTGGAGGAGCTGGGATACCTGGACAGCCCCCATACCTCAGCGGGCAGGGTGCCGTCCTACAAGGCCTATCGGCTGTATGTGGACCAGATGCTGCAGCCCCTCCCCCTGAGCGTGGAGGAGATGGCCATGCTGCAGAAGTGCCTGAACAGCCGGATGCGCCAGGTGGAACAGATCAGCGCCCAGCTGGCCAGCGCGGTGTCGGGGATGACCCATTACACCACGGCCGTGATGACGCGCACGCCCCGGGAGGATCTGCGGCTCAGTCATCTTCAGCTGGTGCCCGTGGCGGACCGCCGGGTCCTGCTGATCCTGGTGACGACCACCGGCACCGTCCGGCAGACCCCGGTGGACCTGGAAATGCAGGTGGCGCCGGATGTGCTCTATACCGTTTCCCGCATCCTCAGCAGCCAGCTGGAGGGCTGTCCCCTCAGCCAGCTGGGGACGCGGCTGCAGGAGATCGCCAGACGGGAATCCGACGAGATGGCAAAGCTGCTGGGGACCCTGGCCGGGACCCAGGAGGATGTGCCGGAGGTCAGCAGCATCGTGGTGGGCGGACGCTCGAACCTGCTGCGCTTCCCGGAATATTCCGACGTGGAAAAGGCGCGGAACCTCCTTTCCGTGCTGGAGACGCGGGACAAACTGGTGTCCCTGCTGTCCGGCAACGGGGAAATGGAGATCTCGGTGCGCATCGGACCGGAGAACGGCGTGGAGGAGCTGAAGGACTGTTCCGTCGTGACCGCCAGCTATCGTCTGGGAGACGGCAAGGTGCAGACCATCGGCCTGATCGGGCCGACCCGGATGCAGTACGGACGGGCGATTTCCGTCCTCACCCAGGTGGGCAGGACCATCTGCGGGCTGTTCAGTGACCAGGACGGGGAGTTGAGACCGTGATGAAGAAGAAAAAGGGGCTGAAGGCATTCTTTGGCAAGGCCCGGGAAGGAAAGAAGAAGATGAGCGAAGAAGAGAGAAGCGAACTGGAGCAGGAATCCCAGGAGCCCCAGGAGCCCCAGGAGCCCCAGGAGCCCC
>CACYCQ010000032.1:0-9253 GCA_902772995.1 uncultured Eubacteriales bacterium
CCGGTTCGACCTGGACAGCATGGAATCGGAGATCGACTACAGCGCTGTCAATCAACTCATTTCAGAGAAGAGGCACAGGAGCAGACAGTATCTGAAGGATGCGCTGGGAGCGGTGAAGGGATGAAACAAATCGTTCTGTACAAAGAAAAAAAGGACTGCTGCAGCTGCGGGGCCTGCGGAAATGTCTGCCCCAGGTCCGCCATCCGGATGCAGGAGGACGATGCGGGCTTTGTCTATCCCGTGATCGATGAGGCCCTGTGCGTATCCTGCGGCGCATGCACAAGGGTCTGTCCCTGCCGGAACGACAACGGGCTCCGGCCGGTGCAGGAGGTCTACGGGGCGGCGGCGAAGGACGGCGCACTGCTCATGCGCTCATCCTCCGGCGGCGCCTTTGCGGTACTGGCCGGAAAGGTCCTGGAGGGCGGCGGCGTGGTCTACGGCTGCGCTCTGGAATCCGAAAACGGCACCCTGGAACCCAGGCATATCCGAATCGACAGTGCGGACCGGCTCCCCCTGCTGCAGGGCTCAAAATACGTGCAGAGCGACATGGGGGACACATACCGGCAGGCAAAGCAGGACCTGCTCTCGGGAAAAACCGTCCTCTTTACCGGCACCCCCTGCCAGATTGCCGCGCTGAAGCGGGTTGTGCAGGGGAAGGATGACGGACTGCTGACCGTGGAGATCATCTGCCACGGCGTCCCCGGGAAAAGGATGTTTCAGCAGTTCCTGGAGTTCTACGGGAAGACCCTGGGCGGCAGAATCACCGGGTTCTGGTTCCGGGACAAGCGCAAAGGCCAGGGGATGATCAGCCGGTGCGTCTGTCAGGACCCCTCCGGGGCCTTGAAGGAGCATGCCCGGGACGGGAATCTCATCGCCTATGTCTTCTTCTTCCTGAAGTCCTATACCTACCGCGACAGCTGCTATCACTGCCTCTTTGCAAGGCCTGAGCGGGCGGCGGATATCACCCTGGGAGATTTCTGGGGCTTCCACGAGGAGTATCCCCGGTACCGGGAGCCGGGAGGACTGTCCAACGGCAGGGGCATCTCCTGCGTCCTTTTGAACACTGAAAAGGGAAAGGCGCTGTGGGAGGACTGCAGGGAGAAGCTGGTGACGCTGCCCTCCACCTTTGAGAAGGTGGCCCGCCACAACGAGCAGCTGAACCGGCCCTGCCAGCCCCCGCCGGAGCGTGAGGCCCTTCTGCAGGTCTATGCAGCAGAGGGATATCCGGGGATGGACCGGGTTTTCAGGACCCGTTTCAGGAAGGACATCGCCGGGAGCATCCTTGCGGGGATGATCCCCAAGGATTTGAAGCGGACGATCAAACGATGCCTGGGGCGTCTGCGTTCCCGGAAATGATCCGGGAAGCGTGAAAAACGCCTGCAGGGATCCTGCGATGTCATTGATACGGGGCGGCCCCGCTGCCCCTTACATGAGAATCGGGCAGGAGAGATGCCGCCGTCACGGCGCTGCCCGCCGCAGGGACGGCGTACGTGGGCGCAAACAGGCCGGCTTGAGCCGGCATCCCCCGGGCACAAGAAAGGACAGACGGCTTTACGGGACCGGAACCGCTCCCGTGAAGCCGCTTTCATTCGCTTTGAGGCTCCGCAGCGCGGCAAAAAAGGCCCCGGATGGCGCAGCCTGATGAAAGGATACATGAAAGCACGGGGGCCTGATCCTGAAATGCTCCTCAAACACATCAATGACCAAAAACCTGTGAGGGGCCAAATTCCGGGATAAAACCCTTCCGATTTTCCGTCTGGTTGGCGTAAAGGGAAGTCTTCGACTGTGCGAAAAAACGGATGGAAGCCGAACAAAGGAGGATGCCCATGACGATCCGGGAGATGCTTGAGGCGCGGGAACGCAGCGAACTGAGCGTCTATGCCGCCCGCAGCGCGGAGACCCGCGGGCGGGAGGAGGAAATCCGGCCGGATGACCTGCGCACGGAATATCAGCGGGACAGGGACCGGATTCTGCACTGCAAGGCGTTCAGGCGGCTCAAAGGCAAGACCCAGGTGTTTCTGGCGCCCCAGGGGGACCACTACCGCACGCGCATGACCCACACCCTGGAGGTGATGCAGGTGGCCCGGACCCTGGCCAGGTCCCTGCGCCTCAATGAGGATCTGACGGAAGCCATCGCCCTGGGACATGACCTGGGGCACACGCCCTTCGGCCATGCGGGGGAAAGCGCGCTGGCCCGGATCCTGCCCGGGGGCTTTGAGCACCGGGTGCAGAGCAGGCGCGTGGTGGAAAAGATCGAGAACGGGGGCCGGGGCCTCAACCTGACGCTGGAGGTGCGCGACGGCATCGAGCACCACTCCGGCGAGGTGCGCCCCATGACCCTGGAGGGCTGCTGCGTGCACCTGGCGGACCGCATCGCCTATGTGAACCACGACATCGACGATTCCATCCGCGCGGGGATCCTGCGCCAGGAGGACCTGCCCTCAGCGCCGCTGCGGGTGCTGGGAAAGACCCACGGCGAGCGCATCGAGACGATGG
The DNA here is from genome assembly GCA_902772995.1 of uncultured Eubacteriales bacterium. Classification (GTDB taxonomy): domain Bacteria; phylum Bacillota; class Clostridia; order Christensenellales; family Aristaeellaceae; genus Ventricola. The sequence goes on from CACYCQ010000032.1 coordinate 2,497, forward strand.
TGCGCAGCGTCATCAACGCCTCCCGGGACCGCAGGGAGGTGTGCATGGGCGATGAGTGCTGGCAGGCGCTCACGGAGCTGCGGACCTTCCTGTTTGTCAACGTCTATTCCAGGGACTGGGCGCAGGGGGAGGTGCAGCGCACCACCCACATCATCCAGGAGCTGGTCAAGTACTTTTCCGCCCACCCCGCGGAGATCCCCAATGAGTATATCGAGATCACCTACCGGGAGGGGACGATGCGGGGAGCGGCGGACTATGTGGCGGGCATGACGGACCGCTATGCGGTCGTGATGTACGAGCACCTGTTTATTCCCACCTTTTTCGCAGGCTGAAAAAATTTTTTTGGGCGGCAGGAACTTCTGCCCCTATGGCGAATCATGTTAGGACGGTGTGCGGATGCTTCCGGAAAGCTGGATCAGTGAGCTGCGGGCGCGGCTGGATATCGTGCAGGTGGTCTCCCGGCGGGTGCAGCTGACCCGAAAGGGAGGACGCTACTGGGGGCTGTGTCCTTTTCACGGGGAAAAGACCCCCTCCTTTACGGTCAATGAACAGGAGCAGTTTTACTACTGCTTCGGCTGCCACGCCAGCGGGACGGCCATCAACTTCGTCATGGAGACGGAGAACCTGGGCTTTATCGAGGCCTGCAGGGAACTGGCCCAGTCGGTGAACATGGCGGTTCCTGAGGATGACGGGCGCAGGTCAGGGGGCGTGTCCGCCGGCGTGCGGGAGCGGCTGCTGTCGGCCAACCGGGAGTGTGCCCGCTTTTTCCATGCCCAGCTGTGGCAGAAGGAAAACCGGCAGGTGCTGGAGTATTTTTACCGGCGGGGCCTGACGGATTCCACCATCCGCCGCTTCGGCCTGGGCGCAAGCCCCGCGGACCGGGGGCTGACCCTCCGGACGCTGCGGGAGCAGGGGTTTACCGAGGAGGAGCTGGTTTTATCCGGAATCGCCGGGCGCGGGGAGCGGGGCGTCTACGAGTTCTTCCGCGGCCGGGCCATGTTCCCCATCATCGACGGGCGCGGCCAGGTGCTGGGCTTTGGCGGCCGGGCGCTGGACAAGGACCCGAGGAAATACATCAACACCGGGGACACCCCGGTGTTCAACAAGCGCAGGGGCGTCTACGCCGCAAACCTTCTCCGCAAGGAAAAGGGGCTGCGGCGCATCATCCTGACCGAAGGGTACATGGATGTGATCTCCCTGCGGCAGGCCGGGGTCACCGGGGTGTGCGCCACCCTGGGCACGGCCCTGACCTCCGAGCAGGCCCAGCTGATCCGGCGCATGGTGCCGGAGGTCTGGGTCAGCTATGACGGCGACAGCGCCGGACAGCACGCGATCCTTCGGGCGCTGCAGATTTTTGAGCAGGAGCAGCTGCCTGCCCGGGTGCTGGATTTCCCGGAGGGCATGGATCCGGACGAGTTCATCCGGGCCCGGGGGCTTGAGGGATTTGAGGCGCTGGTGCCTGTGGATGCGGCCGTCTACCGCATGCGCAGGGAAATGGAACAGCACGACATGACCACCCAGGAGGGGAGAACGGCCTACGCCATGGCGTGTGCCAAATTCCTCTCGAAGGTGACGGAGCCCGTGCTGCTTGACAACTATGTCCGCCAGCTGATGCTGGATACGGGCTTTGACCGCGAGGTGCTCCTGGCCCAGATCGGGCACACGGAGCTGCTGGGGTCCTCCCGGCAGGCGGCGCTCCCCAGGCGCCGCCCCCTGAGCACCGAGGAGGTTTTCCCGGGGGTGGACGGAGAGATCACGCGGGCGGAGCTTCAGCTGCTTTCCGCCCTGGCCACGCACAACCCCGACGCCGGGGCGGTGACGGGGAACGACCTGATCTCCGATTTTGGAAAAAAGACGGCAGATGCACTGCTGGCAGGAACGCCTGTGTCCCGGGTGCTCGAGGAGGCGGGCAGCGTGGAGCGGGGACTGCTGGCCCGGCAGATCCAGCACGACTCGGAGCTGCCGGAAAAGCCGGGACTGCGGGACCTGGGCAGGTGTCTGTCTGTTCTGCATGCCCGGCGGCTTGAAACGCGGATCCGGGATCTTCGGGAGCGCATCTCACGGGAGCCTCCCGCAGGCCAGATGGAGATCCTGCAGGAAATCGAACAACTCATGAAGCAACTCAAGGATGCTGGAAAGGAATGAACGCGGGATGGCATTGACACAGGAGCAGTTGCAGAAAGTCATCGAGGATGTCCGCCTTCTGGCGGAGGAAAAGGGCGGGGCCCTCACGTATCAGGAAATCCTGATGCGGGAACAGGACCTGATGCTGGACGCAGACGACATCGAAGCGCTGCTGGACAAGGTCAACGAGACGGGGATTGTGGTGATCACCCAGCCTGCCGATGAGAGCGGGAAGGAGATGACCCCGGATGTTCCCAGCGTGGAATTGGATTTGAGCGTGCCCGAGGGGGTCAGCGTGGATGACCCGGTGCGCATGTACCTCAAGGAGATCGGCAAGGTGCCGCTGCTCACCGCGGAGGAAGAGGTGGACATCGCCAAGCAGATGGAGCTGGGCGGGCCCCTGGCCGAGCGGGCCAAGAAGAAGCTGGCGGAGGCCAACCTGAGGCTGGTGGTCTCCATCGCCAAGCGCTACGTGGGCCGGGGCATGCTGTTCCTTGACCTGATCCAGGAGGGAAACCTGGGTCTCATCAAGGCGGTGGACAAGTTTGACTACACCAAGGGCTACAAGTTTTCGACCTACGCCACCTGGTGGATCCGCCAGGCCATCACGAGGGCCATCGCGGACCAGGCCAGAACCATCCGCATCCCCGTGCACATGGTGGAGACCATCAACAAACTGATCCGCGTTTCGCGGCAGCTGCTCCAGGAGAACGGACGGGAGCCCACCCCCGAGGAGATTGCCGAGGCCATGAGCATTTCCGTGGAGAAGGTCCGGGAGATCATCAAGATCGCTCAGGAGCCCGTCTCCCTGGAGACGCCCATCGGCGAGGAGGAGGATTCCCACCTGGGCGACTTCATTCCCGATGAGGACGTGCCCTCCCCGGCGGAGGCGGCCAGCTTCACCCTGATGAAGGAACAGCTGATGAGCGTGCTGGACACCCTCACGCCGAGGGAGAAGAAAGTGCTTTCCCTGCGCTTCGGGCTGGAGGACGGCCGCCAGCGCACACTGGAGGAAGTGGGCCAGGAATTCAATGTCACGAGGGAGCGCATCCGGCAGATCGAGGCCAAGGCCCTTCGCAAGCTGCGCCATCCCAGCCGGATCAAGAAACTCAAGGACTGTCTGGACTGATGAGCAGCGGGGGAACCCCCCGCTGCTTTTTGAACATGGAGGAAACATGGGACACCCGAAAAAATCCCTGGATGCTAGGCTGCTGTGCGCGGCGGACATGGTGCTTGCGCGTCTGCGGGGGAACCCGTCCCCCGTGGTGGCGGACATCGGCTGCGACCACGGGTACCTGAGCGCCTATCTGCTGCGCCAGCGCCCGGAAATCCGGCTCATCGCCTCGGATATCAGCGCGCCTTCCCTGGCCAAGGCGCGGGTGCTGCTGGAGGGCATGGGCCTGGCGGGCCATGCGCGCCTTGCGGTGGCGGACGGGCTGTCCGCCCTGGAGGGGGAAAGCCCTGACGTGGTGGTGCTGGCGGGCATGGGCGGCATGACCGTGCTGGAGATCCTGGGCGCCGGGACGCTGCCGGAGAAGACCTTCCTGGTGGTGCAGGCCAATACGGACGTGCCCAGGGTCCGCGCGGAGCTTGCCCTGCGGGGGTACCTTCTGAAGGAGGAACAGTATCCCGAGGCCGGGGGTCGGGACTATGTGGTCATGGGACTGGAACGCGGAGCGCCCCGGGAGCTTTCGCCGAGGGAGGCGAGGCTGGGACTGGCCGGAAACGGGGCGCCCACGCCGGGAGAGCGCAGGGTCCTGCAGCGGCGCCTTGTGCAGCTGGAGCGGGACCTGGGCAGGCTTTCGGGAAAGCAGACCGCGCGCACGCTGGAGCGGCGCGGGGAGATCGATCAGGAAATGACCTGGATCCGGGAGGTGATCGGATGAGCTGCACGCTTTCACAGCTGGAGGAGCTGGTGGGGGAGATTGCTCCCTGGGAACTGGCGGAGGAATGGGACAACGTGGGGCTGCTGCTCGGGCGAAGGGACCAGACGGTCAACCGGGTGCTGGTGGCCCTGGACGTGACCGAAGCGGTGCTGGAGGAAGCCCGCGCCTTTGGCGCGGAGGCGGTGGTGACCCACCATCCCTTCATGTTCAAGCCGGTCAGCCGCCTGACGGATGAGACCCGGGAGGGCCGGCTGATGCTGGAGATGGCCCGGCTGGGCATGGGGCATATCGCCGCACACACCAACCTGGATGCGGCCCCGGAGGGGGTCAATGAGACGCTCCTGTCGCTCATGAGCTGCACGAACCTGACGGGCGAGGGATGCCTGCGGGTGGGCGACCTGGAGGAGATGACCTTTGGAGAGCTGTGCCGGCGGGCCGGGGAGCGTCTGCACGCCCAGGTGCGCACCTACGGGGAGCCGGACCGGCTGGTGCACAGGCTGGGCTGCTGCTCGGGCGCGGGCAGCGGGGAGTATGCCGCGGCGCTCGCGCTGGGGGCCGACTGCTTTTTGACCGGTGAGGTCCGCCACAACCTGGCCCTGGATGCGCTGGATGCGGGGCTGTGCATCCTGGAAGCCGGGCACTTTGAGACCGAGCGCCCCGTGTGCGCCGTTGTGGCGCGGTCTTTACAAAAGCGGGCGGATGCTTTAGAATACGGCCTGTCCGTCCGGGTTTCACAGGCGGACGTGTACAATCGAGCACCGTCAAGGAGGAATGATTTTGCAGCAGTATGATCGTCTCTGGCAGTTCCAGGAAGTGGACACCGAACTGGACAGCTATGAAAGGGAAATGAAGAATTCCAGCAATCGAAAGGAACTGATCAAATACAGGGATTTTCTCCTTGAACAGCAGAACGCGCTCAAGAAGATCGAGACGGATTCCGAGGTGACCGAGGACCGCATCGACGCACTGGTGGATGAGGTGGAGCGTCTTCGCAAGGGCATTGCGGAGGCCCAGGCGGCCTTTGAGGCCAATCCGCCGCAGAACCAGCAGGAGGCCCAGCAGCACATCTCGGGACTGCAGAAGCTGATCACCACCCTCAACCGCTATGAAAACGAGATTCAGCGCATGCGCAAGGACGCGGACATGCGCGACCGCCAGCAGCGGGAGGTCCGCGTGCGCGCGGCCAAGGCGAGGGCGGAGTTTGACCGCATCAAGGTCATCTATGATGAGGAATACAAAACGGCCAAGAACCGTCTGGAAGAGCTGAAAAAGAAGGTGGCGGAGCAGGCGGCCGGCATCCCCGCCGACCTCATCGAGCGCTACAACCAGATCAAGAAGCATACCAGCCGGCCGCTGACGCATCTTCGGGGCAACCGGTGCGGCGGGTGCAATACCCAGCTGCCCTCGGCCCAGCTGGATCAGGCCAGAGGGGATGTTCCCTACGTGGAATGCGAGAACTGCGGACGGATGATCTTTGTGAACAGTCCGACGTGACAGGGATTTGTCGTGAGGTAACTGAGCGGCCGCGCGCCTTGGCGTGAGGAAAGTCCGAGCTCCACAGGGCAGGGTGCCGGGTAATGCCCGGCGGAGGCGACTCCAGGGAAAGTGCAACAGAGAGATACCGCATGCATGGCATGTAAGGGTGGAAAGGTGAGGTAAGAGCTCACCCGCAGTCTGGTAACAGGCTGTCGATGTAAACCCCATCCGGAGCAAGAAACGAAAGAGCGATTGAGGCGGCCCGCCGATGCTCTCAGGATTTCGCTAGAGCCTGTTGGCGACAACAGGACCAGATAGATGGTCGCTATTTACAGAACTCGGCTTACAGGTTACGCTCACTGATAAATAGGAAAGCTGCGGAGTTTCCGCAGCTTTTTTGGTGCCCGGGACAGACGCTTCATGACCGCAGGCAAAGGGGAGCCAGATGCGGGGGGACCTGGATGACGCCCACCCGGGCAAATCAAAAAATATTTCTTGCATTTTCATGTTCACCCATGATAAAATCTCGCGGAAAACGCACCTGCCCATGGCTCGGCGCCTGCCACTTTGGTCCGCCGCAGACGACTTGGACAGGGAGGGTTTAAAAAAGGAGGAAAACAAAACAATGGCAGTCATTTCTATGAAGCAGTTGCTTGAGGCCGGTGTCCACTTTGGACATCAGACCCGTCGCTGGAACCCCAAGATGGCGCCCTACATCTTCACGGAGCGCAACGGCATCTATATCATCGACCTGCAGAAGACCGTCCGCAAGATCGATGACGCCTATGCCTTTGTCCGTTCCATCGCCATGGAAGGCAAGAGCGTGCTCTTCGTGGGCACCAAGAAGCAGGCCCAGGAGTCCATCGAGTCCGAGGCCAAGCGCTGCAACATGTTCTTTGTCAACAACCGCTGGCTGGGCGGCATGCTGACCAACTTCACCACCATCAAGGGCAGAATCGGACGCCTGAATGCCATCGACGCCATGGAAGAGCGCGGTGAGTTTGAACTGCTTCCCAAGAAGGAAGTCATCAAGCTGCAGCATGAGCGCGAGAAGCTCCGCGAGAACCTGGGCGGCATCCGCGAGATGAAGACCCTGCCCGGCGCCCTGTTCGTGGTGGATCCCCGCAAGGAGCACATCGCCGTGGCTGAAGCCCGCGCGCTGCATATCCCGATCGTGGCCATCGTGGACACCAACTGCGATCCCGACGAGATCGACTATGTGATCCCCGGCAATGATGACGCCATCCGTGCGGTCAAGCTCATCGCCGGCA
>CACYCQ010000033.1:0-30448 GCA_902772995.1 uncultured Eubacteriales bacterium
GAAGCGTTTTCCGTTTTGAACCCTCTGGGCACGACGCACAGCATCCGGTCCCTGTAAAGCGGAAAAACCTGCAGATCCGCCGTGGACTGCGTGGAAAGGAAGCCGATATCCACCACCCCGGTCTTGATCCACCGGCTCACATCGTCATAGGTTCCCTGGTGGATCTCGATCTCCACCCCCGGAAAATGCTGACGGTATTCCCGGACAATCTCCGGCATCCAGGTCATGCAGACGCTGTTGAAGCAGCCCAGGCGAACCCGTCCTCTCTGGACGCCCCGGAATTCATCGACCACCTGCTCCACCGATTCCTCCGCTGAGAGCACCTGCCGGATCACCGGATACAGGGTTTCCCCGTTATGGGTCAGGGCGACTCCTGTCCTCCCCCGGACAAAAAGGGGAAAAACGCAGGATTTCTCCATGGAGCTGATGGCGTGGCTGATGGCGCTGGGCGTCAGATGCAGGACCTGCGCTGCCCGTGCGTAGCTGCCCTCCTTGATCACCGTATGAAAAATCCGGTATTCGAGCAATGTCATTTTCTTACCTCGCACAAGCAAATCTTCTGTTTTCCATTATACTCCCGGGCACCAGCATCACGCTGTTCTTTTCTCCCGTTCTGCGCACTCTTCCCTGCATCTATCGTCAATTTCTTAAAAAATCCAAACCGATTTCGCAAAATTCTGCCCTTTCCTCTGAAAGATTCCCGGCTTACAATATCCCCAGAAGGCGACAAGAAGAATCGCCAAATTTGTGAATGGAGGAAAAACTCATGAAGAAACTGTTGGCTCTGGCTCTTGCGATGGTCATGCTGCTGGGTGCAGCCTCTGCTCTCGCCGATTACAAGGTGGCTTTCTCCCAGATCGGACAGGAGTCTGACTGGCGTACCGCCAACACCGACAGCATCAAGGCCGCGATCGAAGGCCATGAGGGCTGGGAACTGATCTACGATGACGCACAGCAGAAGCAGGAGAACCAGATCAAGGCTCTGCGCAACTTCATCACCCAGGGCGTCGACGTCATCCTCTTCACCGGCGTGGTTTCCACCGGTTGGGAAGAAGTCCTCAAGGAAGTCAATGACGAGCAGATCCCGCTGATCCTCGTTGACCGTCTCCCGGACTGCATCGACCAGATCGATTATGTTGCCGCTTTCCGTGGTGACTTCGTCGAAGAAGGTCGCCGTCAGGTCGCATGGGCTGGCGAATATCTGAAGAAAGCCGGCCGTGGCGACGAAGAAGTTGCTGTCGTCATTATGGAAGGCACCACCGGTGCTTCTGCTCAGGTTGGCCGTACCGAAGGCAACCTGGCCGCTCTTGCGAACTATCCCAACATGAAGGTCGTCGGACAGCAGTCCGGTAACTTCACCCGTGCAGAAGGCCAGGCTCTGATGGAGAGCTGGCTCAAGTCCATCGACAAGATCGACGTCCTCATCGCTCAGAACGACGATATGGCCCTCGGCGCCATCGACGCCATCAAGGCTGCCGGCAAGGTGCCTGGCAAGGACATCATCATCGTGGGCTGCGACTCCGTGAAGGCTGCTTTTGATGCGATCGTTGCTGGCGAAATGAACGCCACCATCGAGTGCACTCCTCTCTATGGTCCCTTCGTCGTGGAAGCTGTTGAGAAGCTCCAGGCCGGCGAGAAGATGTCCAAGGAAATCATCCACCCCGAAGAGGGCGTGTATGACACCGACGGCGGCATCGATCTTGGCACCGTGACTTCCATCAAGGCTGCCGACGTGATCGACCAGCGGCAGTATTAATTAGATGGCCCTGAGCTATTCTGATTAGACAGTCTACCTGCAGGGCGGATGGGTGACCACCCGCCCTGCTTTTTCTTGCTTAAGGAGGGATCCCCTTGCCGGAAACAAATCTTCTTGAGATGCGGCAGATCGAAATCCAGTTTCCCGGAGTCAAGGCACTGGATAAGGTTGATTTCAGTCTGCGTGCTGGAGAAATCCATTCTCTGCTCGGTGAAAACGGCGCAGGAAAATCCACACTGATCAAATGCCTGACAGGTGTTCACCACAAGGATGCCGGGACCATTATTCTGGACGGTAAGGAGGTCCAGCCCCAAAGTCCTCAGAACGCCATTGAACTGGGCATCTCCACCGTATACCAGGAGGTCAACCTCTGCCCCAATCTGACCGTGGCAGAAAACATTTTCGTGGGCCGTCAGCCCATGAAGCATCATCAGATCGACTGGAAGACCATCAATTCCCGCGCCCGGGACCTGATGGCACGCTTCCGCCTGGATATCGACGTCACCCGTCCTCTTTCCTACTACTCCACCGCCATCCAGCAGATGGTCTCCATCGCCCGTGCAGTGGATATCAAAGCCAAGGTGCTGATTCTTGACGAACCTACCTCCTCCCTGGATGACAATGAGGTCAAGCTTCTATTTGAGGTCATGAACGACCTGAAAGCAGAGGGAATGGGCATCATCTTCATTACCCACTTCCTGGACCAGGTCTATGCTGTCAGCGACCGTCTCACCATTCTGCGCAATGGTCGTCTGGTCGGAACCTTCGGAATCAATGACATCAGCAAGGTCGAACTGGTCACCCAGATGGTGGGCAAGGACATGGACACCATCTTCAACCTGAAACGCGCAAACGTCTCCCCGGATGCCCCCTACATGCTGACCGCCACCAAAATCGGAGCCCCCGGACAGCTCGACGAAATCACCATCAATCTGAAGAAGGGCGAACTCATCGGCTTTGCCGGACTGCTGGGAAGCGGGCGCACCGAAACTGCCGAAATGCTCTTTGGTGCCAAGCATATCACCACCGGAGAAATCAGCATCGAAGGCAAGCCTGTGAACATCGCCAAGCCCTATGACGCCCTGATGCAGGGCATGGCTTTCTGTCCCGAGGACCGGAAGCTTGACGGCATCATCGGCGATCTTTCCATTCGTGAAAACATCGCCCTTGCCATTCAGGCAAGGCGCGGTTTCCTGCATCCCCTCTCCGCCAAGGAGCAGAATGACCTCGCTGACAAGTACATCAAGGCCCTGGGTATTGCCACTCCCGATGCTGAAAAGAAAATCGGAGAGCTATCCGGCGGCAACCAGCAAAAGGTCATTCTCGCCCGCTGGATGGCCACCGAGCCCAAGGTCCTCATTCTGGATGAACCCACTCGCGGTATCGACATCGGTGCCAAGGCTGAAATCCAGCGTCTGATGCTGGAGATGTGCGAGGACGGCGTGTCCGTCATCTTCATCAGCTCTGAACTTGATGAGATCATCCGCTGCTCCAACCGTGTCATCGTGATGAGAGACAAAGAAAAGGTCGCGGAACTTGACGGCAACACCTGCACCCAGTCTCAGATTCTGTCCATCATCGCTGAGGGTGCCGCATCGGCAGGAGGGATTGCACAATGAAAAAGAAATTTGATCTTTCTTCGCTGATGCGCTCCAAACTGACCTGGGCAGTTGTCGCAGAAGCGCTGATTCTTCTTGTATGCCTGCTGGTCCGCCCGGACTTCTTCAAGATTTCCTATCAGCCCTCCACCGGCATGCTTTACGGAAACCTGATTGACATCGTCAACCGTTCCAGCGAGATCACCATCATCGCCATGGGCATGACCATGGTCATTGCACTGGGCGGAACTGACCTGTCTGTGGGCGCCCTGGTGGCCGTTGCCGGCGCCATCGCCCTCAAGTTCATGCGCTGGGACGTAACCGTGTACAACACCCCCGGCGATTACTCGGTCTATCCTTTCTTCCTGGCCATTCTCGTTCCCCTTGTGGTCTGTATCCTCATGGGCCTGTTCAACGGTCTTCTCATCGCCAAGGGTGACATGCAGCCCATTATCGCCACCCTGATCCTGATGGTCTGCGGACGCGGCATTGCCCAGATCGTCACCAACGGCAAACAGTTCACCACCGGTTATTCCCCGTTCCGGGTCATCGGCCAGGGAAGCTTCCTCTTCCTGCCCATGCCCATCATCATCACCATCATCGTGATCCTCTGCGTTTCCCTGTTTGTTCGCAAAACGGCTTTCGGCACCTTCGTGGAAGCCGTGGGCATCAACCGCAGCGCTGCCCGCCTGTCCGGCATCAATGCCCAGATGGTCATCTTCATCGTCTTTGCCATCACGGGTTTCCTCTCCGGCATCTCCGGTCTGATCTATTCCAGCCGGATCATGTCCAATGACTCCAACAATGCGGGCCTGAACTACGAAATGGATGCCATTCTCGCCGTGGTTATCGGCGGCACCAGCATGACAGGCGGCAAGTTCAGCCTGGCCGGTACGGTGCTCGGTTCCATCATCATCCGCACCATCGTGACGCTGGTGTACTACTTCGGCATCGCATCCGAAGCCACCATGGCATTCAAGGCCATCATCATCGCTGTGGTGATCGTGCTGCAGTCCGAGCCTGTCCGTGAACACTTCGCCAAGCGGACCAGATCCCGCAGCCAGTTTGCAAGAGGAGGTGCCCTGAAATGAGTGGCAAGAATGAACTGTCCTCCCGGCAAAGTCTCTTCAGCCGTCTGACCAACCCGAAGTACGTCATGGTGTACGCCACCATCGGCATCTTCCTGGTGATTTATCTCTTTGGTGTCATTGCCTACGGCAATCAGGGCTTTACGACGCTGCGGACCTTCATGAACATGTTCATCGACAATGCCTATTACGGCATCTCCGCCGTGGGCATGACCATGGTCCTCATCACCGGCGGCATTGACCTGTCGGTCGGTGCCGTTGCCTCCCTGACCGGCATGTTTATCGCCTACGGCACCTCCGTGCTGGGCGTTCATCCCCTGGTCTGCATCCTCTTCTCCCTCGTGGTGGGCATCGGTCTGGGCCTTCTGATGGGTTGGGTCATCCATTATCTCAACGTCCCGCCCTTCATCACCACCCTGACCGGCATGTTCCTTGCCAGGGGCGTCTGCTCCCTGATCAGCCGGGAATCCATCGAAATCAAACATCCTATGATGGATGCCCTGGCCGGCTGGAAGATTTACTTCATGACCCTCAAGGATGGCGAATGGGTTCGCATCCGTCCCAGCGCCTTTATCAATTTCAACGTGATTCTGTTTGTGGTCATGATTGTCATCGGCACCATCATCCTGCAGAAGACCCGCTTCGGCCGCAACATCTACGCCGTGGGCGGCAATGAGCAGAGCGCCAAACTCATGGGCCTTCCCGTAGGCCGTACCAAGGTGCTCGTGTACGGCTTCAACGGACTGTGCTCCGTGCTTGCCGGCGTCGCCTATGCCCTCTATGTCAAGAGCGGATGGAACCTCTCCCTGCAGGGCGCGGAACTGGATGTCATCACCTGCGCCGTCATCGGCGGAACGCTTCTGACCGGCGGCGTGGGATACATGGTCGGCACCCTCTTCGGTGTGCTGCTCAAGTCCATCATTCCCGCACTCATCACCTTCAATGGCAATCTGCTGTCCTGGTGGGGCAAGATCGCAACGGGACTGCTGCTGCTGCTGTTCATCTGCATTCAGAAGGTGGTCATCGGTTCCACCTCCAAGAAGAGCAAGAAGAAGTAACCCGCAAAACATACAGGCGAGGCCGGAGGGTCATCCTTCCGTCCTCGCCTGTTTTATGTGTGCACGTAAAATCGTGCTCAGTTTGCAGTGTCGCTTCCGGGCATGACGCTCAGCGCTTCCCTGTCGGTTTCCCTCATGCCATCCCTTGGCTGCTTGCTGACTGACAGCATCGATGGTGTTCTCCACACCCTTGATCTCATTCCCGTCCCCCCCGTAAAACTGGCTGTCGTGACGGTACATCTCCATTCCCAGCAGATCCGCCTCCACTGCCGAGGCAAGCATGGCCGCACAGCTGGGTGTTGGCACCGTCGCAGATCATTCCGGAATTGATGGCCAGCATATTGACGATGGAATGAGGGATTTCTTCATTATTCGTGAGATGCCCGGCAATCCGTACAAACGCTTCATCTCTGCCCTGTCTGACCCTCAGCTGAATGTCGAATAAGCATTTGGATTCGGCTCTGTGAATCTCCACGCGGACACCGGCCAGCCAGCCATCGATTCTATCCTGATCCTCCGGCGTCGAACCCGATAGTATCTCCAGATTTTATCCGCCTGACCGTAGCAGATTCATGCGGCCACCGCACATCGGAGTCCCCGCCTTCCTCCTGTATCAGGCACAAATACGCTTTTGACATTCTTGATGATGTTGCAAATCACCAGCACCACCTCATCCGGACATTTTCCCAGCGCTCTGCTGGCCAGCGCACCGGCACAGGCCGCTGCAACCGGTTCCGTGCATCCCATAACAGGAACCAGTTCCTCCGTTAGGATGTCCACATAGGCCTGCTCCACTTCCCCGGAGATCATCCTGCCCTCCTGTTGTCCCCTCGGAATACATCACAATTCGGTGATCTCTCCGTTTCACGGCTCGATTCCCAATGCATTATCCCGGCCTTTCCTTCGGATGAGAAGTTCCTTTCCGGATTCTTCTGTCTGCCGCAGGTTTTTTCCATTGCCTCCAAGTCATAAACACTCTATAATATGCTGCTCGGGAAGGAATGCCGGTTTCTTCTTTTTTTATCTGTTCTGCAGAATCATGTCTGCGGGATTTGCCTCCGATCAGCATCCGGCCCTGTCATATGGCAGTACAGGTTGATCAGAACACTCCGGGACACCTGATCCGTTCCCGGCAAACCTTCAAGACAAGGAGAACTCGTATGCACTTTTCCGCCAAAACAATCGCTCGCAGTGCCATCATCGCTGCCATCTACACCGCCCTGACGTTGCTTTTTCTGCCTATCAGCTTCAAGGAAATCCAGATGCGGGTTTCTGAGCTGTGCACCCTGCTTCCCATTTTCTTTCCTGAAGCCATTCCCGGAGTCACCATCGGCTGTCTTCTCAGCAATATCCTCGGCGGGGCCATGCTCCCGGATATCATCTTTGGCACCCTTGCGACCCTGTTGGCCGCAATCTGTACCTATCGCCTGCGCAGCAACCGCCTTCTGGCCAGCACGATGCCCGTCATCTTCAACGGCCTCATCGTTGGTACTGTGGTTCATTACTGCTATTCCCCGAACGTCCCTCTTCCCCTTTGCATGCTCTTTGTTGCTATCGGGGAAGCCGTCGTCTGCATTCTGATGGGACAGATATTCATGCGTTTGGTTGACCATCTTCCCAAATCCGTGATGGAAAACTGATTTCACCCTGACAACGGTCCTGTTTTTCCTTCCGTGTACGGGAAGCATTTCTTTTCAAATTCTGATGTTTTTTCCCTTGACAGTGTTCCTGATTTGAACTATGTTCAGTCTGCAACATATTCACACAAATGGAGGTAGCTTATGCGTATCGCACTGATCAACGAAAACAGCCAAGCCGCAAAAAACCAGCTGATCGAAGCATCCCTTAAAAAAGTGGTGGAGCCTATGGGCCACACTGTAGATAATTATGGGATGTACGGCAACGCCGAGGAGCCTTCTCTTACCTACGTTCAGAATGGAATTCTCGCGGCAATCCTGCTCAACTCCGGCGCCGCCGACTATGTCATCACCGGCTGCGGCACCGGCGAGGGCGCCATGCTCGCACTCAACAGCTTCCCTGGAGTCATCTGCGGACACGTGGTGGATCCCTCTGATGCCTTCATGTTTGCCCAGATCAATGACGGCAACGCCATCTCCCTTCCTTTTGCCAAAGGATTTGGCTGGGGTGCCGAGCTCAATCTTGAGTATATCTTTGAAAAGCTCTTTGGATTCGGCAGCGGAAACGGCTACCCCGCCGACCGTGTGGTTCCCGAGCAGCGGAACAAGAAGATCCTGGATCAGGTCCGCCTGAACAATTTCAAGGATCTGGTATCCTGCCTCAAGACGCTTGACAAGGATCTGGTCAAGGGCGCCATTGCCGGTCCCCGTTTCCAGGATCTCTTCTTTGCAAATGCCAAGAACGAAACCATCCGGTCCTTCGTTGAATCCCTTCTCCGCTGATCTCTGCATGCAGGTTTAACAACCTGCATGCTTTTTTTGGCAGAATCAGCTCCGTTCCATCCTCCTTGTACTGCAATCACCGGAGATTGTCTGCGCATATATCCTCGCCTATTTGAAATACCTTTCATACATCGTATCCGGGGATATCCACGTTTCCATGTACCTCGGTTCATAACAGGGCGAGAGAAGAAACGAATCCCATCCCAGTTTCTCAATTTCTCTTTTCTGATATCGCTTCAGCATGCATACCTCATGCTGAAGAGCAGCATTATACAATAAAGCATCATTTGTCATTCTGAAAATATCACCGGTTGCACCCGTGACATTTCCCTGTTCATCGACAACAAACTCGTACTGACATTCACTCACCTGCTGTTCCTGTATCATTCCATTGTTCAGCCAGTAATAGTATGTCGCATACCAGCGGTCCTTCCCGCTGTAACAGAACAATCCCGGATATTCTCTGTTTGGAATGGCCCAAAGCTCACTGTCCATGAATCCTGCATTCCCGCAGAATTTGACCAGTCCATCGACAAATGTGAAAACATGAAAGCAGTTTCCCGCCATGGACCCATTCCCGCCAATCAACAGCTCTGGAATGCCGTTTTGGTCCATATCAAACATGCTGAACAGTACCGGCTGCAGGCCATACTCGTCCTCATCAAAAATCTGGTCATTGGGGCCTTGCCCTCTCCACATTTTGTATTTTTCACCAAGCACGAAATCACAATAGGCATCTGACCATGAACCGTATTTCCCGTTCGTCCTGACGATGGGCCTTCCTTCCGTCTTCGTTATATACTTCGATTGGATGTACCCTTTTCTGCCTCGCTGCGTTTCCACCTCAAGCCATTCATTTCCCTGTCCATCCGGTTGCCCGGACAGAACGGTCAGTTTTGTTCCCTTGGTTTTGATCTGCATGACAAGGCGGCTTTTTGAATCCGGCTTAGATCTCATATTGACGTTCGACCTGTTCGTCACGGCATAATACGGCAACAGGCCTTCTGCAATCACTGACAAAGACATCAGCAGCATGCAGACCGCCGTGCAAAGTGCCTTTTTCATCCTTCCGTCCCCCTCTGTGTTTCTGTACGATGACCGGATACATTCCGGCTTTTCCCGCTGCATCCGCGCAGCTTCCTCACTGAACACAAAAACCCCGCACAAGGCGGGGTTTCTTCTTTTCTGGTGGGGTCACTTTCTTCCGTTTTCGTCAAGGAATTTGAAAAATTCAGGGCAGTTCCATGCCCCGCAGCCGATCAGCTGAGTTCCGTTGGTGGTCAGCTGCAGAGAAATCCCGTTTTCAAGTGTCACAATGATTCGGGTATCCCCTGCCAGTTTGTCCTGCGCATCCAACTGCGCATGGCTGTAGGCGATCCGAATGGCTTCCTTTGCCTTGTCACCCATGAGCAGCACTTCGCCCGGGATCTCCAGAGATACGATCTTATCCGCCACGGAGAAGGTCTGTTCGAAGGTCTCTCCCACAGGGCCGACCGCTGCATAACTGACCCTTTCAAAAATTCTGGGCTTGCCGTCCACCTCGCAGGCAACAGCGGTTCCTTCAGAAATCCCTGCAAGGGTCCGGATTTTCGCTCCTGCCGGCACCACATCACTGATTACTTCAGAGCCTGACACGGCAGGCCTGAGAGCAATATCCTCCACGGAGTCCTCCACCGTGAGAATCGTCTCTCCCATCTGTCCTGCATCCAGGCTTCCCTTCAGCAGCGCATAATAGCGTCCGTTTGCGAGGATCATTCCCGGCTTTCCATCCCGCAGGTCAAACAGGGTCTCCTCAACCTGAGGACGTTCCATCATCACCGCATCCAGTTCCGCCTCCGGCGATTCTTCCGCCTTCTTGTGGTCTCCGGCAGCGATACTCGAAATCTTCAGTGATCCCACTGCCGTCTTCGTCCTCGGTTCGGACACCGTTACTGCTTTCTCCACGGGTTTTTTCATCAGCAGCGGCAGCGCCAGAACCATACAAATCACCATCACCGCCGCACTGAAAGCAAATGCAGGAATTCTTCCTGAAGTTCTGCTCCGTTTCTCCGGATGAGTTGCAGCTTCAAGAATCCGTTCCTTCATTTCCTTTCCTGCATGGAGGCCGCCAAGAGCTTCATTTGTAATCATCCGAAACGTATCTTTTTCGAGATAGTTACTCATTCGGCATCTCCTCCTTCAATATTTTTTCCAATTTGCTTCTGGCCCTGGATAATCTGCTGGCCACGGTTCCGTCCGGAACCCCCAACATTTCCGCAATCTCATTGATTCCAAATCCCTGGTAATAAAACAACAGAATAATCTCCCGGAACTGCATTGGCAGCTGATAAACCGCCTTCATGATCAGTTCTTTCTTTTCACGTTCCGCGATTTCATCCTCTGCCGGAATCAGTTCAAGCTGTGGAGAACCCAGGACCACGCGCTTGATCCAAGAACTTCGCCAGATGTCCCTGCAGCAGTTCACGGTCACCCGCATCAGCCAGGCATGCTCTTTTCCTGCTGAGATTTTGTCCCAGTTCGTATACAGACGAACAAAGACTTCCTGGCAGACATCTTCCGCCTTCTGGCGGTCTGCAAGGTAGTAATAGGCCATTCGGAGAACATCATCGCCATACTCTTCGTATAAGGCATCAAAGGATGGTCTCATCGTTGTACTGCTGGTATCCTGCACTTGATTTGCTCCATTCTCTACATCCATATAACGCGGCAGTTTTCATCATTTATCCCATATCAGGTGGAAAAATGTTAAGTTCCGTCAACTTCTTGTAGTATCTCCGGTCTGGAGGCCCTTGGGGGAACACGGAGCTCCCGTAAGACGGCTGTCATCCCATGAAAAAGGCGCTCGGTCTGAGCGCCTTCTGATTAGAACTTCCTTCCGGCTCCGCCGCCTCTGGATCCACCGCCGCCAAAGCCGCCGCCTCTGCCGAAGCCGCCTCCGAAACCGCCGCCTCTGGACCCGCCGCCGCCAAAGCCGCCTCTGCCGAAGCCGCCTCCAAAGCCGCCGCCTCTGCCGACCCTGCCGGAACCGCCGGAACCTCCGCGGGGAGGCGTCCTCGGAGGTCTCATGCCGCCCATGGTATTGTATCTGTTCGAGTTACCTCTTCTGCCCAGCAGCCATCCCATGAACGCCCAGCTCAGGCATCCGCCGCTGCCCTTTCCGAACATGTTGATCACTACGCTGATAATCAGGTAGATCACCAGCAAAGTCACAAAAATACCCATCAGTCCGAAGCTTCCTCCTGAACTCTCGCTTTCATACCCCCGGGACGAATAATCATTGTTTCTCCTCGCCACATCCGTCGAGCTCTGACGGGCGCTGCCGGACAGGCTCAG
This sequence comes from uncultured Eubacteriales bacterium, assembly GCA_902772995.1. Classification (GTDB taxonomy): domain Bacteria; phylum Bacillota; class Clostridia; order Christensenellales; family Aristaeellaceae; genus Ventricola. Next base: position 11,254 of record CACYCQ010000033.1, read on the forward strand.
GGTCTTGCCCATGGCCTTGGCGACATATTGGCACATATCCGTGTAGATATGGGCCATACCCTCACCATATTTGTTTCTTTCCAGATAACTGATATTCTTGTCGATCAGGTCCCCTGCTGATCCGGCAGTCAATATCCGATCTATCCCTTTTCCGGTTCCAATAAAGATTTCACGGTCACCTGTCGCCAGCAGGACAACAATCCCATCATTTTTCGTTGAGGACCCGATGCCCCATTTATTGATCAGTTCAGTGGCATAGTCTGCGACTTGTTTTCCATCCAGGAAGTCCACCACCACCGCAACCGCCTGCGCACCGGTAGCCTTCTCAAGCGCTTCGCCGTACTGCGTAATTGTATTTCTGTCTGAACTGCTCAGCACGCTTCCATCGTAATCATACCAGTAGGAAAACTGACTTGGCTTTGCGGGAACACCCGCAAGCGCGGTACACGCACACAGCAGCAGCACTGCGCATAAAATGACCAATATCCTTTTTTTCATTGGTTGACTTCCTCCTGTTCATCCCTCGTCGTTTCTTCCTCTTCTTCAGAAACCTCTGCTGCCACATTGGCGGCAAACTTGGATATCTGTCTGGACACAATCAGTCCCATGACTGCCACAAAAATGACAAAGAACAGCATCAGCAGGCCAATCGTCGCTGCTGCACGCGGAGAAGAAAAAATCATCTGCTTCAGTTTATGCAGTTCCTCCTCCGTCCAGCAGGTAAAGATATTCACTACAGCCCCTCATAGACATCCGGCTGGGGAAGCATGAACTTCATCAGCAGTCCGTCATACACCTTTCTGGCCTTTTCAGCCTTCTCATTATACTGCATGCCTTCCTGTCTCAGGAAATTCCCCTCTTCCGTGAAATTGTCCGCTGCCCTGCTGAGCATTCTCTGGTTCTCGCTGGTCCCGCCTGTGGCCGCTCCCACGGCATCGCTGACCACCGCCTGCAGTTCCTGGTTCACAATGCTGATGCTGCGCGCCGTCTTTGCCTTCTTCAGTTCATCAGCCTTGCTCCTGATGGCATCCAGTTCCGTTTTCGATGTGCCGATCTGTTCCAGGACCTTCGCCACATTGCTGGCGGATGCGCTCCTCTGATCAATAATGGTCGCTACATCCCCCTGCTTGAGGAAGCTGGACGGAGTGGCATTCTGCAGCGCCCTGAAATTTCCAACGACCAGAGAGAGAACCAGAAGAACCACCATCACCGCAATCCCCAGCGTATGAGGAACGATCTTCGTTTCCTTTTCCGGCTGTTTCTGGGAAGTCTGTCCCGCCGTCTGTTTCACAGGTTCTTTCTTCTGAGTTGCTGTTGCCGTCATTTTTCTTCCCTCTTTCTGTCAGACGCCATCTGCCTGGCGTACCCTTTTCTGTTCCTCCAGGGATTTCTCAATCTCCTCAAGTTCAATGAGCAGCTCCCTGGCGGTCTGATTGGCAATATCCTGATCCGAGGCTCCGGAATTCTTCAGCGTGGCCACCTGAGCATCCAGTTCCCTTGCAGCTTCCTTCATGTGGCTGCTGGCTGTCCTATCAAACTCCGTCCTCATCCTGGCGGATTCATTTGCCCTCGCCAGTCCGAGGGCCGTGGCCATCTGTGCTTTCCACAGCGGAATGGTCACCTCCAGGGTGGTCCTCAGTTTTTCGCAGGTCAGCTCATCATTTTTCTGGATCAGACGGATCTGCGCCGCCAGCTGTGTCGATGCGACACGGGTGATTCTCAGATCCTGCACGCGCCGGTCCATCCGGGCAATGCTTTCCTCTTTGGCCCCTCTTATCTTTCCCTGGCTCACAACCTCCTCGCCAATGACCAGAAGGGAGCAGACCTCCCGATAGAGCTCTTCATTTTTCTGATACAGCCTTTCCAGAAGCGCATTGTCCCGCATCAGGGCAATCCTGCGGTCCGTCAGTTCGTTGGCGTTACGGTCGATTTTCGGACTGAGTTCCTCATAGGTGCCTTTGAGTTCCTTCAGGGAGGTGTCGCCTCCTCCAAACAGCTTTTTAAAAAAGCCTTTGGTCTGCGGCGCAAAGGCCACGGAACGAATCTGCTCTGCCAGCGATTTCATGACATTATCCAGGGGCTTGATATCCTCCTGCATCATCTGCTTGAGGGCCAGGTCCGTAAAGGTACCCATCTCCTTCTGGATTCTTGCACCAAAGGCCATCACCGCCACGGAATCGTCGATGTTGAGAGATGCAGCCGCCGTTTCAACCCTCCGCTGCATTTCCGGGTCCAGCTGCTGCTTCTGCGGTTCAACACCCTGTTCCGGTATCAGTGCAAACTGTGAAAACTCGCCCATGCCTTACTTCTCTCCCCGTGCAAACAGGCCCGCAAAGGGGTCATCTTCCGTCTTCTTTTCCGGTTCCTCCGCCTGGACCGTCTTTTCCTCCTCGGTCAGGCCTTCACTGCGGAGCATATCCGAGAGCACGTCCATCTCGCTTTCCAGATCGATGAACCGGTATTCATTGAGCGCATCCAGCTGCTTGTGCAAGGCGGTCTGAACCTGTGAAATCGCTTCGCTGATGCGTCCCGCGATCTCCTTGCTTTTTCCGGAGCTGATTTCGCCCTCGATCTTGGCCCTCACATCCAGCAGCTTGAGTGTGGTGGGAAGGTAATACCTCAGGAAAGTCCGCAGGGAACCCAGACGCTGAGGCTGCTCCTCCAGACGGCTGAGAATCTGGCGGCAGGTGGTCTCAATATCGTCAATCTGACGGGACAGCTCCGGATCCGGAATGGCATCGTTTGCAGCGGATATGCGCTCCAGCTCCACACGTGCTTCCTCAATCATGGCGTCCACTTCCGCATTTCCGGACTGCGGACGCGTCTCCACCAGGATCTCCTTGTCCGGGAAGAGCTTTTTGCCTGCAAAAAACGCCGCAACACCCAGTGCTGCGCCTACCAGGTATCCCAGGATGGAACCCATGCCGAAGACTGCAGCATACACCAGCACCGCTCCCCCCGCACAAATAAAGGGAAGACCGTTACGAATTATTTTCTTTTCCATGGATTCTCTCTCCTCAGTCCGTATCATTCCTGTAGCAGCAGGTCACATGGACTTCCGCGGGCTTTGCCCCGTATTCGTTCCACTTATTGATCAGATCGCTGCCGACATAGTATTTCTTTTCAATGGTGCTTCCGCTGGGGATGCAGATATCTTCAAAACCCGTCCCCCCTGTAAAGATCAGCGAACCTCCGTCCGTATACAGACCGAAAGCCAGCGTGGGATTCCAGGCATCCTCTTTTCCCCGGTTGACGATGGTAAAGCGCACGGTCAGTCGCCCGTCCGTATCATCCTCCAGCACCGCAGACACATCCAGCGGCAGATTGCTGTAATCGCGGCTGGCAAGATACGTATCCATGTGGTAGGTAATGCCCGTCACGTTGGGAATGAACGGCTGTCCATCCGCATCAGGTTCAAAGGGAACCTCGTCAAACACATAGCCGTCCTCTCCCGGGTTGATGAATTCAGGCCAGATTCTTGCCACCACCTTGTCCGCAATCACCGTCTGGTCGTTGAACAGTTCCAGAAAACCTTCCCCCATATACACGACTTTATCGGTATTGTTGTGAAGCTGAGCAAAGCACTGCACCCGGGTTTCCGTCTCACCAACAAGCACCATGCAGGAAGACTGAACCACGGTCAAATCCTCCTGCGCGTGACAAAGGCCCGGAATCACGCCTGCCATAAGGCAGATAATGATCAGTAATCCCCCAACTCTTTTCACGGTTTTCTCATCCCTCCTCAGTTCGTAATCACCCTGCGCATTCCGCTTTCCGTGATCACTGTCACAGGATCTTCCTCACCCGCAACACACAACTGTTCCTTGTTTCCAAGGCCAATGGCCGAGCAGATCTCATACAGCTCCGCTGTCAGGTAGGAATTCTGGATATAATAATCCCGGTCTATCACCATGATCCGGACGATTCCTTCCCGGATCAGCCGGTCCAGCGCGCCCTGCGTGACCTGCAGAATCCTGTTGCCCAGGTTGTCTGCCTGCTGAAGCTGCAGCGTCAGCCGTCCTCCATCTTCGCTGAGCAGGGCAAGGTTTTCCTGAAAAAGCACCGTTTCCCCGTCGGGTGTGCTCAGCCGGACATCCATCAGGATGCCGCCAAGCTTCACTTGCCGCAGCCATCCCTTCCGGACCTCAATTCCCTGACGGCTGCGATCCGCCCGGAATGCACGGGCCTTTCCCAGGTCCTCTCTGCGCGGGGTCTGCACAGCATTCACCCTCAGAGGCGAAGTGTCCCTGGCCATGCCGACCAGCGGGAGTGCGCACATCAGCGCAATCAGAATCCCGCACAGTACGCTTCGTCTTTTCATATCATGCTCCTATTCCCTCGGTGTTACGCCGACATAGTACACCGGAGTCAGCGGCTTGTAGGTATCCGTGTATTTGAAGTCCTTTGACAGCTGGAGACCGTTCTTGTCCATGGTCACCAGGTACACATCCACGATATAGCCCACTTCGCCCTTGCTGATCTGGTAGGTCTGGTCCGTATATACGCAATACTCCGCTTTCCTGTCCGGCCGGTAGGTGGGCTCCGGAAGCGGAATCTCCTCCCGGATCTCGGACTCCAGCTTGTAGGTATGTCCCTCCGGATCCGGTCTGCCGTAGATGGTGAACTGGGTGTGCCAGTAGTTTTTCTCTTTGTAGTAGGAGGTTTCGAGATACAGCTCCGCATTGGTGTTGTTGCGGAACACGAAATCCAGACGGTCATCCGATACTGTGGCGTCCTGGCCCATGGGGACATAGTTGGATGCCAGGGAATGCTGGGCCCTGGTTTTGACCTCCAGTCCCGCATTGACCACACAGTTGTACAGGGTGCTGGATACCTGGCAGATTCCTCCGCCAATACCCATCACATACTCGCCATACGCAATCTCCGGCGCTTCCACGTATCCGTTGGCCTCAGTCCGCTTTCCGGCGATCTTGTTGAAGGAAACCGTTTCACCTGCCGAAATGATCTTGTGATTGAACTTGAGCGTGCCGATCTCGATATTCCGGAACCGGCCCTCATGGGAGGTGGCGCCGATGGTCGTCTCGTAGGTGGCCAGTTTCACGATCTGTCCTTCCAGCGCCTTCCGGGTGACCCTGGCCTGCACCGGCGTGGGCGTCAGCACCACGACGCCGGACTTGAGCTCATCCACCATATGGGAGATATGCTCCTTCATTCCCGAAATATCCAGCGTCACCCCCGGCACATCGTCCGTGTAGGAGAAGGGAGGCCACTTGGAAGGATCATCCACGCGGGTGGCATTGACAGCCGGCTTGTCCACTTCCTCCTTGATGGAATTGAGGATCTGGTTCACGCAGGAAAGATCGTAGGTCAGCGTGGTATACCGCATGATCTTGTTGTTTTCAAGCGCCTTGACCTGTTCATACCGCGTTGCGGAATTTCCTGTATGCCCGATGGACCAGACCTGGTCCAGCTGGTCCGCCACATCATAGCGCATGTTCAGGTCCTGTCCGGTGATGGTCCAGTTACGTCCGTCCTCGGTTCGCAGCACGATCCGGAAGGCGGAAATCAGGGATTCCACCTGGTGACTGACAATCGCGGCAGCATCATCCAGGGTCTTCCCTTCCAGAGGGATATCATTCATGTAGATGTTGGGATAGAAGACCTCTTTTCCTGCACTGTTGCTGCCCATATCCAGGGTCTTCTTCACGTCCATGGCATAGCTGACCTTCTGCACGCCAATGACCACCAGGAAAATGCACAGAGACGCCGCCAGAAGACCGATGACCGCCTTGGCCACCTTTTTGGTATCCACCTGGATGCCAGGTCCCTTTTTCTCTCCGTCATTCCGGGCTCCCCGGACCTTTTCCCTTCCGGGCGCAGGTCGTGGAGCCTTTTTGGAAGATTCCGGCTTCTGCTGCAGCGGTGCCTCCACGCTGGCAGCTTCATTCCGGGGCTCCTGAGGCATATTCTCCTGGGCATCGGGGGCACTGCGTACATCCACCATGGCAATCTCAGCGCTGCCGGCATCGCCTGCGCTGCGCGCATCCACCATGCCAACCTCAACGCTGTTGTTTTCGTTCCAGTAGGGATCCGCCGCCTTCTGTTTTTCCTGTGCTTTGGCGATGCTCTTCTTGTTGACCTTTTTGGAGCGCTTTGATGCCGCATCCTGCAGGTTGCTTGCAGAAACAAACCATTCCGGCCTGTCTTCCGTGTCATCGATGATGATCTTCAGAGGTTCCTGTTTATTCGGTTTTTTCTCTTTCTCAGGCACCCTGGGCTTGTCCGGCTTTGCAGGAGCCGGCCGGGAGGACCTGTCCGTCTTTTCAAGGGACGTCTTTTCTGTTCCGGAGGGATACGTGCCTGTTCGGGTCTTTCCGGAGCTTTTCCTTGTCTTCTCAGTTCTTCTGCCCTCTGCAGGCCTTTTGTCTGCGGACGGCTTTTCCTCAGGCTTTCTCTCTTTCTGGGAAGCGGAGACAGGCGGTGCACCGGCGGAAACTTTCTTCCTTTTGACGGTATTGGCTCCCGGAACGTCCTTCCCGGATACCGCCCTTTCTGTCGTGGGGGCTTCTTTTTTCGCCGCCGCTTCGCTTGTTTTCGGCGCAGCCTGTGCCTTCGCCGCGGTCCCCGTCACTACAGATTTTCCATCTGAACCCGATCTTCTGCGCCGGACAGGCTTATCGTCTGCCGCCGGTTTGTCTTTACTTGCCGGCTGCGGGGGCACCGGCTTCGCCCCCCTGACCGGCTGCGGGGCTGCCTGTCCTTCTGTTCGGGCCGGCGGCCTGGAAACGTTCTTTTCCGCCGCCTTCTCCGGGGCAGTGCCCGACCCCGTTTTCTGAACTTCCGGTGTGTCTGTCCTTCTTCTTCTTCGACGCACCTGTTCCTGCTGTTCTGGCAATGATGTCACTCCTCTATCTGAAAAGCAAACCTGCTTTATCGTATAATTTACCAACTGACATCATAGCGCAATTATCCATGGCTTGCAAGCAGAATTTCTGGTATTCACCATCAGTTTTTCCTTGAAATGAAAGGATTTTTCTTTCCCGTATGCTACATTTCCCAGGACCTGAAGGCGTCCCCTGTTCCCGGCTGTCGGGCGGCTCGGAAACGATTCTGAATCCGTCATTCACATCCCCCTTTCCCGGGAGAATCATTCCATCTGCAATCTTTGGCCGGATTTGGAATCATTTGTCGTGCAATCTGACACCCTGCCGGCCGGGATCCTGTCGATTCTTACCAGTATCGCAACCGGACTCCCTGAAGCAAACCCTGACATATCTGACGCACATCCGTAAACGACAACAGGCCGCCCTTTCCGGGCGGCCTGTTGTTATCTGTTCGAGTCAACTTTTGAGTCAACTTTTGCCTTTCATTTTTGAAAACTTCCCTTTCAGATGTGAAAAGAAACTTATCAGAAATGAAAAAATTTTCCCATGTGCGAAAAGGAAAAAAGAAAAAGTCCTTGAAATTCAAGGACTTTCAATTGGTGCGGTAGATGGGACTTGAACCCATACGGTTTGCGCCACACGCCCCTCAAACGTGCCTGTCTGCCGATTCCAGCACTACCGCGATCTCAACTCAGCGAAAAGAATTATATCCAAGATCACGGATGCTGTCAAGCATTTTCTTTGGAAACGAATTTATTTTTATGTATTTTTTCTATAATTAGCTGTTTTTGCCTGAGAGTCGGTTACTCCTCTCCGGATTCCTCTTCCTCGATCACTTCCGCAGTTTCCTCGATCTCATTCTCCACATCGAAGATATCTTCTTCCCCCTCAAAGCTCAGCCAGTCCTCCGTTCCCGCGTCTCTTGACTGGATAATCAGCTCCCTGGAGTCCACATCCACGGCAAAACAGATTTCCCTGGAGCCGGAATACTGTTTCAGGTATCTGGCCACCTGAGCCGCTTCCTTCCGGTTCAGAAGAAAAGTGATCGCTCTGTGCTCCTCTTTTTCGACAGTGACCCGCGTCTCTTCCATTTTACGTTTTCCTCCTTTTCCAGGCGGTACTTCCCAGCGCCAGCGCAGCCAGCAGGGACACCGCCTCCGCGATATGCCAGTATGCTTTTCCCTCGTAACGAATCGTCAGCCTTCCCTGACCGCCCTGCGGAACCTGCACCTGCATCCGGTTGTTCTCTCCGCAGGTATAGGGAAGCTCCGTCTCTCCGAGACGCACCCGGTATCCGTCATAGGCAAAGAGGGGAAACAGCAGATTTCCCTCCCGTTCCGCCTCAACCTCGCAGCTGAGGTCAGTTCCCTTCCTCTTCAGGTGCGTGACTTCAATTCCTTCCCCTGCTTCCACCTTCTGGCTTCCGGTTTCCTTCACCTGTGTCCCCGGAATCGTGTATTCCGTATACCACAGCTGCGGAGTGGTCGACTCGCCCAGCCGCACCACATCGTTAAACCGGGTCTGGCTGCTCAGGGTCGGGAGCGCCACCACGGTGCACACGATGAGGGATACCAGCGCCGCCTGGCCGGGAGCCTTCAGCATCCGGGAATACCCGTAGCCGGAGGAGAGCGCAAGGAAGAGTGCCGGAAAGACCAGAAAACGCCATGCATGCTGAAGAATCCCGATCCGTCCGCCGGTCAGGACCGTCAGCCTGTGCCACGGAAACATCGTAGTGGTGGCAAATGCCCCCATTCCTCCCAGGAAGAGCAGGAGCAGCACGGTCCTTCGGGTCCGTCTCTGCTCGTCATTCCAGTTCTCCAGCAGCGCGTAGCCCGCCAGCACGGCCCCCAGGATCAGCCCCATGCCGATCTCCAGCGGCTGTCCGGAGAGGGTGGAGTCAAAGGGGTCCACCGGCATGTCCCCGTCTCCCCACAGAAACAGCTGAGCCGGAGACAGGCTGTTGTTTTCCACAATGCCCATAATCGCCTGCGGGCCGATCCCCTGCCGCAGATAGGTCACCATCGGCACGATCTGGAAGGCACACAGCGCCAGTGCCGCTGCGCCAGCCAGGCACAGGGTCCCCAGACGCTTTTCCCGGATCAGGGCCGGCAGGCGCAGGATCATCAGCGGCAGCGCAAGGGCAAGTGCGAGCAGCGTGGAGAGCATGTGACACAGAAAGATTCCCGAAGCTCCCAGCACAAGGACGCGCCAGCGCCTTCTGTCTCCAAAGAGCACTTCCCAAAGGCCTTCCAGGAACAGCGGAAACAGGCTCATGGCCGTGGCCTCTCCCAGGGCGCAGCGGACAAAGCAGTTGGTGATGCGGTAAATGGAGAGCACATAGCACACCGCCGCCACCACGGCCATCTGCTCATTTCTGAGAATCGTTTTCGCGCAGCGGAACATGAGGATGCCCGCCGCTGCGGAGAGCACCGCCATGTACAGATGCATCACATAGTTGAGGGATGCCCCCGCCACGAGGAGCACAGCGAAGGGATACAGAAGGAGATCCGGATAAAACACCGAGGTCAGCGCACCGTAGCCATTGTAGGACCATGCGCCCATGCGCACCGGGAAAACCCCGTTCCTGATTCCCTCCGCCACATTCATGAACCTGGCCGCATGAAAGGTGGTGTCATACACCAGCGCCATGTTGTCCTTGAGCACAGGGATGCACGCGATGCCCACTGCGGCGGCGACCAGAAGCAGTTCCGCCCGCTTTGAAAAATCCGTCCCCCGCACCACCATCACCCAGATGCTCCCTGCAAGAAGGGCCAGCAGCACAAAGGTAAAGGTGTTGTCCCTGTAGCGGGGACTGTAGAGCCGAAAGTCCAGGATCTCGATGAATGTGCCGTCCGCAAACTCCGTCTCTATGGTGAAGTCCGTCACCGTCCGTTCAAAGGAAAAGAAGGCTTCATTGTTCGCGCGTCCCGGCAGAACCTGGAGCTGAGAGGGGGAAAACTCCACGTCGTTGCTGCTTTTCAGCCGGATCACGTTCTCCCCGTCACAGTCAATGATCCACTTGAGGCGGTATTCCCCCGGCGGCAGGGTCAGTCCCGGTCCCTCAGTCAGGATTCCGTAGGGGTCTCCTGCCTCACGGCTCTGCCGTCCCGGACGAAGCTGGCGCACCGAGTCCTCCATCATGTCGACCCAGACCTGCTGACGGTCAAGAATACCCGTCAGAACCACCAGCACGCATGCCGCTGCCAGGACAGCAAGCGGGATCCAGAGCCTTGCTCTGTTTGTTCTGTTCATGCTCCACTCCTTGAACCGCCAGGCCTTCCGCGCCGCCGGAGACCCGGACACCCCCTCAGGCTGAAGGCCAGCAGCCCCAGGGCAAAGGCCAAAGACACCCCGTCGAGCACCCGCCAGACAGGCCTGTCCTGATAAAACACCCGGACCTGGCCGTCTCTGACCGCAGGCAGACGCACCGCAGCCCGCTTTCCTTCCGCGCCCTCCAGCGCAACGGGACTTCCGTTCAGCTCCGCATGAAGGCCGTCCACCAGGAACAGGGGCAGCACCAGACGGGCTTCCTCACCGGTACTGACGCTCACCCTCATCTCCCGGCTGTCACGGGTCATGGACACCGACGTGTCCGCACCGCCTTCCAGGAAGGGTTGATTCTCATACACCCTGTCAAGTCCCGCACCCGCAGGGCGGGGGGCATCCGACGGGGTGGTTCTGGGAATGCGTCCATAGCCCAGGTAGTTGTCCGTACGCAGCTGGGCCGTGGTGGTGGGCAGAATCAGAAACACGCCCAGCACCAGCACGGCAAGGGTGGTCAGCTCCGGCCATTTTCTGCCCAGGCTGTGGAAGCCCCAGGCGGCGGACAGACACAGGAAGGTCATGGCCGGGCCTGCCATCCTCCAGGTCAGGAAAACCGCCCCCGCCGTGGTGGCTTCCGAGCCCGCCCGGGGAAGGCCTCCCATCGCCGCCAGAAGTCCCAGAAGCCCTGAGGCAAGCAGCAGCAGGGCTTCCTTTCCGCCCGCCTCCCTTTGTTTTTTCAGCCAGGTTTCACAGATCACCAGCCCCAGGCCGCACAGCGTCAGCAGTCCGGGTTCCACTGGTCCCAGCGTCAGGGTCGGATCACTGAAGTATCCCTTGTATTCCCCGTGGCCCCAGAGAAGCAGCTGGGCCGGAGAGACCGCCCGTTCCCCCGCAGAGGTCAGGCCGGGCGTCTGGATGCCGTCCTTCAGATAGCTCATCGCCGGCACGATCCAGTGCAGCGCGATCCCCGCCACAAACAGAAGCGACAGCGCCAGCATGCCCGCGCGCTTTGCCTCGCGCAGCCTTCCTGCACCCACCAGTGCCACGGTGAGCATCAGGCCCAGTCCCAGCACGCCCGTCTGGTCGCACAGCACCATGAGCGCACCTGACGCCGCAAACAGCGGCCAACGGCGCACATCCCCGCGGACAATCTGCCAGATTCCCAGGCACACCAGGGGCATCAGGGCCAGCACCGCGGATTCCCCCAGGTTTCCGTACACAAACAGCGAGGAAATCCGGTAGGCCGAGAGCACATAGAGAATGGACGCCATCACGGCCGTCCACCGACGGTGGAAGATCCCCATGGCACAGCGGTACATGGTCAGGGCCGACAGCGCGCTCATGAGGATATAGGTGGCGTTGAGGGCATACTGCACCGAGCATCCCAGCAGCAGCAGTCCCGCCGGAAGAAGCAGGGCCATATCCGGCATGACTGCGGAAGCCACAGAGCCAAAGCCGTTGAAAAGGTATCCTCCCCAGCGCACCGGATGAAGCAGCGCCTGGATTCCCCGCGAGCGCAGGCCGTCCGCCAGGTTGCAGATCCGGCCCACCTCCATCTGGGTGCGTACATACAGCGTGGTGCCCTCCCGCAGGGCAGGCGCCGAGGCATACAGCACCGCAAAGCCGATCAGCAGCACGAAGGCCACTTCGGAAAGCGACCTTCCCCGGCAGTGACGCACCCACAGCACGCACAAAACCGCCAGCACACCTGCCAGGGTCAGGACATCATCCTTGTAGCGGGGACTGTACAGGCGCAGATCCTCCACATTGATGCGGGTTCCCTGGTCAAAAAACACCTGAAGCTCAAATCCCTCCGCCGGTTCCATCAGCTCAAACTCAAACTCCCCGATCCCCATGCCCGCGGGAATCGTGTGCTCTGAGCGGTCCATCCGGGCATGGTTCTGGGTCGCCAGCACAATCCTGTTGTCCCCGTCCCCCCAGATGGTCCATTTCACCCGGTAATGACCGGCCGGCAGGATGAACCAGGGACCGCTGGAGATCGCGCCGTATTCGTTTCCCTCCTCCAGGCTCTGGCGGAATCCGTTTTCAAAGAAGACCATGTCCACATCGTCCGGGTCCGTCAGGTCCGCCCAGGTTTCCTGCCGGTCCAGAATCCCGCTCATGCCGGCCGCAAGAACCGCAAGAAGCGCCAGCACAGGAACCAGCCAGATTCTAACATGCCGTCCTTTCATGGCTTCTCCTTTCCTTTTTTCCTTCCCTCAGGATATGCCGGATCAGAAGGACCAGGGTCATCAGGGTCACCAGATCGGACAGGCGCCAGATTCCCCTTCCCGCATAACGGATCTTCAGCTTGCCGGAATCTCCCGGCGCAAGACGGATCCTCAGGCGGGCATATTCTCCCTGATCCACCTCCAGCTGCCGGCCATCCAGCTCCGCCCTGTACCCGTCAAAGGCAAAGAGGGGGAATTCCAGAACGGACGCTTCCGCCGCCTGCACCCTGCAGTCGATGCGGGTCCCCTGCTTGCTGTACTCCGTCAGCTCCGCGTTTCCGGTGATATGCACCGTCCGGTCCACGGTCTCCTCGTATCTTGTGCCGGGCAGGGTATATTCCGGCGTCTGGATGAAAGCCGTGGACACCTCTCCGTAGCTGATCCCGTCAAACTGCCGCACCTTTTCCCCGGTGGTGGGCAGGATCATGATCACGCTCAGCAGCAGGCTGCTCAGGATGATCAGTCTGCTGTCCCCAAGATATCTTCGGTATCCCCATGCCGCCGCCGGCACCAGGAACATCACCGCCGCCATCATGAACCGCCAGGCAAACTGGATGTAGTCCGTCAGCTTGTTTGTCATCTTGGACATGCGCGCCCAGGGGAACCAGGTGGTGCACACCAGCAGGCAGATGATGCCCGCCCCCAGACACGCCAGGGCTTCCCTGTCCCGCTGCTCCTTCCTGCCGGAAGCCGCCGCCATGAGCAGCAGCACGCAGCCAAGCAGGGCAGGAAGTCCGGGCTCCGCGGGAATGTCCGCCAGGGATTTGTCCAGCAGGTCCACCGGCAGGTCCCCGATCCCCCATAAAAACAGCTGGGCCGGGGAAATGGCGTTGAGATAAGGCTTGCCGCGGATATCCTCCGCGCCCATGCCCTGCATGCTGAACATCAGCAGCGGCACCAGGAAGAACAGGCACAGCAGTACCGACAGCCCCGCAGCCTTGAACCACCCCGACAGCCGTTTTTCACGAAGAATCCGCGGAAGGAAGACCACAAAGGTCCCCACGGTCACCACCGCCAGAATCAGGGTGGACAGCATGTGGCTCAGCAGCACCGCCGAGGCGCCCAGGGACAGCTTGTACCATTTCTTCCGGTCCCCGGCCACCAGCTCCCACAGGCCCTCCAGGAGGATGGGCTGGAAGCTCATGGCGGTTGCCTCGCCCAGGGCGCAGCGCACATACACATCCGTGACACGGTAAATGGCCAGCGTATAGAGAATGGAGGCGCACACGGCCGCCGTGCGGTCCCCCAGCATCCGCCTTGCGCAGTGGTACATGGCCGCAGCCGCGATGGCATTGAGCGCGATCATGTACAGGTTCATCACATAGCAGGGCTGGGCGCGCAGCAGCAGAAGCAGCGCACCCGGATAGAGGAAGAAATCGGAATAGAACACCGAGGTGACGGCGCCGTATCCGTTGTAGGACCATCCGCCGCAGCGCACCGGAAACTGTCCCCCCGCCAGACCATCCGCCAGGTTGCAAAAGCGCGCCATGTGAAAGATGGTGTCGTGCACCCAGGAGACATTGTCCCTGAAGGAGGGCACGGAGGCATATGCCACCGCAAAGGCAATGGGCAGCACAAAGGCCGCCTTCCGCAGGTCAGCCCCCCTGCGGATTCCCTCCCAGATCAGACACAGGACCCCCAGCACCAGGGCCAGGGTGATCACATGGTCGCTGTAGGGCGGGCTGGTGAGGGTCATCTCCTCCACCCGGATGGTACTCCCTTCCAGGAAGTCGATGAGGATCTGAACATTCTCCGCCATCTCGTGCACGTGCAGCACACATCCGCCCTGCGCCTCGCCCGGTTCAAGGCGCACTTCTCCCGGTTCCAGCAGCGCGCCGTTGCTGCAGGTGAAGCGCAGCCGGTTTTCCCCGTCCCCTGTGATTGTCCATCTCAAAGGGTAGTCTCCGGCAGGCAGGTTCAGCCCGGGCCCCGAATTCAGGGTCCCGGTTCCTTCGCCCGCGCTTCTCTGGTAGGGTGCAACAATGTTCAGTCCGTGCAGCTGTCCCGGCTTCATGAGGTCCCATGTCACCCTGCGGTCCAGAATTCCGGAGACGAAACACAGGACAATGAACAGCAGCGCCAGGGCGGGGACTCCCCACCCTGGCACCTTCTGCGCGATCCGCCTTCGCTCATTCACAGGCATTCCTCTCACTCAATAGGCTTTCGCAAAATAAATCAGCTTTCTGGCCGGCTTGCCGCAGCATACGCAGACCTCGTCGATGGGCGTCTGGTCAAAGGGCATGCAGCGGGAGGTGGCGCTGAACTTTTCCTTGATTTCATCCTCGCAGGCCTGCTCGCCGCACCACATGGCCCGGGCATAACCGCCGTTGACCTGTTCGCCCAGTTCCTTCATGCTGTGCACGTCCCTGGTATGGGTGTCCCTGAATTCCCGGGCCACCTCCAGCATGTTCCTCTGGATCTGATCCAGCATGCCGGCCACTTTCTGCTCCAGGCCCCCGATCTCCAGAGAGGTCTTCTCAAAGGTATCCCGGCGCACGGCCACCACCTTGTTTTCCGCCAGGTCCCTGGGACCGATCTCAATGCGCACCGGCACGCCCTTGAGCTCCCACTCATTGAACTTCCAGCCGGGAGTCACATTGTCACGGTCATCGAATTCCACCCGCATGCCGGCTGCCTTCAGCGCGTCCGCCACCCTGCGGGCTCCCTCCAGCACGCCTTCCTTATGCGCAGCGACAGGCACCACGACCACCTGCACCGGCGCCACCTTCGGAGGCAGCTTGAGTCCGCGCTCGTCGCCGTGGGTCATGATCAGGGCGCCAATCAGGCGGGTGCTGGTTCCCCAGCTGGTCTCATAGGCATACTTCTGGGTACCGTCCTTATCCAGGAACTTGATCTCGAAGGGTTCGGAGAAGTTGGTTCCAAAGTTGTGGCTGGTGCCGCTCTGCAGCGCCTTGCCGTCCTGCATCATGGCCTCCACGGAATAGGTGGCCCGGGCACCGGCGAACTTTTCCTTTTCGCTCTTCTGGCCGCAGTAGACAGGCACCGACAGCACGTTCTCGCAGAAATCCCGGTAAACCATGAGCATCTTCATGGTCTCCTCCTGGGCCTCCTCCTCCGTGGCGTGGATGGTGTGTCCCTCCTGCCACAGGAATTCAGAGGTGCGCAGGAAGGGACGGGTGGTCTTCTCCCACCGCATCACCGAACACCACTGGTTGTACAGCAGGGGCAGATCCCGCCAGCTCTGGACCCACTTGGCATACATGGTGCAGAAGATGGTCTCACTGGTCGGCCGGATGGCCAGGCGCTCCGTCAGCTGCTCCGTTCCTCCCTGGGTGACCCAGGCGACTTCCGGGGCAAAGCCCTCCACGTGATCCGCCTCCTTGAGCAGCAGGCTCTCAGGGATCAGCATGGGCATGGACACGTTCTTGTGTCCGGTGCGCTTGAACTCGTCATCCATCTGATGCTGGATCAACTCCCAGATGGCATAGCCGTAAGGCTTGATGGCCATGCATCCCCTCACCGGGGTGTAATCCATGAGATCCGCGAGACGGACCACATCCGTATACCACTGGGAGAAATCCTCGCTCCGTGCAGTGATGTGCTGTACAAATTCCTGTTGGTTCTTCTTACCCATGATTCGTATCTCCTCAATCCCGGCCGCGTCTTTACGCGGTCCTGTTATGCGCCAAGCAGTTCTGCAAGTCTGTGGACCGCCTTGGCTTCATCTGCCCCCTCCGCCACAATGGTCAGAGGTTGTCCCTCGCAGACTCCGAGGGAGATCAGCCCCATCAGGGACTTTGCATTGACCGTCTTGTTTTCGTGCCTGATCAGAATCCGTGATTCATATTCTCCCATGCAGGTCGAAATCTCCGCCGCCTTTCTGGTCAGCAGCAGCTCCTTCAGACCAACCCTGATCGTCAGCTCCACGTTCCGTTCCTCCCAGCATCATGGTATCAGGACATCCCTCTCAGTTCCTCCGCCAGTTCCTCCAGCTTCCTCAGCCGGTGATAGATTCCGCTCTTGCCCACCGGCGGTTCGCACATGGCCCCCAGTTCATCCAGGGACATTTCCGGATACTGCAGACGCAGCCGGGCCGTCCCCGCCAGCACGGGCCCCAGGCTTTCCTCGCTCATGCGGGAGAGCACAAGCTCGATGGCCTGCGTCTGCCGCAGGGCGGCGTTCACCGACCGGTCCAGGTTGGCGCTGTCGCAGTTGACCGCGCGGTTGGCCTGGTTCCTCAGCCCCTTGCGGATATAGACATCCTCCATGGCAAAGCGGGCGTTCTGGGCCCCGATCAGGCTGAGCATGTCCCCGATATCCTCCTGGCCCTTGAGGTACACCAGCGACATG
Source organism: uncultured Eubacteriales bacterium (assembly GCA_902772995.1). Lineage (GTDB taxonomy): Bacteria > Bacillota > Clostridia > Christensenellales > Aristaeellaceae > Ventricola. Next base: position 27,905 of record CACYCQ010000033.1, read on the forward strand.
CGCCGCCGGTCTGTCACGTGGACGTTGAGACCGAAGCGGGCGATGAGCTTCTGCACCGACTGGGCAAAGCTTTCATCCTCCAGCACCAGCTCCAGGTGGTACCCCTTGTCCGGGTCCGTCACGGAGCCGCATGCCAGGAACACGCCCCGCAGGAAGGACTTGCGGCAGCATTTGCGTGCGGTGATGTCATGGGGGACACTCCGCCTCCCCAGCACGTCAATGCCGCAGCCCTCCAGCACGAACACCGCTTCGTCCCCTTCCAGCACCATCCGGCTGACCCTGCGGCCGCCCAGTCTTGTCCGGGTCAGGTCCATGACATCCGGCTGCACATCAAACACATCCCGCAGCAGCCGCACGGTGCGTGCGGCCACCGCCTCGTTTTCCGTTTCCACAAACAGCCGCCTGCCGCCTCCCGGCCGGATCAGGACCGACCCGGCCGAGGAGACGATGCCCGAGAGCTCCGCCAGCAGACAGCAGACGTTTTCAGGTTCAATCCGGCACAGTTCCTCCTTGGCCGTGGCCGAGTAGGACCGTGCCTCCGTTTTTTCCGACATTGGTTTCTTCCCCCGCATCCGGCGCAGGCGAAGCCCTGCCGGATGCCGTTATTTTGCCCCGTTGATGTTGACGATGTGGCCCTTTGCCGCATCCACGGTGATGATCATGCCGTTTTTCATCATGTGCACGGCCTGACAGGTCCGGTCAATCAGCAGCGGAATGCCCAGGGCCTCACAGGTGATGGATGCATGGCACTCCCGTTCCGTGCCCTCCACCACCACGGCGGACGCCTGGCGGAGATAGGGCAGCATGCTGGCATTGGTCATCTTGGTGACCACGATATCTCCCGGGTTGAAGGAGCTTTCCAGATCGCTCAGAGTGTTGACGATGCACACCCGTCCGCTGGCCGCGCCCGATCCGATGCCGATGCCCCGCAGCAGCACATTGCCCACGATATGGGCCTTGATCAGGTTGGTGGTGCCGGACACGCCCGTGGGAACGCCGGCGGAAATGATGACGATGTCCCCGGCCTTCACGTACCCGGCGGATTCCGCCGCGGAAACCGCGCCCGCAATCAGGTCATCCGTATCGCCGCTGAGTTCCATGCGGCAGGGAGTCACGCCAAAGGACAGACCCAGCTGATGGAAGGCATGCTCGCTGGGCGTGGGCGCGATGATCATGCAGTCCGGACGGAAGCGGGCCACCATCCTGGCGGTGGTTCCGGAATTGCTGGGGGTGATGATGGCCGCGGCGTTCAGGTCGGAGGCCATCTGGCAGCAGGAGTAGGACACCGCGTTGGCCACGGTCCTTGCCGCCGTGTTGTGCAGCGCCTCCTGCTGAAGCTTGAAGCGGTTGTTGATCATCTGGTGCTTCTCGATGTACTCGGCAATGCGCACCATGGTATTGACCGATTCCAGGGGATATCTGCCCGCGGCGGTCTCGCCGGAGAGCATGACCGCATCCGTACCGTCGATGATGGCATTGGCCACGTCGCTGGCTTCCGCCCGGGTCGGCCGGGGATTGCGGATCATCGAATCCAGCATCTGGGTGGCCGTAATGACCGGCTTTGCGGCCACGTTGCACAGGTGGATGAAGCGCTTCTGCAGCAGAGGCACCTCCTCCATGTCCACCTCGACGCCCAGGTCTCCCCGGGCCACCATGATGCCGTCGGAGACCTTGAGGATCTCGGAGAAATTCTCCACACCCATGCGGTTCTCGATCTTGGAAAAGATCTTCATGTAGCCTGCGTCGTTGTCCGTGCAGAGCTTGCGGATGGTCAGCACATCCGAGGGACGGCACACGAAGGACGCCGCGATCAGGTCGATGCCCTGCCCGATTCCAAAGAGGATATCCGCGCGGTCCTTGTCGGAGATGGCATCCAGCTGCAGGTCCACCTCCGGTACGGAGATGCCCTTCCGGTTCCCCAGTTCGCCGCCGTTGACCACCCTGCACACGATCTCCGTCCCGCATTCCACACGCAGCACGTCCAGGGACAGCAGACCGTCATCAATGAGAATCCGGACGCCGGGACCCACCAGCTCCGGAAGGCGCATGTGGGTCACGCTGACGATGTGTTCATCCCCCTCCAGCTCCCGTGTGGTCAGGGTAAACTCCTGGCCCGCCTCCAGCTTCACCCTGCCGGTTTTCAGCGTGCAGGTGCGCACTTCAGGACCCTTGGTATCCAGCATGATGGCAATAGGCAGGTTTTTCTCCGCGCGCAGCTTCTTGATCATGCTGATGCGGGCGGCCTGCTCCTCATAGGATCCGTGAGACATGTTCAGACGACAGACATTCATGCCTGCATCCATGAGTCTGGACATCATCTCCTCGCTGTCCGTGGCCGGTCCGATTGTACAGACGATTTTTGTTCTCCTCTTCATCTTCTCTTCTCCCTTCCTGAAACGTTCTTCCCTTCAACCTGGCGTGCCGCCTTCACCGTGTCCGCCGGATTCTGCGGCATTCCATGTAATAACGCTTCTCGTTGCCCTCACCCATGGAGAAGGTCTTTCGGGGCAGGACGCCCCCGGCCGAAATCGCCGGGAACAGGGC
>CACYCQ010000034.1:0-3032 GCA_902772995.1 uncultured Eubacteriales bacterium
CTCCCGTGCTGAAGGCAATAGATGAGTTTATGGAGACGCCGGTATGAGGAACTTCGTGCAGGAAGGGCATCAGCCGCCCCTGTATGGCGTTGGCCCGACGGTTGTGCACGGAAGGAACGAAGGGAACCGACAGATGCAGCACTGCGGACAGGAAGCCATGGCGGCCGTCAGATGCTGTCAAAGCGGTTTCCCGGTCCAGCCGAAGAACACGCGTGTATGTCCGGATGCGCGCAGCTTCAGATCCGTCCGCCGGAAGACCCATGCCGGGAACGGGCAAAGCACTACAACAAGCATTGGAAAGGGGATGCAAAATGGGACTGTTCAAAAGGTTTGTCAGCCAGACGAGGAAGCCGGAGGGCTTTCTGGGAAAGGTGATGCTGAGCGGTATGAACTCCGGCCATGCCGCCATGGCCGACTGGGGCTTTTCCCATCTGCCGCCCATCGCGCCTGGAAAAGCCGTGGATCTGGGCTGCGGCGGCGGAAGAAATGCCGGGGAACTGCTCAAAAAGTATCCGAAGGCGCATGTGACGGCCATCGACCATTCCGGGCTGTCCGTTGAAAAGGCGAAAGTCTTCAATCAGGCGGCCATTGCAGCGGGACGGTGCGAGGTGCTGCAGGGCGATGTGTCCGATCTGCGTCTCCCGGACAGCACTTTCGATCTGGCGACCGCCTTTGAGACGGTTTACTTCTGGCCGGGGCTGGAAAAGTGCTTCGGGCAGGTTGCCCGTATCCTGAAGCCGGGCGGGTTCTTCATGATCTGCAACGAATCGGACGGCGAGGATGACACGGGGAAGAAATTCGAGGGCATGATCGACGGGATGAAATGCTATACGGCGGAACAGCTTGAAACGGCACTGATAGATGCAGGCTTTTCCGAGGTGACCTGCGATCATCATCCCGCCAAGCCGTGGCTCACAGTGATTGCCGGAAAGTGAGGGGGAACCTGGAAGAAGCCTGATTACAAAAACTGGATGCCCAGGGGCATGGTGCTTGCCTTCCTGCTTGCTGCCATCGGGTGCGGCGCCGCAGTGCTGACGTGTCAGCTGCTGCCGGGCGGCACGCTGAAAACGGTGCTGACCATCGCGCTTGCTGCCATCGCGGTGGTCTTCTGCGGGCTGACCTTCTGGGCGGTCTGCATGTATCGCGCCTTTGACTATCACGGAAAGCGCCAGATGGCCCGGCAGATCATCGAAGGCACGGCGGCTTATGTGGAGCTGCCCGACGGCGGCAAGGTTCTGGATGTGGGCTGCGGCAGTGGGGCGCTGGGAATCGCGGTGGGCAAACGGAACCCCAGGGCTGAGATCATCGGCATCGACCGCTGGGGCAGGGAGTATGCCTCCTTCAGCAAAAGCCTGTGCGAAAGCAACGCCAGGGCCGAGGGCGTCAGCCGGATTTCCTTCAGGCAGGGAGATGCCGCCCGCCTGGATTTCCCGGACGAGACCTTCGATGCCGTGGTGAGCAATTACGTGTATCACAACATTCCCGGCGACCGGAAGCAATACCTCCTGGAAACCCTGCGCACCCTGAAAAAGGGCGGCACCTTCGCGTTGCACGATATCTTCTCAAAATCCAGGTACGGCGATATGCAGGCCTTTGTTATGAAGCTCAAAGATATGGGCTATAGACAGGTGGAGCTGATCGACACGACGAACGGCAGGTTCATGAACAAGTCCGAAGCCGCCTGGATGGCGCTGAGCGGCTCCGCGCTGCTGAATGGCAGAAAGTGAATTGCATCCGGAAAAGCCCGGCTGCCTGATTCCGGAGGAAGAACCGATGATATACCATATTGAGACGGCGGTGCCGGGTCGGCAGCTGCGGTTTCCTTTGGCGAAGAAAACAGGGTTTGTCTGACAGCCTGCCTTGACAGCCGATGAAAACCGGTTTATGATTAACATCGTTAGCTAACGATGTTATCTGTGGAGGATGGTATGCCGAAGGACAAAACCGCCAGCCATGCCAGGGTCCTGGCTGCAGCCAGAGAGGAATTCCTGGCGTACGGCTTTGAAAAGGCCTCCATGCGCCGCGTGGGCGAGCGGTGCGGCCTCACGGCAGCCGGGCTGTACAGGCATTGCCGGGACAAGGCCGATCTGTTCGACCTTCTGGTCGCACCTGCGGTCGGGCAGATGGATGCGTGGATGGAGGATCACCAGGCCAGGTACCTGACAGCGGTGCAGGAGGATGGGGCCCTTCAATGGAAGGATTCATGGATCGACTTGATGCGCGAGGTGGTCTATCCCCAGGTGGAGGATTACCATCTCCTGCTGACCTGTTCCTCGGGCACAAAATACGAAAACTTCCTGCACGATCTGACACAGACCTCCCAGGAGAAGACCCTTCTTTATCTCCCGGTTCTGCGGCAGAAAGGGCTGGCCATCCGTGACATCAGCCCCAGGGAGCTGCATCTGCTGTTCAGCGCCTATGTGACCGCATTGTTTGAGCCGGTGATCCATCGCTATTCCCTTGATGAATCGATGCAGTGCCTGGAGACGGTTGAAGCTTTCTTCCTTCCCGGCTGGAAGGCGCTGTTCGGTTTCTGAACTGCACATGATCTGATGGTACCGCCTGTTCCCTTTGGGGGGCAGGCGATATGCATAAATGAGTGTTAGTTAACACTAACAAATGTCTGTTGGCTAACGGAAAGTGAGGGATATCCATTGAAAGAGAAAAAACAGGCCAAATCGCCGTCCGCCTTCGGACGGCTGATGGAATACGCGGGCCGTTTTAGGTTGCTGACATACATGTCGCTGATCCTGTCCGCACTGAGCAGTGTGCTGGCCCTGCTGCCCTTCGTCTGCATCTGGCGTATCATCCGCGAAGTGCTGGAGGTACAGCCGGACTTTTCAAAGGCAACAGGCATCGTGCGCAACGGCTGGATGGCCGTGCTGTTCGCTGTGCTGGCCTGGCTTGTCTATGTAAGTGCGCTGGTCTGCTCCCACGGCAGTGCGTTCCGTACAGCTGCCAACATGAAAAAGACGCTGATGCGCCACATCGCCCGCCTGCCCATCGGCTTTGCGGATGAAATGGGCTCCGGC
>CACYCQ010000035.1:0-2545 GCA_902772995.1 uncultured Eubacteriales bacterium
ACCTGCATAAATCGACACCCGTGACATCTGATCCGATGAAATCAAGGTTCTCCCCAACCAGTTTTTTCTCCGAACACGAGCAAAAGTCTGACATCCTCCACGCAGTTGCGCACGTACTTCAAAACACTTTTTATTCAAAGCATTTCAAGTCTCAGATTATGTAACAATGTGTATTATTTATCAAATATAACTTATTGTTCGACGGCGGGGTGTTTTTCCTTTTTCAAATCACGCCGGACAATTCCTCAACTTCACTGACTCTGATGAAACAGTCGGCTCATCTTGAGCATGGTCTTTCGGTAATTGGCCTCATGGACCGTTTCGCCCTTTCTCTCCCTGAAAGCTTCCGGAGGCAGCAGGTAGTCCGCCCTGGGGAGCCCCTCCAGCAGGCATTTTCTCAGTTCCTTCTGCTTTGGCTGGCTCAGGTCCGCTGCCTGATGAAGAAGCTCTCTCGCCGCATATTCATACAGTTCGTTGGAAAATGCCCTTTCCTCCGCGCTGTATCGCAGCTGGACACAGTCAATCCCCTTCAGTTCCGGCAGGAAAACCCCATCATCCGTGGACTCCGGCAGATAGATATAGTAAAGGCACGCAGCCATCTTTCCCGGCGCCCTGCGCAGGACCCGCCCCAGGCGCTGAATCCGTTGCCGGGCCACGGATGTGCTGCTCAGAACGATCCCGACTCCTGCATCCGGGACATCGATCCCCTCGTCCAGTGCGCGGCAGCTGACCAGCACCCGGGCCTGATTGTCCCGAAACGCCTGAAGACTCCGTTCCCGTGCTTCCCGGGACATCTCCGAATGATACAGCACCCCGATATCCCCCACCTTGCGCCTGAGAAGCCTGAGCATATCCTCTGCCTGGGAGATCCGTTCACAGAACAGGATCGCCTTGGTGTCCTCCGGATGCTGTCGCAGAATGTCCAGCGCGCACAGACTTCTGGTCTGTGCAAGGTTGCTTACGGCTTTCCTCTCCCAGGTTTTCAGCAGGTAGCTGACCGCCAGATTCGCCGGATCCATCCCCGCCTCCTGTGCCAGCCGGTTCAGTTCAATCTGGAAGAGTCTCTCCTCCATATTCTTCAGATAAGGATACCTGGCCAGGAGTTTTGCATAGAGAATGATCAGCTCATGTGTCAGCGCCTGGTATCTTACCCGCTCCTCCGGCAGAAAGGTCGCTGCCGTCTCCATGATCGTGAAGGATGTCACGATGCCCTGTGCCGAGGCCTCTTCAAAGCCATACTGATAAATCTCCTTTCCCAGTCCCCTGATCAGGACCTCATCATGGGCAGTCCCAAAGGGCGTTGCAGACAGTCCCAGCGTGGCATACTGATGTCCGGAGAAAAACGGAGGGATCCGAAAATCGAAGATTTTCCGGTTTTCCTTGCTCTGGTAGTGATGGCATTCATCGCAGACCAGCAGCACAGGCTGCCCCAGCGCGAATGCCTGCTCAATGTGCTGAGCAAGATGCTCCTTGGCGGAGTTGATAATATAGATCATCACCGGGCGGGCGGTCCCAGGCGTCCCTCCGGCCCGCACCGAAGAAGCCCGGCCGGTCTGCCTCATCCTCCGCTTCCCGCAGCAGCGCGGACTGCCACTGCTGCGCCAGCGGAATCGTCGGCACCACGATCCGAATCCTGGCATTTGCGTGTTTTCTGCGAAAACGCCGGATCGTTTCCAGCGCCAGCACCGTTTTCCCGGCGCCCGTCACCACGTTTACGATCCCGCGGCACCCGTTTTCCTCCCAGGTCTTCAGGCATTCCTGCTGCCATGTATACAGTTTCATGACGTTCTCCCGTCCAAAGTCTGACCTCTTCCGGCCCCATCCTCCCGCCGGCCTCCTCCGGGTTTTTTCTGCGGGAGAACAGTCTTTTCCGGGTTTCCTGGCCAAAAGAGGCCTGCATCCCAGACTGCTTCGCTGCTCATGCGACAGGAAGCATGGTTCAAAAAAAGGTTTCCATTTTTCTTTCAGCGGATCCGCAGAAGGTCCCAGGTCTGCTACAATGACGCAGCAGGTGTCCGGGCGATATGGGCGAGCCTCGCGGCCATCGCCGCCTGTTCCTGGGGATCAGGATCCGGACCGTCATCAGCAGGATAACGGAAATGAACAGAAAGCTCACAGTGCCCTCTGTCCTCCCCGTGACAGGCCGGAAGTTTCCTGCAGAGCCCCCACAGGAAAGCCCCTGTATTGCAGGCACGGGCCTGTCCGTCTACGCGCCGTTTCCGGGCAGGTCGCTCTCCCGGAACTGCAGGGAATACAGCTGGCGGTAGGTGGTGTCCCCGGCCATCAGCTCCTCATGGGTCCCCCGTTCCATGACCCGTCCGTGAATCACCACGGCGATCTCGTCGGCATTGCGAATGGTGGACAGGCGGTGGGCCACCACCAGGGTCGTCCGTCCCTGGCACAGCTCGTCCAGGGCCTCCTGGATAAGCACCTCCGTGGTGTTGTCCAGGGCCGATGTCGCCTCATCCAGAATGACGATGGCGGGATTTTTGAGGAACACCCGGGCGATGCTCAGCCGCTGCTTCTGTCCTCCGGACAGCTTGAC